>NZ_SMMF01000925.1:0-65827 GCF_009711355.1 Roseibium sp. RKSG952 | reverse complement strand
AATGTGCGAAAAATTTTATACGTTATCGTTATGCGTCAGCCCTTTTGTACAAAACCCCCCGCCGGATCTGGTCCTGTTCGATGCTCTCGAACAGGGCGCGGAAGTTGCCTTCGCCGAAGCCTTCGTCGCCCTTGCGCTGGATGAATTCGAAGAAGATCGGGCCGACAACGGTTTTCGAGAAGATCTGTAATAGGATCTTTGTCATGCCGCCATCAATGACACCTTCGCCATCGATCAGGATGCCGTGCGTCTTCATCCGCTCAATCGGTTCGTCATGGCCCGCTACGCGGTTCCTCGACATTTCGTAGTAGGTTTCCGGCGGGCCGGGCATGAATTTCAGGCCGTTGGCGGCGAGCCTGTCCGTGCTGTCATAGATGTTGTCCGTCCCAACAGCGATGTGCTGGATGCCCTCGCCCTTGTACTTGCGCAAATACTCCTCGATCTGGCTGGTGTCGTCCTTGGATTCGTTGAGCGGGATCCGGATCTTGCCGCATGGCGACGTGATCGCGCGGCTGACCAGCCCGGTGATCTGCCCGTCAATATCGAAGAAATGGATTTGGCTGAAGCCGAACAGGTCGCGGTAGAAGTCCCACCACTTGTCCATGTTGCCGCGATAGACATTGTGGGTCAGGTGATCGAGATAGTAAAATCCGACGCCTTCGGGCCTGGGGTCGGTTGCGTCCATCCAGTCGAATTCGGCGCCATAGGCGGAGCCGTGGGTGCCATACCGGTCGATGAAATAGAGCAGGGAGCCGCCAATGCCGACAATCGCCGGTGCATCGAGGGTCTTGTCACTGCCTTCATACGGCGTTGCACCTTTTGAAACGGCGTGACGGAATGCGTGCCCGGCATCCACAACCCGCCAGGCCATGGAAGGGGCGCAGGGGCCGTGGCTCTCGACAAAAGTCATGCCGAACGAGCCGGGCTCCGCATTGAGCACATAGGTCACATCGCCCTGCCGGTAGAGCGTGATGGCCTTGGTCTTGTGTGTGGCGACCGGACGATAGCCCATCTTGCGAAACAGGGTGTCGAGCTTTTCCGGCTCCGGATGTGCGAATTCGACGAATTCAAAGCCGTCGGTACCGGCCGGGTTGGTGTCGCTGATACGCGCGGGCGGTGCATCGTGCGGAAACGGTCCCATGATCGAAGTCCCTCAAAATCCAATTAAAACCACAATGCGTCCAACAGACCGCATGGTGCGTGCAAATCCTGCTCACTATCGTATGATGATGCGTGTTTTGTGTGCTTTGCGCGGGATTTTTGCGGGATGAATGCACTAGATGGTTTTGATGTAAAAATTCTGGCCGCGATTCAGGAAAATGCCGCGCTGACCAATCAGGACATCGCGGACAGGATCGGCCTGTCTGCCAGTCAGATCTCCCGGCGCCGTCAAAGGCTGGAGCAAGGTGGCATCATCCGCCGCTACCGGGCGGATCTCGATCTGCAGGCGCTTGGTCTGGCCGTGACGGCCTATGTCGGTGTGACCCTCGGGTCGCACAGCCGGGAAAATGCCCGGAAATTCCGCAATATGGTCAAGGCGATGCCCGAGGTGCAGGAGGCCCACACCATGACCGGTGATGTCGACTATATCCTGAAAGTCGTCGTGCCGGACCTTCAAGCGCTCAGCCGGGTGATCAACGACGATCTCCTGCCGCAGGATGCGGTACAAAATGTACGCTCCTCCATCGCCATGGATACGATCAAGGACGACAATCTCCTGCCGCTGGAGGCGCGCTGATCGGCAGCGCCCGAAATTTGGAACCAAATGCGACCAGACCTTGTCCCAAGGCGCTTATACCCCCATGTGTCTGTCCGGTCGGATAGCACGAATGGAGCGGGAGCCCGCTCTTGCCTATGAGGTTTGAGAGGAGACACGGATGTTTGATGCAAAATCCCTGCTGGACCAGTTTCTCGGCAGTCAGGGCGGCGGCAAGGCGGGCAGTCAGGGAAGCCTTGCGGGTCAGCGCCAGGGAGGATCAAACGACCTGTTGTCTCAAGGCAAGGACTTTCTGTCATCCCAAGGCGGGGGCATGGCTCTCGGCGGGCTGGCCGGGCTGATGCTTGGCAGCAAATCCGGACGCAAGATGGGCAAGAAGGCCGTGAAGTATGGCGGCATGGCCCTTGTCGCCGGGCTGGCCTACAAGGCCTATCAGGGATACCGCGCCAATCAGCAGGGGCAGCAGCCGCCACAATACCCGGAAGACGAACCGATCCCGCTGGAAGCTCCACGCGGCACGCCGTTCGATCCGGCTCAGCAGGCCGGTGGTGAGCATGCGTTTGCGGTGACCTTGCTGGTTGCGATGATCGCAGCAGCAAAGGCGGACGGGCATATCGACCGCGAGGAACAGGACAAGATCTTTGCCAAGATCGACGAGGCAGGCCTCGACAGTGAGGCGAAGGCATTCCTGATGGATGAACTGCGGGCGCCGCTCGATATCGACAAGGTCGTCGCCGGCGCCACTTGCATGGAAACCGCAACCGAGATCTATGCGGCATCCCGTTTGGCCATCGATCCGGACCATCCGGCGGAAAAGGCTTATCTCCAGATGCTGGCCGCGCGCCTCAATCTGGAGCAGGGCCTGATAGACGAGATCGAGCGGGCGGTTCGGGAGGCCGAACTGGCGTAACGGAAGTGTGTTTCTGTCACGGCCTCTGCATGCCCTGACGGTTCAAAGTGATCTTGTAAATGCTGGTCGAGGCCGTGATGAACAGTTCATGCTTCGCGCGGCCGCCGAAGCAGAGGTTGGACACCAGCTCGGGCACAAAGATCCGTCCGAGACGTGTCCCGTCCGGCGCGATGCAGTGGACGCCGTCGGCGGCCGACGTCCAGACATTGCCATCCGTGTCGATCCGGAACCCGTCGGCCTTCCCCGGATCGACCTTGTGAAACACGCGTCCGTTCGACACCTGGTTGGCACCGTCGCAGTCATAGACCTTGATATGGGTCGGATCGGAGGAATACATCCGCCCGGTATCAGCCACATAGAGCAGGCTTTCATCTGGTGAAAAGGCCAGTCCGTTCGGGCAGTTCATGTCGTCTATGGCGATTTCCAGTCTGCCGGTTTCGGGTGTGAAGCGATAAACGGCACAGGGGTTTTCCGGCTCTGCCTCGTAGCCTTCGTAATTGGACATGATCCCGTAATGCGGATCGGAAAACCAGATGCTGCCATCCGACTTGACGATGACATCATTTGGCGAGTTGAGCGGTTTGCCGTTGAAGCTGTCCGCGATGATGGTGATTGATCCGTCATGTTCTGTGCGGGTCACCCGCCGCCCGCCATGTTCGCAGCTGATCAAACGTCCTTGCAGGTCACGTGTGTGGCCGTTGGCGTAGTTTGACGGCGCGCGGTAGGTCGTAATGCCCGACCCCGGGGTCCAGCGCATGATGCGGTTGTTCGGGATGTCTGAAAAAAGCAGACACCCGGCATCACCGAACCAGACCGGGCCTTCGACCCAGTCGAACCCGGTTGCGAGCTGTTTGACCGGGGCATTGCCGAGCACATAACGGTCAAAGCGGGGATCTTCCGATTTGAAGAATGACATTCTTGAACTCCCATTCCGGGGGCGATTTGTGGCAGATTGGACTGGTGTACCCGCGCTACGCGAAGGATGAAGTGGTGTCAAAAGGCGATCTGGACTTTCATGGCCTTGGTCCGGTCATTGGCGATCCGAAATCCCGCCTCGGCGTCTTCAAGCGCAACCTGTTGTGTGATCAGAGGCTTTACGTTGATCAGGCCTTTTCGCATCAATTCGACACCGGTGAAAAATTCCTCGTGGAACCGGAAGGAGCCGCGTAATTGCAGTTCCTTGGCTGTAATCGACTGTACCGGAACTGTCATGTCGCCGCCTAGACCGAGCTGCACGATAATGCCGCCGGGGCGCAGGGCCGCGATGCCGCCTGCAAGTGCCGGAGAAGCGCCGGTACATTCGTAAAGCACGTCGAACGTCCCCTTGCCTGCTTCAAAAGGGCCTAGTCCGTCAGGTGTGGTTGCCATGTTGATGACAGTGTCGGCCCCGCAGTCTGCGGCTTTTTCAAGCGTGAAGCTGGTGAGGTCCGTTGCAACGATTTCTGCCGCGCCTGCCCGGCGCGCGGCCAGAATGCACAGCACCCCGATCGGGCCGCAGCCTGTGACCAGTACGCGTTTGCCCAACATGGGGCCGGCCTGTCGTGTAGCATGGAGCGCGACCGCCAACGGTTCAGCCATCGCCGCCTCGTTGACCGATAACCCGCCGGCGGGTGCGCATTGGGCGGCATCAACGACAAGCTCCTGCCGGAACGCCCCCTGAATATGCGGAAACGGCATGGCCGATCCGTAAAATCGCATGTTCAGGCATTGATTGTACATGCCTTCGGCGCAAAAGCGGCAAGAGTGGCATGGCCGGGAGGGGGACACCGCAACGCTTTCTCCAACTGCTAGTCCGCTTACACCCTCGCCCAACTCCGTGATGTGGCCGGCGACTTCGTGCCCCAGGATCATCGGTTCCCTGAGCCGGACATTGCCGAAACCACCGTGGTTGAAATAATGCAGGTCGGATCCGCAAATACCGCCTGCTGCGATGCGGACCTTGACCTCGCCCGGGCCGGGTGGGAGGGCTTCGCGGTCTTCAATACGAAGGTCTTCAGGAGCGTGAATGACGATGGTTTTCATGGCTCAAAGCACCGGTGTCAGCAAGGGAGCGCCGCTAAAATGCGCCGTCAGGTTATCACGAACCAGCTTGCCCATCGCCTTGCGGGTTTCGACAGTGCCGGACGCCTGATGCGGCTCCAGCAACACATTGGGCAGGTCCAGAAACCGCGGATCAAGATCCGGTTCACCCTCAAAGACATCCAGAGCGGCAAATCCCAGACGGCCGGATTGAAGGGCAGTGATCAGCGCGTCCTCGTCAATATTGGCGGCACGGCTGATATTGATGATCATGCCGTCCGGCCCCGCGGCCTCAATCACGTCTTTACCAACGATGTGACGGGTTTCGGCAGATGCTGCGAGCGTGACGAACAAATAGTCCGAGGCCTCGGCCAGTGCGACGGGATCGGGGTAAAAGGTCCAATCAGGAGCGTAATCCTTGGGGCCGATGTCGGTGTAGCCGATTTCCATGTCAAAGGCCGCGAGCCTCTTGGCGACAGCATGCCCGATGCGTCCGAGCCCCAGAACTCCGGCGCGTTTGGCTGAGACACTGCGTGCCAGGGGCGCTTTGCCCTTGCTGGCCCAGTTTCCGGACCGCACCCAGGCATCGCCGTCCAGAATTCCGCGCGCCTTTGCAAGCATCATGGCAACACCGAAGTCGGCGACATCTCTTGTCAGAACATCCGGTGTGTTCGTTACCCGGATACCGCGCGACCGGCAGGTTTCCAGATCGACCGCATCAAAGCCGACACCATAAACGGAAATCAGTTCAAGTTGCGGGCAAGCGTCGATCATGTCCCGGCTCGCGCCGAGATCGCCGCGCGTGGCAATTGCCCGGATGTCCGGGCCGACACTTGCCAGAAATGACGGCTTGTCTGGGGCTTCATAATAACGATGCATTGTGAAAGCGGTTTCGAGTGGGAGCTGGTCCCAATCGGGATAGGCGCCGACCTGCAAAATGTCCGGTTTGGTCATGGTTCAGTTCCGATCCTTGCAAAATGTTATCGATAACATATGTATGAGGCAACGGTTTTTCGAGAGGTCGTCATGAGTATTTCTCTATTTGATTTGTCAGGAAAGAGAGCGCTGATCACAGGATCGTCACAAGGCATCGGATTTGCCTTGGCCCACGGGCTGATGAAGGCGGGTGCAGCGATTATTCTAAACGGCCGGAACGAGGAGAAATTAACCCACGCTGCCGATGAGTTGCGGACGGAAGGCGGGAGCGTGTCGGCCCTTGCCTTCGACGTGACGGATCATCTGGCAGTGCGTGCGGCGATAGATGGTTTCGAGGCGTCGACAGGTCCAATCGATATTCTGGTCAACAATGCGGGCATGCAATTCAGGACGCCTCTTGAAAAATATCCGGCCGCCAAGTTCGAACTTTTGATGCAAACCAACATTGCGAGCGTGTTTCATGCTGGCCAGGCGGTCGCCCGCCACATGATCCCGCGCGGGGCTGGCAAGATCATAAATATCTGCAGTGTGCAGACAGCTTTGGCGCGGCCGGGGATAGCTCCCTATACGATGACCAAGGGGGCGGTGGCGAACCTGACCAAGGGCATGGCGACTGATTGGGCGAAACACGGCCTGCAATGCAACGGACTTGCGCCCGGATATTTTGAAACGCCTTTGAATGCGGCTCTCGTCGCAGATCCCGAGTTTTCGGCCTGGCTGGAAAAACGAACCCCGGCAGGCCGATGGGGAAAGGTTGAGGAACTTGCCGGCGCCTGCATTTTTCTGGCATCCGGCGCGTCCTCCTTTGTCAACGGTACCACCATCTTTGTTGATGGTGGCATGACGGCGTGTGTGTGATGCGGCATTTTGTGGTTATGGGTGTGTCGGGCTGTGGCAAGACGTCATTTGGCAGCGCCTTTGCCGACGCGATCGGGGCGAGATTTGTCGATGGGGACGATCTGCATCCTGCTGAAAACATCGCGAAAATGTCCCGCGGCGAGCCGTTGGAAGATGCCGACCGGTTTCCCTGGCTGCAACAGATCGGGGAGATGTTGCAGCATTCCGGCGGGCCTGTTGTGGTCGGATGCTCGGCCCTGAAACGAAGATACCGTGACCTCATTCGTGACAGCGCCGGTCAACCGGTGACTTTTCTGCATTTGTCGGGTCCCAAAGACCTGATCGCATCCTATGTTTCCCGGCGGCAGGACCACTTCATGCCCGCCTCACTGGTCGATAGCCAGTTTGCAGCTTTGGAACCACCCGGCCCGGATGAGGATGCGATAACGGTTAGTATCGATCAGGACCCGCAAGGCGTTCTCAATGATTTGCTGGTCGCAACAGGAGCCCTTCGCCATGAGTGAAAAAGTGACACTGATTGGCGCAGGCGCCATGGGAAGCGCAATCGGAACCCGATTGCTTGAAACCGGAAATACCCTTACGGTTTTCGATCTCGATCCCGAAAAGGTTGCGGTCCTTGTTGCCAAGGGGGCGAAGGCCGGTGCTTCGGCTGCTCAGGCGGCCTCATCGTCGGACACTGTCGTCACGAGTTTGAACTCGGCAAGGATTGTCGAGGCTGCAGTATTCGGAACAGACGGTGTTGCCGACGGGGCGCGTGAGGGGACGCTGGTGATCGACATGTCGTCCATAGATCCTGCATCGACGGTGTCTCTTGCGGAACAGGCTGGAAAACGCGGCCTGCGCTGGGTCGACAGTCCCTTGTCCGGCGGAGCGCCCAAGGCGTTGACCGGTGAGCTGACATTGATGGCCGGCGGGTCGGAACGCGATGTCAAGGATGCCTACAAGGTACTCCGGCATCTGGCGGCAAACTACACCCACATGGGGCCGGTAGGCGCCGGACAAACCACAAAGCTGATCAATCAGGTATTGTGCGGCCTCGGTTTTCTGGCTGTTGCCGAAGCCACAGCCCTTGCCGAAGCCGCCGGTGTGGATGCCGCAAAAATTCCGCAGGCTTTGAAAGGTGGACGTGCCGACAGTTCAATCCTTCAGGAATACATGCCGAGATTTGCGGCCAGGGATTACCGCCGCACGGGGCGGATCGACAACATGGTCAAGGATCTCAATGGGGCTCAGGATGTGGCCCGCCGGTCCAACACGCCGATGCCGCTGACCGCGATCTGTGCAGAAGTTCATCGCCAGCTCACATCTGCCGGTTTGGGCGGCGAGGATCAGGCTGCCCTGATGGCGTTTTTTGACGGTCCGGACGCTCTAAAACCTGAAGCCTGAATGCCCCCAACCTACCGGGGTCATCTCCCCGTTTGCAAGAAAAGCCGGGTCTGCCGACCGGCTGTCAAAGTCTGAAACCGAGAGCCATGCGCAAGTTGCCAACCATGAAAGATGTAGCGGAGAAGGCTGGCGTTTCGGTCATGACCGTATCGCGGGCGTTCAAGGCCGATACATCCGTCAATGAAGACAAACGCCGGCGTATCCTCTCCATAGCCGACAGTATGGGCTATGTCTTCGACAGCACGGCCTCCAATCTCAGATCGCAGAAATCTGGCTTTGTCGCCGTCATCGTGCCGACCATCAGCAACCCGAATTTTGCGGACACGGTAGATGAATTGTCGAATGTGGTGTCTGCGGCAGGCCTTCAGGTGTTGTTGGGGTATGACCGCTATGATCTTGCCGAAGAAGAGCGTCTGATCGCGCGGCTGCTGGGCCGCAGGCCGGAGGCTATAGTCGTCACTGGCGGCCGCCATACCGAACGCGGGGAACGCTTGTTGCGCGAAGCCGGTATCCCGGTGATCGAAACCTGGGACATGCCGGATAAGCCGATCGGCCATGTGGTCGGTTTCTCCAACAGGGCCAGCTCGGCACAGATGGTTGCGCATCTCGTAGCCGACGGACGAAAGAACATCGCCTTCATTGGCGGCGACTTTGACGGAGATTCGCGTGGCATGGAGCGCCGGCACGGTTTTCTTGATGCCATGAAACAAGCGGGCCTTGAGCCTGCCGCACTCATCCCGCTGGGCGGCCCGTCGGACTTCAGAAATGGAGCCGCGGCGATGGCACAATTGCTCGATACCTGCCCGGAAACCGATGCCGTGATCGGTGTCTTCGATCACGCAGCATTTGGCGCTTTGACCGAATGCCAGCGCCGGAATATCCGCGTTCCTGAAGATATTGCGATCGCCGGTTTCGGAGCAACAGACATTGCGGCGGTCAGCGTGCCCGGCCTGACCACCCTCGACCCGCGTGCCTCCGAGATCGGCCAACGCGCCGGTGAACTGATTATTGATCTGCTTTACAATCCATCAACTGCTGAGGCGCCGGGTATCCACCACGTCAATCCGGTTTTGAAGGTTGGACAGTCCACGGCACATGTGTCCGCCAAGGCCTGATTACAGCCGCTCGCAAATCGGGTCGTTTGAAAATCCCGGACACCTAGAAGGTCTCGATACGCATATTGGAGACCTCAAATGTTTCAGATACATCCCCTGTCTGCCGAACTCTTTGCCGGTCTGGGTGCGCTTTCGGACGATGAGCGCGCCGCCCGGAACATACAGGTACACATTTCCGACGGGTCTTTTCCGTGCAGGGTCAGCCTCGAAGATGCGCCGGCCGGTGAACGGGTGTTCCTGGTGAACCACGAACATCAGCCGGCAGCATCGCCCTACAGATCCTGTCATGCCGTCTATGTCCGTGAGCAGGCAAGAACCGCATCGGTAGTGCCCGGGGCCGTTCCTGTGTCGATTGCAGCCCGATTGCTGTCCGTCAGGGCCTTCGACGCCAAGGGCAATATGATCGAAGCCGATGTGGTGGAGGGCAAATCTGTCGCTCCGCTGATTGAAAAAATGTTGGGGAACAACACTGTTGACGAGATACATCTGCACTTTGCCCGTCCTGGCTGCTTTGCGGCACGGGTGACGCGCCGGTGAGCCATGTGAGCGCGGTATTCCGTAAAACGGTGCCATGAGCCTCTTGACCATATGGCTGCGGCAATGCCTCCTGATGAGCAAGGACATCGGGAGGCGGCATGCAGGATCTTGGGACGTGGGACTATGTGATCGTGGGCGCCGGGTCGGCGGGCTGTGTGCTGGCCAACAGGCTGTCCGAGGATCCAAACGTCCGGGTGCTGCTGCTCGAAGCGGGCAAGGACGACAATTATATCTGGGTCCACATTCCCGTCGGCTATCTCTACTGCATGGGCAATCCGCGTACCGACTGGGGCTTTCACACGGCAAGGGATCCCGGTCTCAATGGCCGGTCGCTGATGTATCCGCGCGGCAAACTGATTGGCGGCTGTTCCTCGATCAACGGCATGATCTACATGCGCGGCCAGGCGCAGGATTATGACCGCTGGCGGCAATTCGGACTGCCCGGCTGGGGATGGGACGATGTGCTGCCCTATTTCCGGAAGTCCGAGGATCACTATTCCCGGAACGATGCCATGCATGGGCAGGGCGGCGGTGTCCGGGTGGAAGAACAGCGCTTGTCCTGGGAAATTCTGGATGCTTTCCGGGAAGCTTGCGCTGAAACCGGGATACCGAAGATCGACGATTTCAATCGCGGCGACAATTTCGGCTCCTCCTATTTTCAGGTGACCCAGAAATCCGGCTGGCGCTGGAACGTTGCCAAGGGATTCTTGCGGCCGGCCCGCAAGCGCCGGAACCTGAAAGTCGTGACGGAAGCCCATGTTGGCCGGATTGTTCTGGAAGAGGGCCGCGCCTCGGGACTGGAGCTGGAGATCAAGGGAGAACCCGCAAAGCTCCGCATATCGGGAGAGGTGGTCCTGTCCGCAGGTGCCATCGGGTCGCCGCAGCTGCTGGAGCTGTCCGGGATCGGCGACCCTGACGTATTGACGGCGGCGGGGATCAAGCCCGGTCTTGCGCTGCCTGCTGTGGGCAAGAACCTGCAGGACCATCTCCAGCTGCGGACGATCTTCAAGGTCCGCAATGCCGTGACCTTGAACCAGATGGCCAATTCCTGGATCGGGAAGGCCCGGATCGGTTTGCAATACGCCCTGACACGGTCCGGGCCGATGTCGATGGCACCAAGCCAGCTTGGGGTCTTTGCCAGGACCGATGCCTCCTTTGAAACCGCGAATGTCGAATATCACGTTCAGCCGCTGTCGCTGGACAAGTTCGGCGATCCCCTGCACCGGTTTCCGGCGATTACCGCAAGTGTCTGCAATCTCAGACCCGACAGCCGCGGGCATTGCCACATCACGTCGCCGGACAAGACAAAGCAGCCCGAGATCCTGCCGAATTATCTCTCGACGGAAACCGACAGGAAGGTGGCCGCAGACAGCATCCGCCTGACCCGAAGGATCATGGCGGCTCCCGCCCTACAGAAGCACCAGCCGGAAGAATATCTGCCGGGCCCGGACTACGCGACTGACGATGATCTTGCGAATGCGGCGGGGGATATCGGTACCACCATCTTTCACCCGGTTGGCACTTGCCGGATGGGATCGGACGCGGATTCTGTCGTCGATGAAAGGCTGCGCCTGAGAGGAGTTACCGGTATCCGGATTGTCGATGCCTCGGTGATGCCGGCGATCACCTCCGGCAACACCAATGCGCCGACCATCATGATTGCCGAAAAAGGCGCGGACATGATCCGGTCGGACCGGCGCTAGCCGGTATGCCGGTGTTGTCCCGGCGCGGCCCGCCGTCTTATGATTGATGTTTCAAGCCCGAGAATGAGTGACTTGCCGTGCGTCTATTGTTTTTTGTTCTGCTTTTGGCTGTTGGGGCTCTGAGTGCGGTACAGGCAGCCGAGCGGATTACCGTCTTTGCAGCCGCCAGCATGACCGATGCGCTGGAAGACATCGGTTCAGCCTATCGGAAGGCACAGGGCACGGACCCTGATACAGACATCGTGTTTTCATTTGCAGGCACGGGCACGCTCGCCCGTCAGGTTGAAGCAGGTGCTCCGGCGGATGTGTTTGTGTCTGCCGATGAGGCCTGGATGGATTATTTGCGGGAGCGGCAGGCGGTTCAGGCCGATACGATCGAGATCGTGGCGGGCAATCAGCTGGTTCTGATCGGTCCGGCTGGAGCATCGCCACTGCCGCTCAAGGCATCTGCGATTGAACAACGGCTCGGTGACGGGCGGCTTGCGATTGCAGATCCGGACACCGTACCCGCAGGCCGTTACGGCAAGGAGGCTTTTGAGGCACTCGGGCTTTGGAAGGCGGTGAAAGGCCAGCTTGCCCCGATGGAGAATGTTCGCGTCGCGCTCGCAACCGTTGGCCGGGGCGATGTGCCGCTCGGGCTGGTCTATGCATCCGATGCCCATGCCGACCCGAATGTCGCGACTGTTGCGCGGATCCCGGCAGACAGTCATCCGCCCATCCGCTATCCGGCCGCGTTGACGCCCTGGGCCAAGCCGGGCGCTGACGGGTTTTTGCGGTTCCTGATGACGCCTGAAGCACAACGGATATTTGAACAATCCGGATTTACAGTGCTACACGACAAGAACCCCAACTGAACCGGATCAGGCCGCCCGCGTGAGTTTCTTTCAATTGCAGCCTCATGAATGGCAGGCGCTCAGCCTCACGCTGCGTGTCGGCGCGGTGGCCTTGCTGTTTGCGGTCCCGCTTGCAATCGCCGTTGCCTATGTTCTGGCGCGCTACCGGTTCCCCGGGCATGGCGTGTTGAATGCCGTTGTGCACATGCCTCTTGTGTTGCCGCCGGTGGTTACGGGATATCTGCTCCTGCTCGGCTTTGGTCCGCGCGGACCTGCCGGGGTGTTCCTGAAAGAAACGCTTGGCCTCAGCTTCGCATTCAACTGGACGGGGGCAGCCCTTGCTGCCGGTGTCATGGCCTTTCCGCTGATCGTGCGTCCGATCCGGCTTGCCTTCGAAGCGGTTGACCCGAAACTCGAAGAAGCGGCGGCATCGCTTGGAGCGCCACGGCTCGTGACATTCTGTGTTGTGGCGCTGCCTCTGGCCTTTCCGGGTATTCTGGGGGGCGCGATCCTCGGTTTTGCCAAGGCAATGGGCGAGTTCGGGGCCACGATCACCTTCGTCTCCAACATTCCCGGTGAAACCCGCACGCTTGCCCTCGCCCTTTACACGGCAACACAGACCCCGGACGGTGGGCCGATTGCCATCCGCCTGACCATCCTGGCGGCTATTGTCGCCTTTGGGGCCCTGATCGCGTCCGAGGTTCTTGCGCGGCGGATGCGCGCGCGGCTGGGAGGCGGAGATGATTGAGGTCGATGTGACCGGCAAGGTCGGGGCTTTTGAAATTGCCGCAAGTTTTCAGTCCGGCGACGCTGTGACCGCGCTCTTCGGACAGTCGGGAGCGGGAAAATCCACCATCACGAACATGATTGCCGGTCTGGTAACGCCATCGAGCGGGCGGATTGTTGCCGGGGGCGAGGTGCTGTTCGACAGCGCCGCCGGTATCAGTCTATCCGTGCGAGACCGCAGGGTCGGCCATGTCTTTCAGGATTCCCGGCTATTTCCGCATCTGTCGGTCAAGCGGAACCTGACCTTCGCGCGGTGGGCCGGAGGTCGTTCCGACAAGCGTGCTTTGGGGGAAGTTGTCGACCTCTTGGGGGTTGGCCATTTGCTTGACCGAAAGCCCGGAGGCCTTTCCGGGGGCGAGAAACAGCGTGTTGCCATTGGCCGGGCGTTACTCTCTGCTCCGAGATTGCTGCTTATGGACGAACCCCTCGCCTCGCTGGATCACGCGCGCAAATCCGAAATCCTGCCTTATCTCGACCGGCTCGGGGCGGAAGCCGGCACTCCGATCCTTTATATCAGTCACGCGCTTGAAGAGGTTGCGCGGTTGTCCCAGACCCTTGTGATTGTCTCGGATGGCCGGGTCCTTGGATATGGTCCGGTCGCCGACATGCTGGCGCGAACCGATCTTGGAAAGGCCACAGGCCGGCATGAGGCAAGTGCGCTGCTGGAAGGCCGGGTGTCCGCTCATGACGACGTGTGGGGTCTTGCGACAGTCGATATCGGCGGGCAGATGATGCAAGTGCCCGGTCTGGAAGGCGCGATTGGCGATGCGATCCGGCTGCGGATCAGGGCGCGGGATGTGGCGCTCGCCCTCGGACGCCCGGACGGGCTCAGCATCCGCAATATCCTGGAGGGTGAAATCAAGAGTATCACGGCGGAAACCGGGCCATATACGGAAATCCTTTGTATCGTCAGCGGTCAACTTGTGCGCGCCCGGATTACAAGGGCATCTGCCGCTGAACTGGGACTTGCCCCCGGCAAGCCGGTGACGCTTCTGATCAAGAGCGTGGCCATTGATCGGCGTCAACGCGGGCCGGGAGCACGTTTGGCTGCGCCGGGCGGACAAAGCCTGTTATAGTTTTCAGGATGAAACGCGCCCAGAAACGCCAACTTGCCTATCGTGTCCGCATTGCCGCAGCGCTTGTGTTTGTGGCTGTGGCGCTAGGGTTGGTGTGGCTAACCGGACTGACCAGCCGGAACATCGTGATGGCCGAGGTGCGGACGCGCTCGGAAGCCACACTTGCTGTTCAATCGGCGGTGCTGGAGCGTCTGCTCGACAAGTTCCGGCTCATGTCGCCGCTTCTGGCGCGTGGTCCGGAGGCCGCCGCCGTCGTGACCGGCCGGGATCTTGAGCTTGCGCGGCAGGTCGCCGCCCTCACCGCAGGCATGTCCGGGGCGGAGGAGGTCTGGTTTCTTGACGCCAATGGCCGTCCGATTGCCTCCAGTCTCGAAAACGGTCAATCGATTGCCAAGCGTGGGGCAACAGCAATCCCGCAAGCTTTCCGGCAGGCGCAACAGGGCCAGCTGGGCCGCGAGCTTCTTCCGGGCACCCCGTCGCGGCCTGCAAACTATGTCTTTGCATCCCCGATCCGCGATCCGAACGGCCAGATCGGCGTTTTGGCTGTGCGGGTCAGCCTTGATGACATCGAACAGGCCTGGGCTCTGACCAAGGACCCGATTGTTGCCCTTGACGCGGCAGGCCGGGTAGTCGTGACCAACGTGCCGGAGTGGCGCGGGCGGTTGATTCGCGACCTGTCCCCGGAAACCCATTTGGCCGGACCGTCGACCTCGAACATGTTGAGCGATCTGACCGGCCTGTCGGTGCCCGGACGCACCCGCAGCCATCTGGACCTCTCGACCCGCCTGCCCGTTCTCGGATGGGACGTTTTGACCTTTGCCGATACGACCGAGGCCAAGCGCCAGTCGGGACGGGCGATGGTGATCGCGTTTCTGCTTGCCGTCATCGCGGCAGGCATTCTCTGGATTGTCCTGAACCGGCGCCGGGAACTCGCCCGTAAGATCCGCCACGACCGGCTTGCAGCCCTGCGGCTGGAGCGAAGGGTTCAGACCCGCACGGCGGAGCTGCGCAAGACCAATATGCGGCTTGAACAGGAAGTCGCCGAGCGGCTTCAGGCGGAGGACGATCTCCGCCGGGCGCAGGCGGATCTGGTTCAGGCGGCGAAAATGGCAACGCTCGGCAAGATGTCGGCGGCCTTGAGCCACGAATACAATCAGCCATTGGCGGCGATCCGCTCGGATGCTGAAATCGCTGAAATGCTGATTGCACGCGGCACGCCGGACAAGGCGCTCGGCAATCTCACGCGCATCGGCAACATGGTCGCCCGTATGGCGGAGATCGCGCGAACGCTGAAGGGGTTTTCCCGCAAGTCGGGGACCGATGTGCGGCCGGTTTCCCTGCGCCAGGTGATCGATGAAGCGCTGTTGATGGTGATGCCCGAGGTCAAGCGCAGCGGGGTCGCGCTGACCACGGACCTCGAAGATGAAACGCTGGTGGTGGCCGGAGGGCGGATCCGGCTGGAACAGGTGGTCGTCAATCTCCTTGCAAATGCCATCGACGCGATCAAGCACCGGGAAAATCCGGCAATAAGCCTGCATGTGCTGCGTGATGGCGGGTTTGCGGTGTTAATTGTCCGGGACAATGGTCCCGGGATTGACCAGGAGGCCCTGCCCCAAATCTTCGAACCTTTTTTTACCACAAAGGACAGCGGAGCCGGGCTCGGACTGGGCTTGTCGATTGCCTACAAGATCGTCCATGACTTCGCAGGCACCCTGACCGCCCGGAACCGGCCGGAAAGGGGGGCGGAATTCGAACTGCGCCTGCCCTTGGCCGAAGGCGCGATACTAGCGGCGGAATGACCTGATGGATGAAGCCTGCGTTCTCCTGATTGATGACGAAGAAGACCTGCGCGCGTCATTGGCACAAGGGCTGGAGCTGAGCGGCAAGACCGTGTTCGCCTCGGGGGTGCCGGAAGCGGCTCTGGAGCATGTGCAGCGGGATTTTTACGGTGTTCTTGTGACCGATATCCGCATGCCCGGCACGGACGGCTTTGAAGTCATGCGCAAGGCTTTCGAGATCGACCCTGCCCTGCCCGTGGTCCTGATTACCGGACATGGCGATGTGCCGCTGGCTGTCGAAGCCATGCGTGCGGGCGCTTATGACTTCATGGAAAAACCGTTTTCCGTGGCAAGTCTTGCCTCGGTTATCGAGCGCGCGCTGGAAAAGCGGCGGCTGGTTCTGGAAAACCGGGCCCTTCGGGAAGAGCTTTCCGAGCGTACCGGGATCGAGGGGCGGCTTGTCG
The DNA here is from genome assembly GCF_009711355.1 of Roseibium sp. RKSG952. Lineage (NCBI taxonomy): Bacteria > Pseudomonadati > Pseudomonadota > Alphaproteobacteria > Hyphomicrobiales > Stappiaceae > Roseibium > Roseibium sp. RKSG952. The sequence goes on along the minus strand of NZ_SMMF01000925.1, from coordinate 49,709 downwards.
GCAAGGCGCAGACCATGGAGCGGCTCCGGCGCACGGTCGTGGCGCTGGCGGCAACCGATGCAGATGTTCTTATTCTCGGCGAAACCGGGTCGGGGAAAGAGGTCGTCGCCCGAGCGCTCCATGACGAGGGGCCGCGTGCCAAGAAACCCTTTGTCGCGCTCAATTGCGGGGCCTTGCCGGCTGAAATCATTGAATCGGAATTGTTCGGGCACGAAAAGGGGGCATTCACAGGGGCGAGCGGCCAACGCATCGGCAAGATGGAACATGCTCATGGGGGCACCGTGTTTCTGGACGAAATCGAATCCATGCCGCTGGAATTGCAGGTCAAGCTGTTGCGGGTGATCGAAAGCCGCACCATCGAACGCCTCGGATCAAACAAGTCGATTGATCTGGATGTCCGTTTTATCGCGGCCACCAAGGAGGATCTGGAGGCGGCAGGCCGTGCCGGGCGGTTCCGGCTGGACCTGTTCTATCGGCTGAATGTGGTCAGTGTCGGCATTCCGCCGCTCCGGGACCGGCGAGAGGATATTCCCTTGCTGTTCCATCATCTGGCGAGAGAAGCCCGTGCCCGCTACCGCCGTGAAATTCCGGATTTGCCGGTAGGCTACATGGCTGAACTGATGGCGCGCGACTGGCCCGGAAATGTCCGGGAATTGCGCAATGTCGCGGACCGGTTCGTGCTCGGGCTCGAGCATTTGCCGGTTGGAGCCGCTGCCCAGGGCGAGACCCTGTTCGAACAGGTGGCAGCCTATGAAAAAGCGCTGATTGCTGCGGAACTGAAACGCAATGAGGGCGCGATCAAGCCGACTTATGAAAATCTCGGTCTGTCGCGCAAGGCGCTCTATGAAAAGATGCGCAAATACGGGCTGGGTAAACAGGAACCCGAAGCCGCCTCGGATTTTTGAGGGATATGTCACAGGTGCCGAAGTTGGCTCGTCGAAGCAGTGTCAACAAATGAAACCTGAGAATGGAATGACACATGACGAGCCAGGCCTCCCTTGATCACTACACCCTTGTTCCCGATGTATTTCAGAAGTTCGTGGCTGCCCATACACAAATCGGAGAAACCGGGCTCGAACCGAAACTGCGGCATCTGATCGACTTGCGCGCCTCGCAGATCAATAAATGCGCCTTTTGCGTGAAGATGCATACCGAAGAGGCCAAAAAGGATGGCGAAACCAGCGAGCGGATCGAGCGCCTGACAGTCTGGCGCCATGTCGCCGACTATTCACCGGCCGAGCGCGCGGCTCTCGCCTGGACCGAAGCCTTGACGGAGCTGGATCCGAAAACCGACTATGCCGCTCTGCGTGCAGATCTGCGGGCGTGTTTTGAGGACCGGGAGATCAGCGCCATCACAACCGCGGTGTCCATGATCAACCTTTGGAACCGGATACAGGTATCGAACCACTGATGCGACAGCCCGGCAGAGACCTTGTCGAGTTTGAAGCCAACCGGCCCCGCTTGTTGGGGCTGGCCTACAGGATGCTTGGCTCTCTCGCGGATGCGGAAGACGCGGTTCAGGACACTTTCGTCAAGTGGCAGATGGCGGAAACCGGCGGGATCCGCAACCCGGAAGCCTGGTTGACCTCCGTGTGCACAAACCGGTGTCTTGACCTGCTGAAATCCGCACACAAGAAGCGGGTCGACTATGTCGGCCCGTGGATCCCGGAACCGCTGCATATCGAACTTGACCAGTCACCGGAAACGGATCTTGAGCGGGCGCAATCGCTGACGATTGCGTTTCTCTCGCTGATGGAGCGGTTGTCGCCCAAGGAACGGGCGGCCTATCTGCTGCATGAGGTGTTTGGAAAGGCGTATGACGACGTTGCCGGGACGCTGGAAACGAGCGAATCCGCCGCGCGTCAGCTGGTCAGCCGGGCGCGCAAGCATCTTGCAAGCCCGGTGTCGCGGTTTGTACCGTCCAAGGCGCATCAGACCGAGACCCTGAAGGCGTTTCTGGCCGCACTGGAAACCGGATCGACATCACGGCTTGAGGGATTGCTTGCGGAAAATGTCCGGTTTCAGACCGATGGCGGCGGCAAGGCAACCGCACTCAGGCGGATCATTACGGGCTCTGAGCCTGTCGGCAAATATGTGGCCCGGATCCTCGGCCGGCTTTGGTCGCATGCCTGCCTGAAGCCTTACGAGATCAATGGGATCCATGGGCTGATTGTGCATGACGGCCGGGACATCCTGACGGCCATGACCCTCGGTTATGATGCCGACGGGCACATCGACCAGATCTACAACATCCGCAATCCGGACAAGCTGCGCATGCTCACGGCGACAGTCCACCACGATGCCCGCAGTGGCGCGTTGCGCCTGGACGCTTGATGTGTCGGAATCGACACGACTGGCGCGGCGCATGTGTCGGAACCGACCCATGCTCGTGACGTTTTACGAGCTGGAACAGTTGTTCTCGCGCTGAACTTGCGCAGAATTGTGCGATTTTCCGGAAAACCTCCCGAACTGGCATGCTGATTGCGAACAAGTGCGTGACCGGCACTCACGCTGTCCGGCTGCCGCCGCAGCCGTCATGTCAAAAAATGTCTGGGAGGACATCCATGAAAAAACTTCTTCTCGCCGCCACCGCGGCCGCAACCCTTGCCTTGTCCGGAACCGCTTATGCCGACTGCGATGACGGCGAAGTCGTGATCAAGTTCAGCCACGTTGTCGCGGCCCAGGGCCATCCGAAGGGGGAAATGGCGTCGGCGCTTGCCGACCGGATCAATACCGAGATGAACGGCAAGGCCTGCATGCAGGTGTTCCCGTCCTCGCAGCTGTTCGACGACAACAAGGTGATGGAAGCCCTGCTGCTTGGCGACGTGCAGCTAGCGGCACCGTCCCTGTCCAAGTTTGAATCCTACACCCTGAAATACCGCGTCTTCGACCTGCCGTTCCTGTTCACCAACATGAACGCGGTCAACACCTTCACCAAGGGCGATACGGGGCAGGAATTGCTCGGGGCCATGTCCGACTACGGGTTCGTCGGGCTCGGATATGTCTTCAACGGGCTGAAGCAGTTTTCCGCCGACAAACCGCTGATCGAGCCGACCGACGCCAAGGGCCTGAAATTCCGGGTTCAGACATCTGACGTGGCTGTTGCCATGATCGAGGCGCTTGGAGCCAATGCCCAGAAGCTGGCCTTCAAGGAAGTCTATGGTGCCTTGCAGACCGGTGTTGTCGATGGTCAGGAAAACACCTGGTCCAATATCTACACCGAGAAGTTCTTCGAGGTGCAGGACGGCATCACCGAAACCAATCACCAGCTGCTGACATATCTGGCCGTCACCTCGCAGGAATGGCTGGACAGCCTCGACGATGATGTCCGCACCCAGTTCCTGGAGATCTTCAACAATGTCACCGACGAGTACAATGCCCGTGCGGCCGATATCAATGCCGAGAACAAGCAAAAGATTCTCGACAATGGCGGGGTTGTGCGCCAGCTGACGCCGGTTCAGCGGGATCAGTGGGTCGAGACCATGAAGCCGGTCTGGGACAAGTTCCGCGATGACATCGGCCAGCATGTCATTGATGCAGCCGTTGCGTCCAACAACGCAAGCTGATCTGCGAAAGGGCAAGGGTCTCGTTTTCGGACCCTTGCCGTTTGACGTCCACAAAACCAATAAGCCGCACCTAAGCGGGGAGCCTCCGGCCGCTGAAATGCGCCGGAGCAAGGGAGGTCTTAATGTCCCGGATCGGACGGTTCGTCGATTCCCTGGAAGAAACCATAATTGCCCTGCTGCTGGCGTTGATGACGATTGTCACCTTCAGTCAGGTCGTTGCCCGCTACGGGTTCAACGCAGGCTGGGGAGGCGCGCTTGAATTCACACGGGTCCTGTTTGCCTGGCTGATCCTGTTCGGCATGAGCTACGGCATCAAGATCGGCGCCCATCTGGGGGTGGACGCGGTGATCAGGTTGCTGCCCAAGCCGCTTTTTCGGGCGGCTGCCCTTCTTGGGGCTGCCCTGACCGTGCTCTACGCAGCGCTCTTGTTCGATGCGGCCTGGTTTGGCGGTCTCCTTGGACTTGAAAACAAGGGATCGACCGGTGGCGCCTATGCCTATGTCGAGCGCTTTTACCGCCTGCCCATCGGCATGGAAGACCTGAAATGGCCAGGCTTCATTCAGGAGTGGTTCGGCGTGCGCGAACGCGTGCCGCGCTGGATCCCCTACATCATCCTGCCTATCGGGTTGCTGCTTCTGGCGTTTCGGGCAGTCCAGGCCTTTGTCCTCATCGCCACGGGCAAGAAGGAAGCCATCATCGCCGCCCACGAGGCGGAGGAGCTGGTGGCCGAAAACAAAGATGTGCTGAAGGACTGAGGCCCGATGGAAACCGCATTTCTCTTCTTTTTCGTCTTCGCGTTTCTGTTCCTCGGCGTTCCGATTGCGATTTCCCTCGGCCTGTCTGCCGTTCTCTATATCGCCCTGTTCAGCCATGACTCCATGAGTTCGGTGGCGGTGCAGTTGTTCAACGCGTCCCAGAACTTCACGCTTCTGGCGATCCCGTTCTTCATTCTGGCCTCCAGTTTCATGTCAACCGGGGGAGTTGCCCGGCGCATCATCCGGTTCTCCATTGCTTCTGTCGGCTCGATCCGGGGCGGGCTGGCAATCGCGGCCGTCTTTGCCTGCATGTTGTTTGCAGCACTATCGGGTTCGTCCCCGGCAACAGTGGTGGCCATCGGCACCATCGCCATCGCCGGAATGCGGCAGGCCGGTTACACAAAGGAATTTGCCGCAGGCGTGATCGCCAATGCGGGCACGCTCGGGATCCTGATCCCGCCCTCCATCGTGATGGTGGTCTATGCGGCTGCCACCAACGTGTCGGTCGGGCGCATGTTCATGGCCGGGGTCATCCCGGGCATCGTGGCGGGGCTGATGCTGATGACCGCGATCTACATCATGGCGCGGGTCAAGAACCTGCCCGCTCAGCCCTGGCCGGGGTTCAAGGAAATCTGGGGTGCGCTGTCCGAAGCGGCTGTCGGCCTGTTTTTGATGGTGATCATCCTCGGCGGCATCTATGGCGGCATTTTCACGCCGACGGAAGCCGCAGCGGTTGCGGCGGTCTACGCCTTCCTGATCGCCCTGTTCGTCTATCGGGACATGGGACCAATGGCCGGATACGGCTGGGTCAAGGAAACGGACGGCGAATATGGTCTGTCCGGCTTCAAGACCATCACCTATGCCGTGATTGCGATGCTGGCGTGGTCCGGGATCGGTGCCTTGGTAGCCGAGCGGACGGCATTTTTGCAGCTGGACAGCCTGTTGGTGCTGATTGCCGCCCTGATCGGCTATCCGGTGCTGCGCAGTGGTCTGTCACCGGCCCAGCTTCCTGCAGCCTATGGCGTCGGTCTGAAGGTCTGGGCCCGCAATCTTGGAATGATCGGCTGGAAATTTTTCCCCGCTCTTGTCCACAAGGACACCAAGAAAGTGATGATTGATTCAGCCAAGACGACAATCATGCTGATGTTCATCATCGTCAACGCCCTGCTCTTCGCCCACACGCTGACGGCGGAACGGATCCCGCAAGTGATCACCGACTGGATGGTCGATGCCGGCTTCAACTGGTTCACCTTCCTGATTGCGGTCAACATCCTGCTGTTGATAGGTGGCCAGTTCATGGAGCCTTCCGGACTGCTCCTGATCGTTGCACCGGTCGTTTTCCCGATCGGCATGGAGCTTGGTGTGGATCCGATCCATCTCGGCATCCTGATGGTTGTGAACATGGAAATCGGCATGATCACGCCGCCGATCGGGTTGAACCTGTTTGTCACCTCAGGCATTACGGGCATGAGTCTGGTTCAGGTCGTCAAGGCCGCAGCTCCCTTCGTAATGGTGCTGTTCGTGTTCCTGATCCTGGTTACTTACGTACCGGCTCTGTCCACCTGGTTGCCCTACACGTTGATGGGGCCGGAGATTATCACCCGGTAATGAGCCCTGAGCCGCCGGGCGGTGTTTCCCGGCGGCATTCATCCCCTGACTGAACACAGGTTTTCCAGATCTTTCCAAGTCCGTAGTCACACGTTGTACACCACCGCCTGAAGATACAGGGCGCTGCAAATTTCAAGGAAAACCGGGGCATCTGCTCCGGTATTTTTGCGTGTGGCGAATTTTGACTTCGTGTGATAGTGGTGATTGCGAAAGCGCAGTGACACGCAGAGGTTCTTGGTTTGCCGTCTTAAACACCGGTCTCACGCAATAGTCCCATAACGCGAAGGATGGCCGAAAGCCGTCCCTTGTTGACGTGTCCACTGGGAAGCAGGCTGAGACCGGTTTGGCCACGTCACACGTGCCGGGCGGCATCCTGTTTGCTTCCGGGCCTTGCGTTTTCGATCTTGCATTTTTTCAATCGGCCATTCCGTGCCCCTATAGGCAACCGTGTCAGCCCTCTTGGTGGACTTCCCAAAGGAAGATCAAGACGGAATGTCACACCAAATTTCTGTTGTCTGGACGGTGCTGGCCGAAACAGCGCCGCGTCCTTATCTGAACTGTTCATCATGCAAAACGGTCAGGCCGTTTCATTCTAGCGGCAAGGTCAGGCTTAATGCCAATGGCAAGCGGCTGGATGCCTGGCTGATATACAAATGCAGCTATTGCGAAGCGACCTGGAACCGGCCGGTCCATGACCGGGTTCCCCTGAAAGACTTTTCCAGCGCAGAAATCGATGCGCTGGAAGGGTCGCAAAGAGAAGCGGTGGCCGGGATTGAATTCGATCTGGCCGGGCTCTCGGGCTTCACAAACCGTATTGATCCGGCAAGCGGTATCAGGGTCGAGAAGGCGTTTCTGGTTGAGCCGGGCGATAGCGCATGGGCGGGAATCGACATTGTGATCCGGCTGCCCAGACCGTCCGGCCTGCGGCTGGACCGGCTCTTGGGGCAAGCGCTGACGCTGTCCCGGGATGCCTGCCGGAAACTGATCGAGGAACAAGTCCTGACCATCCAGTGGCCGGTTGACGCGTCCCGGGCCATGAGGCGGCCGGTGCGGGATGGCACGCTGATCACAATCAGGCCACCGCAGGGCTGCCCCGGCCGGGCGCAATGGCTTGCCGTGGTTGGCTCCCGATAACGGCAATGCACCGCGAAAGGCCCGGGACGCCCGGGCCTTTCATTCACTGCATCTCAAGCGTCTCGATCAAGGCCGGAAGATCGGCGACGGTATCAATAACGTGGTCTGCCCCGGCGTTCTTCAGGGCCTCGGTTGCCTTCTGGCGGATGGCGTTTTTTTCGTGCTCCGGCAAACGGTCAAGTTCCTCGGCGGTTTTTCCGGCATGATTGCCCGACAGCGCCAGACCGACGGTGATGCAACCGGCGGCAACACCTTCGGCAATGCCCGGCTCGGTATCATCGACCTTGATCACCGCCGATGGGGGGTAGGCCACCAGATCAACGAAGCATTTATACATGCCGAGCGGTCCCGGGCGCCCTTCAGGAAGATCGTCGGCGCACACCAGATTGTCCGGTTCGTACCCCTGGCGGGCGGCGACCGGCAGAACCCGTTCCATGATCGAGCGGGTGTATCCGGTGGTCGAGCCGATCTTCAGACCGTTGGCTCTGAGGACCGTGACGGTTTCGGCAGCACCGGGAACCAGATCGGCATAGTCCGTGACAACCTCTTCATTCATCGGGACGAATATCTCGTAGACCCGGTCGACATCTACGTCTGCCGGAGCCGCCCCGTATTTTTCGCGCCACTGCGAGGCGATCTCGGGAATGTCCATCATCGCACGGATATGATCCCATTTGGGCTTTCCCATCGGCGCGCGCGCCTGATCGATCGTGACCGTGATCCCGAACGTTTCAAACGCCTTCACGAAGACGCCCATAGGCGCGAAGGACCCGAAGTCGATCATGGTCCCGGCCCAATCGAAGACAACCGCCTTGAACTTGCTCATGTCTGCCGCCCTATCTGTAGAGGTCGCCAATGGTTTCCTCGCCGATGGCGAAGGCCGTCGAGGCTCCGCATCCGGCGGTGACCATCACGATCCGTGTTGCATCGTCGGGTTTGTCGGTAAAGCGCCACCGGTCCGGCGCTGACGCGTAGGTGCCAAGCCACGTTTCGGTCACGTCATATGGCCCCAGATCCAGAACCGTATCCAGTTCGCTGAGAATGAGGTCATTGACCGTCTTGTCGATGAACGGATCGGGCGTGTCCGAATAATGATGACTGTCGCCAACAATCAGGCTGCCATCTTCGGACTGCACCACGATCAGATGGATGCCGTTATCGCGGTAAGCGGCCATGTCCCGGTCAAGCCGCTGTTTCAGGGCGACCGCTTCAGGAAGCTCTGCATAGCCGAGATACCGCGCCAGACCGAGGTCGGACATCACGGCGGTTCCAAGTCTCTGCGGGGTGCGGGGGGTCACCCGAAGCATATGCAGTTTGCACCGTGTGACGTCATAGGCGGCGATCCGGTCGGCAAACAGGGCCGTGCCATCGTCTCCCGGGCACACGACAACGGTTTCGGCCTCCACCGGTCCGCGCGATGTCGATATCCTCGGGGTATCCACCGAATTAACACTGGTTCTCCAGAGGAAATCCACATTATGGCTGTCACCGAGCCAGCCTGCGAGGCGGGGCAGTGCGTTCCGGGATTCAACCCTGAGTTCGAGGGGAGAAAAAAGCGCGGCCGAGATCCTGCCGGTTCGCAGACAAGGTGCGGCTTCCTGCGCCTGTTCCGGGGTAAGCCGCTTGCAGGTCGCGCCCATTTCCGTTTGAAGAAAGGCGTCGATGACAGCTTCGGATTCAGGCAACCGGGCCGTCATGGTCAGGCCGCGCTGAAGGATCGGAATACCGGCCCCTTCCGCCACATCAGACCAGATTTCCCGGCTCCTGAAAGCTTTCTGCCAGCAATCGCCAGCCTGTTGCCCCGTGATGGTGACAAATCCGAAATTCCGGATAGACGCGCCGTTTGCCGCGGCGTCGCGGTCGATCACGACCACGCGTTTTCCAAGTTTTGCTGCGGCAAGCGCATGCGCAAGCCCGACAATGCCTGCGCCGACCACGGCCAGGTCATAAGCCTTTTGAACCATTGTTTTTTCACGTATCGCTGTCAGAAGGACAGGCTCAGCCTTAGGCGCCGCCCGATGACAGATCCATGAAAAAACCGGCAATATAGGTTTTGGTTATGGAGTACCGGCTGGCGGACAACGTCAGACAGGTGCATCGGAATGGTCGAAGAAGGCCTGTACGGCGGACACCTTTGCCATCTCCCGCGGACAAACGAGAAAATGTTTGGCGTAAAGCGCCGGATCATCAAGCGGGACCGGAACAAAGCCGTCCCGTTCGGTGATTTCAGCCTCCATGGCGACCCCAAGTCCGACACCGGACTGGATCAAGGTGGCAATTGATCCCCATGACCCGAGCGCGAGAACGGTCTGGGGGCTGGCGCCGGCAACGGTTGCCGCGGCATCGAAGATCTTCCGTGTGCCGGACGAGCCCTCGCGCTGGATAAGCGGAACATCTTCAACATCGCGCCAGGAGACCGGTCCACGGCCTGCCAGAGGATGATCCGGACGGGCGGCCAGAACGATCCGCGTGCGCAACAGTTCAACGCCCGCGAGTTGGCTCGGAATTTCGCGGGCCGTGATGAAGCCGACATCGATCTCGCCGGTGTCCATGAGATCGAGCAGGTCCTGTGTGGCCATTGCCCGGGCTTCAATGGAAATATTCGGAAAGCGGTTCATGAAGGCCGAGATGCGCGGAATTGCAATCTGGTAAGTCGAGTATCCGATCCGCAGCTGCCCGCCCGCCAGACTTTCCTTTTGAACAAGTTCGGTTTCGATATCCATGCACAAGGCCAGAACTGCCCGGATCCTCGGCAGGAGCGCATCAAGTGCCGGCATGGCGGACACGGTATAGCCGGTTTTCTTGAGCAGCCGGGTCTTGAACCGGTTTTCAAGCGCCTGGATGTGATTTGAGATCGATGGTTGGGAGACACCCAGTTCCTTGGCTGCGAGCGAAAAGCTCCCTGTGCGGACCACGGCCTCCAATGCGCGCAATTGGCTCAGACTGAGTTTGCCGCCGTCACGTCCTGCCATGTGTTCCAGTCGCCCGATCTGCCATTAGACAATTACGCTTTAGAGCATCGGATAAATATAGACCACCCAGCCATAACAGACGGCGAGGGAAAAAATCGTTACCGGGATGACCAGCCGGCTGAACTCCCAGAACTGGAAGGGTTTGGTTCCGAGTTTTTCGGCTTGTTGAACGACGATGACATTGCTCGCCGCACTGATGATGAAGAGGTTCCCCGCAAGCGTGCTGATCCCGGCGAGCAACATGAGTGTCGCGGTGTCCTTGGTGTGAAGCAGGTTGAGGTAAATCTCCACCACCGGCACGTTGGAAAACAACTGGCTGGCCCAAAAGCTCACCTTGGCGACGATAAAGGGCTCGTTCAGCCGGGTTTGCCAGGATCCGAGCAGGTTCTGGAGCGCTCCGGATTCAAGGATGGCACCGGTGACGACGAACATGGCGACAAAGAAGATCAACGTGTGCCAATCGACCTGACGCAATATGGTCAGCCGTTCCCTTGAAAAAAGGTACACCGGCAGGCAGGAGATCAGGCTGATAATGCCCAAAGACACCCCAAGGGCCGGGATTTGCTCCTGAAACAGGCTTTTCGTCAGAACGAGCACCACCAGAATGCCCGTTGCGGTCAATGCGGGCCATAGCCGTTCGCTTGAGGGCTCGGGAAGGTCCGTGTGGGTGTCTGCATCCACCTTTTCGGCCTTTGAGAAGCAGAAGCGGTACCACATGAAAGCAAACAGGATCGACAGCAGGGACGGCACCAGAAGCCAGGCCAGAAACGTACCGACCGGATTGGTGAAGTGCCCGTCGGTAACGATCAGGATATTTTGCGGATTTCCGACCGGTGACATCATGCTGCCGACGGTTACGGCAGCACAAAGCGCAATCAGCGGCACATTCGGAGCAATGCCGGCACGCGCCGCAATGGTGATGGCGATCGGGGTTCCGATAGCGGCTGCCGCATCGTTTGTCAGGACAGCCGAAATCAGCGCGACAAGCAGCATGAACAGGAACAAAGCGCCTGTCGTGCCGCTTTCCTCGCGGTGGATCCAGTCGCTGAGGCGATGGGCAATGCCGCAATCATAAAGGGCATGTGAGATGGTGAAGACACCGAACAGATACGCAATGACATCCCAATCGACGGCCTTGAACGCCGGTACCGGCCCGATCTGCCCGGTCACAAGCAGGATTACAGCACCCGCGGTCATGATCTGCCAGATGCGAACCCATTCCGGGAGCCATTGACGCACTGAAATCAGCAGGAAAATGACGATGGAAATACCAAGACTGAAGGTCATGCGCGCCGTCCTGAGCGATAGGCTTGCAGAACGTTTCCGGTCACTCTGATGCCCCTTCTCCGGTTGGCAGGACCGGGTCCCTGGCGTCTTTTTGCAGCGCCGGGGCCGTTTCCGGCATCAGGAACGCAAAGGTCAGTGCCCCGATAACGGCGATGCTTGCCAGAAACAGGAAACCTGTCGAATAACCGGCGGCTTGCGAAACCCAGCCTGCGACCAGATTGCTCAGGGTCGCGCCAACGCCGATCAGGGTGGTCAATGCGCCTTGGGCTGCATTGAAGCGGCCGGTTCCACGGGTGACATCGGCAATGATCAGCAGGAAAATCATCCCGAAAATACCGTTGGCGATCCCATCGAGCGCCTGAATGCTGACAAGCAAAAACTTGTCATCGGTGAGCGTATAGAGAACGCCTCGAAAGGGCAGGATCATGAAGGCGAACAGGAACAGGGGCTTGCGCCCCCAACTGTCGGCCTTGGACCCGCACAACAGGGCCATCGGAATCATCATGAACTGCGCGGCAATGATGGAGGCCGATGCAAACGCGATACCGTCACCGGCATCGCCACCTGCGGCAAGCTTCTGGCTGACCAGAGGCAACATGGCTGCATTTGCAAAGTGGAACAGAACCACGCACAGTGCAAAAGTCAGCAAGCGGCGGTCCATCAGGAGAGCCCCGAAGCCCTCGGCTTCCTTGCCGTGTGTGATCTCCTCCGAGACGCCGCCACGGGCAAGCTTGTGATCGATTGACCGGTCGTCGATCATGACAATGTTCACCAGAAGACCCACGGACATGCCCGCGATCAGCCAGAAGACCCCGCCAGGTACCCAAAGCAAGGCAACGGCGGCTCCGATACTGGCTCCGAAAACGTTGCCGGCATGGTTCCATGCCTGATTGGCGCTGGTTTGGGCGGTAAAGCGGTCCGGGCCGACGATGCCTAGTGTGATGGCCGCAATACCGGGACCCAGAAATGCACCTGAAATGCCGATGGCGATCTGTGCCGTGTAAACCAGCCAGGCAGGATCATCGGTCACGACGAGCAGAACCGAACTGACACCGATCAGCACCGCACAAATCGCCAGGATCAGCCGCTTTCGTCTGGTTTCGTCAATAAAGGCGCCTGCTGGTGTTTGCACAATCACGGTCGCAATGGATCCCACCGCCAACGCCATGCCGATGCCACCGGGTTTCCAGTGATAGGCGGACAGGAGATAGATCGCGAGGTAAGGCCCCAAACCCGCAACAACGTCGCCGGAAAAGAAATTGACGCCGAGCAATGTGCGGTTGAGCTTTGGAACCATTCACGATCTCTCCGGCGGATTGCATTCCGATGCGGCAGGTCAATCAACCCTAACCCGGTTTAATCTCGGAATGGAACCGTTGTAGAGACACTTTTTCAAGAAGGCTTAATACCAGCTGTCTGAATTATTGACCCTTGAGGCATCAATGATTTCCTTGGTTCTCAGATCCCTGAAAAACCTCCCGGGTTTTCCGGGATGACCGCCGATTGGCAAAATGAAATGGCTCAAACTGATCGTCAATGGCTCTCACCGGGTGGGGCACTCCCCTGCTAACCCGTGATAGCCTTTAGTTCGAGGAAGTCTTCCAGACCGAATTCGCCATATTCCCGGCCGTTTCCGGATTGCTTGTAGCCCCCGAAAGGCACGTCCCAGTCGGGGCTCGCCCCGTTGATATAAACGCTTCCCGCCCTGAGCTTCCGCGCGACCCGTTTTGCACGTTCCGGAGATCCTGTCTGAATGTAGGCGGCAAGACCATAAGGCGTATCGTTGGCGATCCGGATGGCGTCGTCTTCCGATCCGAACGGGATCACGGCCAATACGGGCCCGAAAATCTCCTCCCGGGCTACATGCATCTGGTTGGTGACATCTGCAAATACGGTGGGCCGGACGTAAAAACCGGTCTCCAAACCATTCGGCCGCCCCAGACCACCGGCCGCGAGCCGGGCTCCTTCTGCGATGCCTTTTTCGATATGGGTCTGGATCCGGTCATATTGCAGCTGGCTGACAACCGGACCAATGTGATCGCCGTCCTTTTCGGGTGTGTCCACGAGGGTTTCATCCGCGGCCCGGCCTGCCAGCGCAACCGCTTTGTCATAAATACTGTGTTCGACAAGCAGCCGCGTCGGCGCATCGCAGGACTGGCCTGAATTGGAAAAGCAGCTTTCCACCGAGAAACGGACAGCCGTCTCCAGATCCGCATCGGCAAACAGAATATTCGGCGATTTGCCGCCAAGTTCGAGCGCCACCCGCTTGACCGTTGGGGCTGCGTTTCGGGTGACCGAGGTTCCCGCGCGGGTCGATCCGGTAAAGGACATCATGTCGATCCCGGGGTGCGCCGACATGGCGGCTCCTACCCCTGGCCCGTCGCCGTTTACCAGATTGAAGACACCCGGCGGGCATCCGGCTTCATCCAGGATCTCGGCAAATAACAGCGCGGAAAGCGGGGCGATTTCGCTGGGTTTCAGGATCATGGTACAGCCCGCTGCAAGAGCCGGTGCGACCTTTGCCGCGATCTGGTTGATCGGCCAGTTCCAGGGAGTGACCAAACCGCAAACGCCGACAGGTTCATGGCGAAGAAGACTGCCGCCACGTGGGCTCGGGCGTTCCCAGACATGGGCTTTCAAGGCGTCAAGTGTTGCAGTCAGATGCCCGATCGCGGCCGGCGTTTGCTGTTCCCGGGCAAACCGGCGAGGCGCGCCCATTTCCAGCCGGATGGCTTCGTCCATCTCGGATGTCCGTCCTTGATAGATCTTGATGATCCGCTCCAGAAGGGCGGCGCGCTCGTCCACGGGGGTCTCGCCGAAGGTCTTGAAAGCACGTCTGGCCGCAGTCACCGCCTTGTCGACATCAGCGGCAGAACCAAGCGAAATCACGGCAACAGGCTGTTCCGTTGCCGGATTGATCACGTCACACGCGTCCGGCACGGAAGGGTCGACCCAGCGCCCGTCGATGTAGAATTCGCGTTTTTCAATCATCATCTGCACAGCAGCTCCCCCAGCCTATTCGGCAGCTAAAGGCCGGATGTTCCTCGGAACAACTTCATAGCCCGGTTCTTCCGGTTCGTCGTCCTTCATTTCTGCGGGGAAACCGGGTGCCCGGATATCAAGCCCGGTGGCTTGCTCCAGCCGCTTGATGATGTTTGGCGACAATTCCCTCGGCCCGAACCGGTCTATTCCGTCTGCGAAGATCCGGTTCAACAGCGGGGAAAGCTCGAGCGGCACATCATGCGCCTCTGCGATCGCCTGAAACAGACCGGCATCCTTGGCGACCAGATCCATGGTGAAGGAAATGTCTCTTGACCCATTCAGGATCACCTGGCTTTCGGTTTCATGCACAAAGGAATTGCCGGAAGAAATCCGGATCGCCTCGTACGAAGTGTTCAAATCCATCCCGGCGGCCTTGCAGGTGACGAGCGCTTCAGCGAGCGACACCAGATTGGCGGTGGCCAGATAGTTGGTGACCACCTTCAGCACCGAAGCCGACCCTATGGGGCCGGTGTGCAGCACCCGGCGTCCCAAAACCGTCAGAAACGGCAATGCCTTTTCGAAAGTTGGCCGCGTACAGCCTGCAAAAATCGAGATATTGCCGGTGGCGGCCCGGTGACAGCCGCCGGATACGGGGCATTCAATGGCTTCCGCCCCTTTTGCAATCACCAGACCGGACAGGCGTTTGACGTCATTTGCGTCGGTTGTCGACATCTCCGCCCAAATCGTGCCGGGGCCAATCCCGTCCAGAATGCCTTCGGGCCCCTCCACAACGGCAGCGCAGGCCGCCGGGCTCGGCAGGCATGTGATCACCACATCGCAGTCCTTTGCCATCTGCCGGGGGCTTGTGCCCCGTAGCGCGCCCCTGGCCACAAAGGCCGCAACCAGATCCTCGTTCAGATCATGAACCGTAAGGTCAAATCCGTTGCGCAAGATACTGCCCGCGAGTTTGCCGCCGACATTTCCCAATCCGATAAATCCGACGTGCATGTCTGTTTCCGCCCATCGCATTGACTGTTGCGTCCATTCTGCTGCGGGCTGAGAAAAAGAAAAAACGAATTAATCAATCGACATTACGTAAAAAATATTATCAATTGCCGGGATGTCCAGACTTCCCAATTTGCAATGGCTCCGAAGTTTCGAGGCCGTTAGCCGTCATGGCAGCTTTACGGCGGCAGGCGCTGAACTCGGGCTGACACAGGCCGCCATCAGCACTCATATCGGATCGCTTGAGGCTGGCCTCGGACATGCCCTGTTCGAGCGTTCGACCCGGAAGGTGGCGCTTACCGAAATCGGCAAGGCCTACCTGCCCGCTGTACGCAGAGCTTTCGACGACCTGATGCTGTCAACCGACGGATTGTTTGGCGGCTGGTCCGAGGAGTCGATTACGATCCGGGCGCCAATTTCGACCGCTGCGCTGGTGATCGCGCCTCGTCTGCCGGACCTGTTGGCCGTCCATCCCCACTTGAATATCCGGCTGGTGTCCTCGATCTGGGCGGAAAGCCAGCTGGAGGAAGACATTGATATCGACTTGCGGCTCGGGCACGGGCGCTGGCCCGGTTGCCATGCAGATCCGGTCGGAGCAGAAGCCATTGCTCCGGTTGCAAGCCGGGTCCTCGCGGACAAGATCAGGAACCCGGACGATCTCGCAAAGGTTCCACTCATTCACATTCTGGGTTTTGAAGATCATTGGAGCCGTTATTTTTCTGCGGTGCAGCTCGATCCCGGCAAGGCCGCGCGGCGGATCACGGTCGATACGACCCTGGCCGCGATTGAGATGGCTGCCGCAGATGGTGGTGCTGCCCTGATCCTTGACCGCGCGGTGGACAGGCTGGCCGCGCAAGGCCGCGTTCAACGGGTTCTGGATGTCAGGATCCCGCTTGGCCAAGGGCATTTTCTGATCGAGCCGACCACCGCGCGCCCGCCGCGTCTGGCCGTGGAACTTGTCCGTAACTGGCTGAGGGATCTGTTCATCGGGTGATCAGTTTTCTTCGCCCGCCGTCCGGACCAGCCAGTCGATCACCAGTTGAGCTGTTTCAGCGTTGCGGCTGCGCTCCGATCGAACGGCATAATAGGCATCGCCCGGTTGCAAGCGGGGCAAGCCGACCGGGACCAGCTGCTGCTTGTTGACCAGATCTCCGGTGATCGAGCGCCAGCCAAGCATGATCCCGTGACCGGACATGGCGGCCTGTGCGGCCTGCACATAGTTGGAAAAGCGCAAACCCTTTGCAGAGCCGGCCATATTCTGCCCGGTGCGGGCAAGATATTGCGGCCATGTGATCCAGCGCCTGTCTGCAAAGTCGACATGGATCAGATAAGCAGAGGCAAGATCTTGCGGTGACCCCCCGAGCCTGGCCGCTAGGTCCGGACTGCATACCGGTTCCACGGATTCCTCGAACAACAACCGGACGTCACCATCGGTCCAGCGGCCACCGCCGTAGCGCAAGGCGATGTCGGTGCCGGGGCCGAGTGTCGGAACTTCCTGTTGTGTGGTCTGGACATTGACAGCGACATCCGAATGATCGAGGTAAAATCCTTCCAGTCGCGGCATGAGCCAGTAGGTGGCGAAACCGATTGTGCAGGCCACCGTCACGGTCGATCCATCTGTCCGAGACAATGCGCGAATGTCATCGATGGCAGAGGTCAGCCTCTCGCGGTTTTCGGTGACGGCTTTCAGAAGAATGTCACCGGCCTCCGTCAGGCCTGCAGGTCTGGTGGTGCGATCAAGGAGAGATGCCCCGACATGGTCCTCCAGCTGCCGGAGTGCCTGGCTGATGGCCGGCTGCGAAACGTTCAGTTCCCCGGCTGCCTGTTTGACGCCACCAGCCCGATGGACCGTCTCGAACACAGTGAGCAACCTAAGGGGCGGAAGTCGGTCCATGCAGCTATCAAATTAACCAATTGATTATTTTAGTATTGGTTTTTATCGCCTTTTCAAAACCGGGATGCAAGCGCATCTTCGCTATAAACCTGTCTTGTAACAATGTGCAGCCCGTCAACAGGCCGCGATTGGGACACGGTAGCGATTTCAATAAATTTAGGAAATCTGCCCATGCTCGGGACTGGAAAAGACGGTGTTCTGCTTCGTGAAAACGGGCTGGACGTGCCACTCGCCAATGGCAAGCTTGCTTATTTCAATGCCTATTGGCTTCGGGACAATTGTCCGTCTTCGTTCGACAGGGTGACGCGGGAGCGGGTCTACGACATCTTTGCAGAAGCCGTGCCGCCGCGGATCAAGGAGGCGTGGATATCGGGAGCGTTTCTTGAAATCACTTGGGATAATTCTCAGCACAAGTCCCGTTTTCCTCTGACGTTTCTGGCATCCTATGCAAACGGTGAAAAACGCGCGGACATTGCCAGGGTCACCCGCGTACCCTGGTATTCGGACCACTACCCGAAGATTGCCAGGTTTGCGCAGTGTGATCTTGCGTCTGACCGGACCCGCGTCGGCGAATGGGCTCATGCGCTTCTGCAGGACGGTCTCGCATTGATCTCGGATATGCCTGACACCGATGACGCGCTTTTGCAGACCGCCGGTTTACTCGGTCATGTGCGTCCTAGCTATTTCGGGCAGGTTTTTGAAGTGAAAACCCATGCCAATCCCACCAATCTGGCGTTTACTTCTCAGGCGCTGGAGCTGCACACGGACCTGCCGTCGGAGGATTTTGCACCCGGTGTCCAGTTCCTGCATTGCCGGGCGAACTCGGCCACAGGCGGGGCCAGCCTATTCGTCGACGGTCTTTCGATCGCACAGGATTTCCGCGAACGGTATCCCGAGGACTTTGATCTTCTGGTCAACACGGATGTTCCATATTATTGCGAACACGATACGTTCGACATGCGTGCAAGGCAAAGGGTGATCGAGCTGGACGAGCACGGCGCGATCTCCGGGGTCACCATCAGCCAGCATCAGGCTGACATTTTCGATCTGCCGCAAAGGGATCTTGACCGCTACTACCCGGCGTTCTGCCGGTTCGGGCGGATGATGCAGGATGAGAAATATCTTATGCGTTTCCGTTTGAAGGCGGGCGAATGTATTGCCTTTGACAACCATCGCATTGTTCACGGCCGGGCGGCATATGTTGCCAACAGCGGTGACCGGCATTTGCGTGGCTGTTACATTGATCGGGGCGAGTTGCGATCGACCTACCGGGTGATCGCCGGAGAGGGGCGGTTCAGATGAAGATCGATTCCTACCCGGATGGGGAACACAAACCGCTGGAACCCGATGAACAGGTGCTGCGCGAGGACTTGGCAGTGGCTTTCCGGATTGCGGTCGAGATGGGATGGCATGAGTCGGTCGGCAATCATTTCAGCGCCGCAGTTTCGGCGGACGGCTCGAAATTCCTGATGAATCCGAAATGGCGGCATTTCTCCGAAATCCGGGCAAGTGACCTGTCGCTGCTGGATGCTCATGACGAAACGGTGATGGAGGGGGAAAACGCGCCTGACCCCTCTGCCTGGTGCATTCATGGCACCGTTCACCGGACGAACCCGGACGCGCGGGTCCTGTTTCACTGTCATCCGCCCAATGCGACGGCCCTGGCCACATTGCAAGACCCCGCCATGAAACCGATCGACCTCAACACCGCGCGGTTTTTTGGTAAAGTGGCGATCGACACCGGGTTTGGCGGCATGGCTGACGAAACAGGGGAAGGGCGGCGTATTGCCGAAACACTTGGGGGCAATCCCGTCCTTGTCATGGGCAATCACGGAGTTTCGATTGCTGCCAAAAACATCCCGGAAGCGTTCGAGCATCTCTATTTTTTCGAGCGCGCCGCAGCGACCCTGCTCAAGGCCTATGCCAGCGGCCAGCCGCTTGCAGTCATGTCGGACAATCTTGCGGCGAAGACTGCAGCCGAATGGGAGCCTTATGAAGGTATGGGCCACGCCCATTTTGCCTACTGGAAGCGATGGCTCGCCCGGGTTCAACCCGATTTCAGGGACTGAGGCAGGCTAATCAAAACTCATTCAAGGCAAAAAACTCCGCCCGCCTGTGGCCAAGCCGGCTCTTGAGCGCCGCAATGCGGTCGTAGGATTGGTCGATCTGGACAGCCGGGATTTCACCGTTTTGAACAGCCCGGAAGATTGCCTTGTTGATCCGGTCGCCAAGGCCGGGGTCATTGCGGCCATAGCCGGATACGATGATCATGTCATTGCCGGCTTTTATCGCACGCACAGCAGCGTCTTCGGGATTAAGCCTGTCAGAGATCGCGTTCATTTCCAGATCGTCGGAAATCAAAACGGTATCGTGCCCTGCAATATGGCGGGCTGCCGAAACGCCCTTTTTTGACAGGGAAGCCGGCATGTCGGGGCCGTCGGAAAAGTCAGGGTGCACGAGATGCCCCAGCATGATCATGTCGGCCCGGCCGGTTCTTGCGAGATAGCGAAACGGTTCAAGCTCCTCTTCCTGCCAACTAAGGGCAATTGAGGGCAGGCGTTTGTGACTGTCCTCCCGCGCACTTCCATGTCCTGGAAAATGTTTGAGACTGGTCAATATCCCGGCATTGCGGTGGGCATCGACAAAGTCCTCGGCACATTGTTCCACAATTGCCGGTTTGGCGGAGTAGCTTCTTCCCAATTGGCCGATGACCGGGCTGTTCGGATTGGTGTTGACATCAACCACAGGGCCCAAGTTCAGGTTGATGCCGAAGTGCCAAAGTTTTTCGGCCATGGCCTCATAAGTTTCGTACACCGAGTTTCCCTGGCAACCATTGCTGTTTTCGGCCAGTGTGACGGCTCCAGGATACAGCGGAACATCGTCAATGCCTCTAAGGCGTTGGACAGACCCGCCTTCCTGGTCAATCGCGATAAACGGTGTGGTATCGGTCGATGCTTTCAGGTGATCGACAAGGTGATCAAGCTGATCACTGTTCTCGATGTTGCGGCCGAGCAGGATGACACCGCCGATGGTGCCATCTGCCAATTGGGCTGACGCCACACGGCTTCCAAAGTCGTCAGGCGCCACGCCGTTGAACCCGACAAGTATCATTTGACCGATCTTCTTCTGGGTCTCGGAAAGCGGGCGCCGATTGTCCAGAAGTACGTAATGGTTCCATAAACTCAGGGCGGCCCAGACCAATACCGCTACGATGAGAGCCAGAAGCCCGAGGATTATTGGTCTTTTCCGGGGGAGGCGCACGCTTGTTCTTTCCTGATTGTTTTATTTTGTTTTTCTCGTGTTACATTGAATTTCTGGGCTGAATTGTGTTCCTGAGATTACACATTTTTTAGGTGCAGGAAATTGTGTCCCGCAAGACCGGTTTGGCTTGAAATTGACAGGTCTGACAAGACGGGCTCTATGAATTCTATGCATGAAAGGGTGGTTGCCGGTCACCAACATAGATTGATGATGGCCGTATCAGCTTGCCGGTCTGTTGCTGTTCTGCCACATGCGCGCACCACCCTGGGCATCGGCCGGTGGCAAAAAGCGGCGTAAACAGTGTGCGGTCAATCCCGGCCGCGTCCAGCAGCACAGCTGTATAGAACTCCACATTGGTTTCGATTGCCCGCTCCGGTTTTCGGGCCTTCAAGGCTGAAATTGCCTCCCGTTCAACGGTTTCCGCAAGCGCGAGCCGTGGTGAGGCCGGTAAGGTTTGAAGCCCGGCTTTAAGAACATCCGCGCGGGGGTCGCGCGTCCGGTAGATCCGGTGCCCGAAACCCATCAGCCTTTCTCCACGCGTCAGGGCGGCGTTGACCCATCGGCGTGCCATGGCGGGCGTGCCAACCTCATCGATCATGTCTAGCACCGGCCCTGGGGCACCTCCATGGAGGGGCCCTTTCAAAGCGCCCATCGCTCCAAGAACGGCATCGCGCATGTCGGCCTGTGTTGACGCGATGACCCGGGCGGCAAAGGTCGAGGCATTGAGACCATGGTCGAGAATGGTGACGAGATACCGGTCGAGTGCATCAATGGCCGGTTTGCTGTTGTCTTGGCCGGTCAGCATATGCAGGAGGTCGCTTGCAGCAGACCGCTCCGGTTGAGGTAAAACAGGATCAAGGCCGGTCTTTAACCGATGAGCTCCGGCCATCAAGACGGGCAAGGCGCCGGTAATGGAAACTGCCGGAGAGGCTGCATCCTTGAGGGGCAAGGCGGCAAGACCGAGCCGCATCAGTTCGAATGTGCTCAGAAGGGGTGCTGATGATCTCATGATATCAACAACACCTGCTGCCTGCATGCGTGCTTGCGCAAAAGCGTCACGTAATCCGGTGGCGGGTACAGGGAGAGTTCCTTGCCAAAGATGCGCAACCGCGTCTTCGAAACACAAGTGTCCTGCCAGTTGATCAAGGCGCTTGCCGCGAAGGATCAGTGTGCCGTTTTGCCCGTCCACATGGCTGAGCTTCGTGTGGGCGGCGACAACGCCTTCGAGGCTGGCACCGGGGTCGACGGAAATGGCTTGCGGTCTGGGGCGTTGGGTCATCTTGGGTGTCCTTTTAAAAGTTGTCGGGACTATCCAAGCGGGATAAACTGACTGAATCAACGTTGATAAATAAAATCAAGTTATGTCGACACCTGTCTATCTCTCTGCCAAGGAAGCCGCCACCGAACTCGGTGTGCAGCCCGCGACCCTTTACGCCTATGTCAGCCGGGGGCTGATCCGGTCCGTGCCCGGCCCCGGAAAGCAACGGCGCTATGACGCTTCCGATGTCCGGCGGCTTCAGGAGCGCAAGGAGCCCGGTGATCCTGCGGATCCGCGGCCATTGTCGGGAACGGCCGTTCTTGAAACCCGGTTGACCCTGATCACTGACGAGGGCCCGCTTTATCGGGGTCAATCAGCGGCCGAATTGGCGCGATCCTCGACGCTTGAAACGGTTGCGACATTGCTTTGGGGGTGTGACGATGACCCTTTTGCCGCCCCTGCCCCGCAGTCCTTTGCGATTGATCTGGAAGGATTGGCCCCGCTTGACCGGTTGATGATGGCACTGTCTGCGTGGCCGCAGCAGGATAGGGCTGCCTATACGCTGTCTCCGGCGCTGCTTCAGAAAAAGGGGGCGGCACTCCTGCGCTATGGTGTGGCCGCAATGCTGCGCCAGCCGCCTTCGAACGCACCCGTTCACTCCCAGATCGCGGGCGCATGGGGCACCGCACCGGATGCCAAGGGTGTGCTGCGCGCGGCTTTGGTGCTGTCCGCTGATCACGAATTCAACACCAGCACATTTGCGGCCCGGTGTGCCGCGTCAACCCGTGCGCCATTGCACGCGGCCCTGATCTCGGGGCTCGGTGCGTTCATGGGACCCCGTCACGGCGCGTCGTCGGATCGTGTCAGCGCCTGGCTTTCAGAGATTAGGAGCCGTGAGGACATTGAGCCGGTCCTGGCTGCGCGGCTCGCCCGTGGCGATGGTCTGCCGGGTTTCGGGCATCGGATTTACCAGGACAAGGATCCCCGGGCGAACGCGCTGTTGCAGATCATTTCGGAAACAGCCAGCGACCGCCCCTTTATGGCTGCCGTCCCGGACCTGATTGGCCAGGCCGAGGCGCTTTACGGGTCGTCCCCGAATATCGACTTTGCCCTGTCCGTTGCGCAACGGGTGTTTGATCTTCCTGCGGATGCGGGAAAGATCCTGTTTTGCACGGGGCGGATTGTCGGCTGGATTGCTCATGCGCTGGAGCAATATCAGGCGGTTGACCAGATCCGTCCGCGCGCAACCTATATCGGGGAAAGGCCCCGTTGATACGCTGTAAACCAGCCTTTCCGTCAGCTTTCGTCCGGGCGCCCCGAGGACGGGGATTGCGGCTATCCTTCAGATCCGGGTCTTCAGGAAGGCATCAAAGGCCGTGTACCTGGAAGCGCGGTCGAAACACCCGAAGGAACCTCCGCCCTTGATGTCTTCTGCCGCAGCCATGAAAGCGCCATAGGCGATCCGCGCAAGCCCCGCTCCAATAGAAACGCGCGCGACGCCGATATCTGCCAGTTCCTTGCGGGTCATGTGGAACTTCCGCCGGCTCGCCAGAATGTTCAAGGGGGCGTCAATTGCTCTGACGATGGTCTCGATCTGGTCTTTTTCGGCAAGATCCGGAGCATAAATACAGTCCGCACCTGCTGCGTGGTAGGCCTTGAGCCGCGTGGCCGCTTCTTCGAGTTCATGCCCGGACTGGATCGGGGCTTCACTTCGCGCGGTCAGAACAAAATTCGGAGCGAGCCGGTTTTTGACATCAACTGCGGCCTTGATCCGTTCGACGGCCAATTCACGGTCATAAAATGGTTGTTTGGGATCGCCGGTATAGTCCTCAATCGAGCAGCCTGCCAGACCGACTTCAATGGCACCCTTGATCGTTTCCGCGACGTCTTCAGGTGCATCACCGAACCCGTTTTCGAGGTCACCATTGACCGGCAAGGTGGTTGCGCCGATGATCTCCTGGGCGTGGGCAAGAGCCAGATCCCGGGTAATCCAGCCCTCGACATCCTTGCAGCCCAGTGTAAAGGCGTGGCCTGCGCTGGTGGTGGCAACAGCTTCGAAGCCCAGTCCTTCCAGAATTCGGGTGGAGCCGATATCGAACGGATTGGGCATGAGAAATGCCCGGCGGTCGGAATGAAGGGCCTTGAACCGGTCACGGCGCTTTTCAATGGTTTCCATCGGACGTCTCCTGCCTCGTTTTGCATCGATATGGGAGTTACATTCGGCAAATCCTATGAATCCTATTGAAAGTCCCTATAGGTCAATAAAAAAACGCCGGCCAAATAGCCGGCGCTTTCGAAATCCGAATGTCCGAAATTTGAATCAGACGATGGTGCTCAGCTTCATGGCAACGCTCATGTCGCCATCGACCTTCATCTTGCCGCCCATGAAGGCCGCGGTCGGGTTCAGGTCGCCGGCCATCATCTCGCTGAAATCTTCTGCGGACATGGTGACGGTGCAATCTGCATCGGCGTCTTCGTTGCTCACAGTCGAGCCCTGAATAAAGATCTTGCCGGCATCGCCGAGGTCGAACTTCACGCTTTCATCGATACCACCGCCGGTAACTTTCGAGCGGACGCTTTCAGTGAGTTGTTCCAAGGACATTGTTCTTCTCCCTACCAGTGAGGCGATCGCGCCCCGTTCATTCCGTTTCAAGCATGCCGTTTACGTAACCGTCAAGAAAAATCCGCACCCGCCAGCCTTTTGCGGATCTTTTCATCCGATTTAGGGATTGTCGCGCGGAAGTCCACTTTTTTGAGCCACATCCTGGGACTCGACTTCGGGTTCCAGAACCATTCCAAGGCCATGAGCCATGTATCTCTGCTGCAAACGTGTGACTGGCGGGAGAGGGTTTCCCACTGCCGGTCCCAGGTCGGTCTGACAATTTGGATTTGCGATCCGCTATCGGGCTCCCTTTATCTTTTCAAAGGCTTTTGTCCTGCCCGCTCATGCCGGTGCCAGATTGGCCCGTGACAGCAGTTCCATCGACGGCATCAATTTGAGCAGATGTTTGGTGTAGTCATGCTGCGGGTTTTCAAACAGCTGGTCGCAGTCGGCCACCTCGCACAACTCGCCGTTCTTCATCACGCCGACGCGATTGCACATTTGCCGGATCACCGCGAGGTCGTGGCTGATGAACATCATTGTCAGGCCGAGTTCTTCCTGAAGGTCTTTCAGTAGATTGAGGATCTGGGCCTGGATCGAGACATCAAGCGCGGATGTCGGTTCGTCACACAACAGGAACCGGGGCCGGGTCGCAAGGGCCCGGGCAATCGAGATGCGCTGGCGCTGCCCGCCGGAAAACTCGTGCGGGAACTTGCTGCCCGCCATCGCACCCAGCCCGACATGATCAAGCAGATCATCGACGATCTGGCGAACCTCCCAATTGCTTGAGGCCAGTTTGTGAAACTTGATCGGCTCGGCGATGATGTCCCGCACCCGCATCCGGGAGTTCAGCGAGGAATAGGGATCCTGAAAGATCATCTGCATCTGCCGGCGCATGGCCAGCACCTGCTTGCGGTTCTTCAGGGCCGTCAGTTCGGTGCCGGCAAAGCTGATGGAGCCGCCGCTTGGATGATAAAGGCCGGTGATGATCCGCGCGATTGTGGATTTGCCCGATCCGCTTTCTCCCACGACCCCGAAGGTCTCGCCTTCATGGATGTCGAAGCTGACGTTCCTGACCGCATCGAAATACTTCCGGCGCGAAGGGATCATTGATCCGCGGGTTTCAAAACGCATGTCGAGATCGCGGATGCGGACCAGAGGCCCCCCGGCACTCTGGTAATCGCGTGCTTTCCCGAGCCAGTGGGTCGAGATATCGATCTGGCGCGTCGGTTTGCCCGCCTTTTCGATATAGTCGACCACCGGGAACCGGTTGACGCGGATATCGGGCCGGGGAACCGCCGAAATCAGGCTTTGGGTGTAGGCGTGGCGCGGTGCGCCGAGCACCTGGGTGGTCTCGCCATATTCCACCAGTTCGCCCCGGTACATCACCGCAACATGATCGGTGATGTCGGCAATCACGCCCATGTCGTGGGTGATGACCAGCATGGCGACATTGCGCTCGGTGCAGAGCTTTTTCATCAGGTCCAGGATCTGGGCCTGAATGGAAACGTCCAGAGCCGTCGTCGGTTCGTCTGCAATGACCAGTTCCGGTTCCGCACAAAGCGCAAGCGCAATCACGACACGCTGGCGCATGCCGCCGGAAAACTGGTGCGGGTATTGGGAAATCCGCTCTTCCGGATGCGGTATGCCGACCGCGTCGATCAGCTCGATTGCCCTCTCGCGGGCCTGTCTTGCAGACAGGGGCAGATGCGTGCGGATGGTTTCAACAAGCTGGGACTCGACCGTTTGCAGCGGATCGAGCGAGGTCAGCGGGTCCTGAAAGATCATGCCGATCTTCCGCCCGCGCATGTGCCGTTTCTGCTTTTCCGTCAAGGTATCGATGCGCTGGCCGTGGAGATAAACCTCTCCGCTGGCAATGCGGCCGGGTTCCTGCAGAAGGCCGATCACGGCGTTGCCGACGGTCGATTTGCCCGCACCGGATTCGCCAACGACGCCGAGAATTTTTCCGGCCTCGACCTCAAGGGTGACGCCTTCGACTGCAACAAAGGTTGATTTGCGGCCGGGAAATTCGACCCTGAGATCACGGATATCAAGAACGCTCATGGGATCACCGCAGCTTCGGATTGAGGGCATCGCGCAGCCAGTCGCCCAGGAGATTGACGTTGAGCACCAGAAGCGCCAGCGCCAGGCCCGGGAAAATCGCGATCCACCATTCGCCGGAATACAGGAAGTCGTTGCCGATCGCGATCAGCGTGCCGAGTGACGGCTGGGTGGGCGGCATGCCGACACCAAGAAAGGACAGGGTCGCCTCGGTCACAATCGCCAGCGCGAGGTTGATCGTCGCGATCACCAGAACCGGGCCCATTACATTGGGCAGGATATGCCGGACCATGATGATCACGGAGGGGATGCCGATCACGCGGGCGGCCTGCACATATTCCTTGTTCTTCTCCACCATGGTCGAGCCGCGCACGGTTCTTGCGTACTGCACCCAAAAGGACAGGGCCAGCGCGAAGATCAGGATGTAGAAGGAGAACACTTCCCGGTCGAGCGACCCGAAGATGCCGCGTGCGGCGCCGTCGATCAGAAGGGCGATCAGAATGGCCGGGAAGGTCAGCTGGACATCGGCGATCCGCATGATGACGGCATCGACACGGCCGCCCATGTACCCGGCGACCAAACCAAGGGAAATGCCGAGGATTGCGGCTGCGATCACCGAGCAGAAGCCGACAATCAGCGAAATCCGCATGCCATAGAAGATGCCGGACAGGAGATCGCGGCCCTGATCATCGGTGCCGAGCAAAAAGCGCGGGTCGGCATAGTCCATCCAGACCGGCGGGACACGGGCATCCATGATCGAGATCGACGCGAGGTCGAACGGGTCGTGCGGAGCGATCCAGGGGGCGAGAATGGCAACCAGAAACAGGATTAGCGTTCCGGTAGCCGCAGCGACCGTCACCTTGGATTTCAGGAAGGAGTGGAACAGGTCGCTGTCGAGGAACCGGGTCAGCGGGCCTTTGGCCACGGGCGCAGCCTTGCTTGGGATATCGGTCATGTCACGCCTCCCTTCAGGTGCGCCCGGCCCGCAAGCGCGGGTCGATCAGGAAATAGAGGATGTCGACGATGAAATTGATCGCAACGAACAGGAAAGCGGTCAGTAGCAGGTAGGCGGACATGATCGGGATGTCGACATTTTGCACAGCCTGCAGGAACATCAGCCCCATTCCCGGCCACTGGAAAACGGTTTCCGTAATCGTGGCAAACGCGATGATCGAGCCAAGTTGCAGGCCGGTGATGGTAATGACCGGCACGAGTGTGTTCTTCAGCGCATGGCGGAAATGGACGAGCCGGTCGGGCAGGCCGCGTGCCTTTGCAAACTTGATGTAATCGGTGCGGATCACCTCCAGCATTTCGGCACGGATGAGCCGCATGATCAGGGTCATCTGGTAGAGCCCGAGGGTGATCGACGGCAATACAAGGGCTTTGAGCCCGGAGACCGTTAGGAAGCCGGTTGTCCACCAGTCGCCGATCTGGACGGTTTCGCCCCGGCCGAAACTCGGCAGCCATTGAAGGTTCACCGAAAAGACGAAAATCAGCAAGATCCCGATCAGGAAGGTCGGGAGGGATATACCGATCAGGGAGACGGACAGGAAAAACTTCGACAGGGCGGATTCGCGGTTGAGGCCCGCATAGACCCCCATGGGCACGCCGGCCAGAAGTGCAAAAAGAGCCGATGTGAAACTCAGTTCCAGTGTCGCCGGGATGCGTTTTGCAAAGAGATCGGAAACAGGCTGGCGGAACTGGTAGGAGGTTCCGAAATCGAACCGCACGGCGTTCGAAATGAACCGGGCAAACTGCACCGGCATCGGATCGTTCAGTCCGAGGCTTTCGCGCAAGGCCTCGCGCTGTTCCAGCGAGGTCTCAACCCCGACCATCTGGTTGACCGGGTCCCCGACAAAGCGGAACAGGGTGAAGGCCAGAAGCGCAACCACGAACATGACAACCACCGCCTGAGCCAGGCGGCGTATTGCAAAACCAATCATATCGGCTCTTTTTATCGTTGTGATGGGACAGTATGCGCCTCCGGCCAGAAGCCGGAGACGCGTTGCATCATCAGTTCTTGGTCACGAACCGGAACTTGAACTGGTTATCCGCACGCTGGGCAACGTCCAGCTTGTCGGAAATGCCCCAGGCCAATCCCTGCTGATGCAGCGGAATGTGGGACACGTCATCATGGGCGAGCTTGTAGGCCTGATAAATCAGTTCATTGCGGGTCTCGGGATCGTTTTCGCTCAGGATCTTGTCCTTCAAGGCGTCCACTTCCGGATTGCAATAGCCACCCAGGTTGAAGGCGCCGCCCTTGCCGGCTTCATCGCGGCACTGGATCAGGTTTTCCAGAATGTTCCAGCTGTCGAAGGAGCCGGGGGTCCAGCCGAGCAGATAGAACGAGGTGTCAAACCCGCCGGATGCGAGCACCTTGGCAAAATATTTTGCCTTCGGCTGCGCAACCAGATCGACCTTGATGTTGATGCGTGCGAGCATCGCAGCCACGGCCTGGCAAATCGCTTCGTCGTTGACATAGCGGTCGTTCGGGCAGTCCATGCTGACCGTGAAGCCATCCGCGTAGCCCGCTTCTTCCATCAGGGCCTTGGCGGCATCAACGTCATAAGGGTAGCGCTCAACTTCACCCGCGCGCTCATAGAGGAACGGAGAGATCAGGAGCGATGCCGGGGTGGCCAGATCGCGCATGATCTTCTGCTTAATCGCCTCCACATCAATGGCCTGATAAACCGCCTGACGAACGCGCTTGTCCTTGAACGGGTTGGCGCCCTCGACATCGGAATAAAGCAGCTCGTCGCGCATCTGGTCCATTCCAAGGTGAATGGTGCGCAGTTCCGGCCCGGTCAGGGCGGAGGTGCCGCTGTTGCCGTTGACGCGGCGGATGTCCTGAACCGGGATCGGATAGACCATGTCCAGTTCGCCCGACAGCAGGGCAGCCACGCGGGTGGCATCTGAAGCAATTGGCGTGAACTCGACCTTTGTCAGGTTGTGTTCCGGCGTGTCCCACCAGCCGTCGAATGGCTCGTAGACGGTTTTGACGCCCGGTTCGTGGCTGACGATCTTGAAGGGGCCGGTGCCGTTGGCGTGGAGCGCCGCGTAGTTTGGCGTGGTGTCGGAAGCCGAGGTCACCTTTACCGCGTCGTTGGCTTCGGTCCACTCCTTGTCCATAATGAAGAGGTTGTCCCACTCGTAATGCAGGATCGGATTGGGGCCGGGTAAAACAAAATCGACAGTGTAGTCGTCGATAATTTCGACTTTTACATCGGGATTAACGTATGTCCGGAGATCGGAGCCTTCCGAACGAACACGGTCAACCGAGAAGGCCACGTCCTCGGCTGTGAAATCGTTGCCGTTGTGGAACTTGACACCTTCGCGCAAATGGAAGCGCCAGCGGTTCGGCTCGACGACTTCCCAGCTTTCCGCAAGTCCCGGCTCGATTTCCAGGTTTTTGCCGCGGCGGGTCAGGCCTTCATAAGCATTGCCCAGAGCCGAGAGCGTGAACGTCTCGTTCAGGCTGTAAGGATCAAGTGCGTTCAGCGATCCTTGAAAGGCAAATTTGAGTGTTTCTGCCTGTACACTCGATGCAGCCAAACCGGCTGCAAATGCGGCCGTTGCTGCCGCGATCAGTTTATGAGCCATTTACCCCTCACATTTTATATATAGTTCCTGTGGAGCAGGAATCTGGAGGACCTTATAGGTAGTCCTCCTTAGACATTTAGTTTGAAACGATTAACGGTTTATCGCAATAGCTCCGGGCGCTGATCATCGTTTTATTATGCAAGGCGACCGGCCAGCTTCATCAAGAACCGGGAACACTTCTCGATTTCGGTGATTTCGATGTACTCGTTGGCCTGATGCGCCTGAAGAATGGATCCTGGCCCGCATACAACTGTAGATATACTGGCGGCTTGAAATTGGCCACCTTCCGTCGCGAAGACCACGGCGTTTTCGCTGTTGTCACCGGTTATCGAGCGCACGAACTGCTCGGCGGCACCGTTTTGCTCCGGTTTCAAGGCCGGGACGTTGGCCGCCACGTCAATGTTCACCTGGCAGTCGGGCGAAACCGCCCGCATGGCCGGCAAGACTTCGGTTGTGATGAAATTCTTGTATCGGGCATGCCAGTCTTCACAGGTTTCTTCCGGCAGCGTTCGAATATCGGTGACGAATTCACAGTGTTCGGCTGTGATGTTGTGGGCACTGCCGCCCGAGATCATGCCGGAATGCAGCGTGGTGTAAGGCGGATCGAAAAGACAATCCGGTGAGGCCTTTGCCTTGTTTTCGGCTGTCTTGCCATCGAGCCATGAGATCAGCCGGGCTGCGACCGAGATCGCGGAGACACCTTGATCCAACTTGCTGGAATGAACGGGAAAGCCTTTGATCCTCGTTTTCAAGACAGTGACTCCCTTGTGTCCGGTGACGGTCTTCATCAGGCTGGGTTCGCCGACGATCGCCGTCGCGGGTCTGGGGCCGCTTGAGATCATGTCCTCAATCATGCGAGGTGCGCCGAGGCAGCCGACTTCCTCATCATAGGACAAGGCGATGTGGATCGGCTGTTTGAGGTCGCTGGCGAGAAAGTGCGGCACATGCGCCAGCACGGTTGCGGCAAACCCCTTCATGTCGGCGGATCCGCGGCCATAAAGACGGCCATCCTTTTCGGTCAGCCGGAACGGATCGGTGTCCCAGTTCTGGCCCGCGACCGGTACAACGTCGGTATGGGCCGACAGGACCACGCCGCCGTCGACTTTCGGCCCGATAACGGCATGCAAGGCCGCCTTGTCGCCATCGTCATTGTAAACCCGGCGGGTCTCAACGCCATGCTCCGCCAGATAGTCCTCGACAAAGGCGATCAGGTCCAGATTGGATTTGTGTGACACCGTGTCAAAGGCCACCAGCCGTTCTAGCATTTCCCGAGGCGTCAACTTCACCTGCACACCCACCTCCATTGCTCCGCAAAAGACAGGGCAGACTAAGCTGGAATGGCCAAATCTTCAATATCTTCAAAGGAATAGAACTTGAGTGGTTTCGACTTGCCGCGCAATGTGATTTCAAAGGCCGGGAAGTCAGGTCCCCCCATATCGGCGGTTTTGAAGACATCGTCCGATGCGGTCAGAAACGCGCCATGTGCCTTGTTTTCCGTCTCCAGCCGGCTGGCGGTGTTGACCGCATCGCCAAGTGCCGTGATCGCGGACTTATGATTGCCGGATCCCGCCGCGCCGATACGTCCCAGGATCGCTGTTCCGGCATGCAATCCCACCCCCAAACGGAAAGGATCGGGAAACTGGGGCCCGCGGCCGGCATTGATGTCGTCCTGGACCTTCCGGATCCGGATTGCGGCCCTCAGCGCTTGACGTGCACCGGTTTGCGCGCCGGTCTGCATGCCGAAAATCGCCATCACACCATCGCCGATGAACTTGTCGACATATCCGCCCTCGGCGCTGATCACGTCGGAGACGCCGCTCAGGTAGCGGTTCAGCAGGAAGACGACATCGTAGGAGAGGTTCTTTTCTGTAATTCCGGTGAAATTTCGCAGGTCGACGAACATGATCGTCACGGCCTGTTCGACGCCCCAATAATAGGCGTCTCCGCCTCCGGTCCGTTCCACATCCCGGGCTTGCGCGGGGACGAGTGGCTGAACTTCGAGATCGGCCTGCGGGCGGATCTGGCAGGCCAGCCGGATTGTTTCATCAGCCCCGATGCGTTGCAGGACGGCCTGTTCCGCACTGCCCGGCACGGGCAATGCATCCGCGCCGCCCGTGACCTTGATCCGGCAAGTCGAGCAACGGGCGCGTCCGCCGCAAACGGCGGCATGAGGGATACCGCTCATCCGGCTGATTTCGAGAAGCGATGGCCCCGGAACAGTCTGGACCACCTTGTTGCCGGGATATGTGACCTTGATCCGCCGCTGGAGCGCGTCGGAGATCAGACGGAACACCACCACCACAAGGCTGCAAATGATAAGGCCGTAGACAATTGCGCGGATCTGGCCGGAGGTTGTGTAGAGCCAATCCACATGGGCTTGTGTGACGGGTAGTGTATAGGCGTCATTGGCTGCATGACGGCGGGCGCCTTCGATCCAGCCCCACAGGGCGAGCAGGGGAAATCCGACGGCAAAGCTCAGGGCTGGTGCGCGCAGTTTCCGGTAAACCCGGTAAATCCTCAGCCAGAAATGCAGGCCGGTCATTGCGTGGGTCCAGACCACAAGAAGCAGAACGGACTGCATGATGGCCCCCTGCGGCCACAGCTGTGCCAGAAGACGCTGGTAGGTCGGCGCCAGGTCATGGGCATTGTAGAGACCAAGCGTTGCGACCACATGGGGGATCAGTGTCCAGGGAATGTAAAGTCCGAGCGCCAACTGCAGGAATTCCCATGCCGGCATCTTGAAGGTGCGCCGGGTGGAAGCCTTGTAGAGGGCGAGGGACATATGGGTGAACGCCGCCAGACCCAGAAACGCCAATCCCGCG
Organism: Roseibium sp. RKSG952; assembly: GCF_009711355.1. Taxonomy (NCBI): domain Bacteria; kingdom Pseudomonadati; phylum Pseudomonadota; class Alphaproteobacteria; order Hyphomicrobiales; family Stappiaceae; genus Roseibium; species Roseibium sp. RKSG952. Next base: position 16,902 of record NZ_SMMF01000925.1, on the reverse strand, counting down.
GTGTTGTGCCAAAGCGCGTAGTGGTAGACCGACCCGCGATCCATTGCTTCGATGGAGATGATCCCGAGTGCATGATTGGTGAAATGAGACAGGCAGAATGCGAACAGGGCCAGTCCGCTCCAGAGCCGCAGTTTCTGTTGCCAGTTGCCGATCTCCAGCCGCCTTGTGAGCCGGGTCATGAAACGGAGGGAATTGGGCGCAGCATTAGTCATGAACGGATAATCGGAACCGGTGAGGCGGCCAGTGCCGCGCATTTCGGGTCATGCGTGGCTTGGTTTCCAATGGAAATCAAGCGCAAAACTGAAGTCACAACCTGTTTGACCTTGAAACCCGGCATGCGTCTTGATCTTAGAAAGGCACATTAAGGAGAAGGCAGCGACAGATGATTGTTTACGGAATCAGGAATTGCGACACGGTCAAGAAGGCGCGGAAGTTCCTCGAGGACGCGGGGATTGACTACACCTTCCATGACTACAAGAAGGACGGTGTCGATGCAGACAAGCTGCGCGCCTTCGTCAAGGAGTTTGGCTGGGACACGGTCCTGAACAAGCGTGGCACCACCTGGCGCAAGCTGGACGACGAGATCAAGGACAGTGTCAGCGATGCCGAAAGCGCGATGGCGGTCATGCTGGACAACCCTTCGGTCATCAAGCGCCCGATTGTCGAAGCGGCCGCCAAGAACTTTATCGGCTTTGATCCGGTGTCCTGGGAAACGGCGCTGGAAATGGACGAGTTGAAATAACGTCCCTGTCTACCAGGTCCGGCGCGGGCCGGTGTCGATGTGGAAGTGGCCGGAGGAATAGTATTTGTAACCTCCAACCTCCGGCTGCGCCTTCAGGAAGGCAAGGACCGAAGACGGACTGGCGTTGACCGAGAAATCGACCGCACGGCAGTTCAGGTGATAGGAATTCCGGGAACCGCCCTTCCACCAGTTCTCAAGCCACCAGCGTTTCGTGGAGTGGACTTGGACCTTGCCATAGCGCTTTGCGACCCGGTTCAGCACCTTCTTGAGCTTGCGCGGCACGCACCAGGACGTGTCATCATATTCGATGGAATTATGCGATCCCGTCATCCAGCCAAGACCGGTGACGCCCGCATAGGTTCCGCATCCGGCAAGCCCCAGACACAGGCCGATCACCAGAGCTACTCGTACCGCGCGCGTAAACATCAATCCGTCTCAATCGGTTAGTCCTTTGCGCCGAAAATCGTCAAAATTGATTAAAAAACTCATGAGAAACAGGGTTAACGCTTGTGTGCGATGCCCCAACGGCGGTGGATAGTGCGATTTCGTCGTCTTTATGAGGCGCAAACGGCGCGAAAGGACACTGGAAACGGCTGAAACATCGGTGTAGGCCTTTTTTGCTGAGCGTCTCAGCTGTCAGAACAAAACCAGACCCGAGGGTCATCAGGGCCATGTCTCACGTTTTTCCGCGCCACACCAAAGCCAATCCTCCCGTCGCTGTTGCCGGTGATGGATGCTATATTATTGATTCAAATGGAAAAAAGTATTTCGATGGGTCCGGCGGGGCCGCCGTGTCCTGTCTTGGACATGGTGATCCCGAGGTCACGGAAGCGATCCAGGCGCAAATCGGCAGGATTGCCTTTGCGCATACCGGCTTCTTCACATCAGAACCGGCAGAACAGCTTGCCGGCCTCCTGATCGAACATGCGCCCGAGGGTCTTGACCGGGTCTATTTCGTCTCCGGCGGGTCTGAGGCGATGGAGGCCGCGCTGAAACTGGCGCGCCAGTATTTTCTCGAAAAGGGCGAGACCTCGCGCCACAGGGTGATTGCCCGGCGCCAGAGTTATCACGGCAACACGCTGGGGGCACTGGCGACCGGTGGCAACCTGTGGCGCCGCGAACCCTTTGCGCCGATGATGATCGAAACCTCGCATGTTGCGCCTTGTTATGAATATCGGGACCGGCTGGAGAGCGAAACGGCCTTCGAGTATGGCCAGCGTGTTGCCAACGAACTGGAGACGGAAATCCGGCGCCTTGGGCCGGAGAATGTCATGGCCTTCGTTGCGGAGCCGGTGGTGGGGGCGACCGCCGGGGCCGTGCCGCCGGTGGAGGGCTATTTCAAGCGGATCCGCGAGATCTGTGACCATTACGGCATCCTGCTCATTCTTGATGAAGTGATGTGCGGCATGGGCCGGACCGGGACCCTGTTTGCCTGTGAACAGGATGGGGTCACCGCAGATATCCTGTGCATTGCCAAGGGGCTCGGGGCCGGTTACCAGCCGATTGGCGCGATGTTGTGCTCCGCCGACATCTATGAAGCGATCGAGAGCGGGTCCGGCTTTTTCCAGCATGGCCACACCTATATCGGTCACCCGACGGCTTGCGCGGCCGCACTCGCTGTCCTGACCAAGCTCACTGGCGAAGTCGGTCAACGGGTCGCGCCGATGGGCGAAAAGCTCGATGATGCCTTGCGAGATCGCTTTGGCCAGCATCCTCATGTCGGGGACATTCGGGGCCGTGGGCTGTTCCGCGGTCTTGAAATCGTCGAGGACCGAGCCTCCAAAGCTCCCTTCGATCCGAAGAAAGGGATCAACAAGGCCCTGAAAAAGGCTGCGTTCGAGGCCGGTCTGGCCTGCTATCCCATGGGCGGTACCATTGATGGTGTCAGGGGCGATCATGTTCTTCTTGCGCCCCCCTTTATCATGACCGAGGCCCAGATCGGCGAAGTGACCGATAAACTCGCCGCAGCCTTCAAGACGGTGTTTTGATCCGATGGCGCGCGATCCTTCCTTGCCGCCCCTGCCGAAAATCATGGTTGCCCCGAACGGGGCCCGCAGGACCAAGGCTGATCATCCGGCCCTGCCTTTGACCGTTTCAGAGACGGTCGATGCAGCTCTTGCCTGCTTCGAGGCGGGCGCGGACGGTCTGCATGCCCATGTCCGTGACAAGACCGGTGCCCATGTGCTTGATCCGGTGCTCTATCTGGATCTCTTGTCGGAAATGAATGCTGCAGTGCCGCAAATGCAGGTCCAGATCACCACCGAAGCTGTTGGAAAATACAGTCCGCGGGACCAGCGCCAGCTGGTGCGCGACGTGGTGCCCCAATCCGTTTCAATCTCGGTTGCGGAGATGCTGTCGGACGGGGATCTGGTGCGTGCATCGGCCTTCTACGGCTGGGCGCGGGAGACGGGGATTGCAGTGCAGCACATTCTTTACAGCAGCGATGACCTGACGCGCCTGTCGGAGCTGATTGCTTCCAAGGCCGTTCCGGGAACCGACCATCAGATCCTGTTTGTTCTGGGGCGCTACAAGGATAATCAGGAAAGTGCGCCTTCCGACCTTGAGCCGTTCCTGGAGGAACTGGAGAAGACCCGGGACAGTTGGGCGGCCGATTGGGCGGTGTGTGCGTTCGGCCGGCGGGAAACCGACTGTCTGGTAGAGGCTGTCAAGCGAGGCGGCAAGGCACGGATTGGCTTCGAGAACGGCCTCTGGAACCGCGACGGCTCGCTTGCGCGCGACAATGCGGACCGTGTGCGGGATCTGGTCAGTGCCCTGAACTAACGCCAACTCATTGAAAATCTGAAGACTTGAACATCCCGGGCCAGCCGGTGCCGGGCGCATTTTGGAGACTTGCTTGTGTCTAACCGCCACTATGTCCTGACGCTGTCCTGTGAGGACCGCCCCGGTATCGTTGCCGCCGTCACCACGGAGCTGGCCGATCTGGGGGCCAATATCGCCGAAAGTGATCAGTTCTGGGATCAGGTGTCGAACCGCTTTTTCATGCGCATTGCGATCCTGACCCCGGAAAATGTCACGCGGGAGATGGTTCACAAGGCGATCGAGCCTGCGATCAACCGGTTTGACCTGAAGACGTCGCTGACCGACAGCGCGCAGCGCCCGAAAATCATCATCATGGTGTCGAAGTTCGATCACGCCATGCTGCATCTTCTGTATCAGATCCGCGTCGGCTGGCTGGACGCGGATGTGGCCGCCATTGTGTCCAACCACCCGGACAGCCGCCGGACCGCCGAAATCGAGGGCATTCCCTATCACCACTGGCCGGTGAACAAGGAAAACAAGGCCGAACAGGAGGAAAAACTGCTCGGGCTCGTGAAGGAAACGGGCGCGGATCTGGTTGTTCTGGCGCGCTACATGCAAGTCTTGTCCGACACCCTGTCCAAGCGTTTGTTCGGCAAGGTGATCAACATTCACCACTCGTTCCTGCCGAGCTTCAAGGGCGCGAAGCCCTACCACCAGGCGCACCAGCGCGGGGTCAAGATGATCGGCGCGACCGCGCATTACGTCACACCGGATCTGGACGAAGGCCCGATCATTGAGCAAGACGCCGAGCGCGTCAGCCATTCCCTGTCTGCCGACGATTTCGTGGCGCGCGGCCGCGACATCGAATCCCGCGTGCTGGCGAGGGCCGTGAAATTTCATCTCGAAAGCCGCGTGATGATCGTCGGCAACAAGACGATCGTGTTCACGCAGTAAAGCGTCATGCGCCGGCCTGACTTGTCAGGCCGGTTGCAAATCTTCGGCGTGTTGTTCCGCCAGGGCTCCGTCTTTTTTCAGCTCGCCGAGCATCCAGTCTCGGAAGCGGCGAACCTTCCTTGCGTGTTTGTGGACCGGCCGGTAGCTCAAGTACCAGGATTCCTCTTCAATCTTGCCAACGATATCGAAAGGCTGGATCAAAAGGCCGGTTTCAAGCGCCTGCCTGGAAAAATAGGGTGTCAGAATGCCGACGCCCTGCCCGGCAATGGCACGGTTGGCTTCAAGTGCCTGCGAGCCCATCCGCGAATCGGGACGTCCGCTAAGATCGACATCAGGCAGACCCGCCTTGGCGAACCAGAGTTTCCACCAATGATCACCCGGATCGATCAGTGGGAGTTTCAGAAGGTCTTCGGGTGTTTGAATGCCGCCAATTGAGTCTGCCAATTGCGGACTGAGGAGCGGTGTGAAGCTGGCCGATACCAAACGGTATCTGCACCAGTCCTTGGGCGGCGCATAGCAGGCCGAAATCGCAATGTCCGAATTGATGAATTCCGGCCGTTCCAGCGTGCCATAGGGAATGATGCGCACCGCCAGATCCGGGTTCTCCATTTGAAAATGGGTCAGACGGGAGGCGAGCCAGTTCAGCGCGAAGGTCGTGTTGCTGGTGACGACGAGCTGGCAGTCATTGTTCTTGCGCACATCATCGAAGGTGTCCCTGAGGGTTTCAAAGGCGTCGATTACCTTCTGGGACAATTGCTTTCCGTTTTCTGTCAGTTCGATCTGCCGCGCCTTGCGGGTGAAAACCGGGAACCCGAGTTTTTCCTCAAGGGCGCGGATTTGATAACTGACCGCCGCCTGCGTCATCCCGAGCTCCTCACCGGCCTTGGTGAAGTTCAAATGGCGGGAAACTGCCTCGAAAGCCCGGATTGCGGTCAAGGGGGGGAGTGGCTGGCGCATGTCTCTCTTATCGTATTATAAGCAGGGCTTATCGATTTTAGCGTTCTTTTTGTTGGTGTTCCAGAACCGTCTCGTGGAGTTTGGCCCGGGTCAAGCGAAAGCCCGGCGGTACCTCGCGTAATCTGCGGGGCCACTTGCCGGTTTTCGCAACTCCAGCATGCGATCACACATGAACCCTTCTGTCATCCTGTTTTTCTCTTCAATGTTCGGGTCCCGGCTCGGAGACCAGCTACTCCTGTTTGTTGTTCCACTCGTGGTGTTCCAGACCACGGGCAGCGTGTCCCTGTCGGGGCTGGCCTTTGCGGCTGAAACCCTGCCGCGGGTCCTGTTTTTTCCCGTATGCGGCGTGTTGTCGGACCGGTTTTCGCCGATTGTCCTGAGCCGGATCAGTCAGGCCGGGCGGGCGGCCATTTGCCTGGCGGGGCTTGGTGGCGCTTACCTGTTCGGGCATGTCGGCTGGATTGTTGCGATTTCCGCCATTTGTGGCCTGCTGACGACCCAGGGCTTCATGGCGCGGGAAGTGATGCTGCCGCAGATCTTTGAAAACGTGGCCTTTTCCAAGGTCCAGTCCTTTGCCCAGACCGTGGATCAGGCGTGTATCGTGCTCGGACCGTTTCTGGCGGCGGCCCTGTTTGGCTGGTTCGGCTGGGAAATCGTGGTGGCGGTCAGCGGCACCCTGTTTTTTCTGGCCGATATCTTCCTGATCCTGTGGAGCCGGAAAGATGGTCACAAGATCAAGCCGGTGCGCCCGTCACAGGGGCATTGGAGCCTGCCTTACCGGCGCGCGATGACGCATATCCTGCATTTGCCGGGGTTGAAGCGGATCATCGCGCTGACCTCGCTGGTCAATCTCGTGTTCGGCGTGACACTGGCGACCTCCGCAAGCGTCGTGACAGGCTACTTGCAAAAATCCGATGGCCTTTATGCCCTGCTGCAATCGGCTGGCGCTGTTGTGACGTTTACGGTCCTTGTTCTGACCGGGGTGAGCCGCCTCGGAGTGAACCGGATCGGACTGATATCCTTTAGTGCCCTAGTCCTTGGGGGACTGATAACGGGATTGGCGGAGCAATATTGGGTCTATCTGGCCGGGTATTGCCTGGTTCTGGGCTTTGACAGCATGTTCAACGTCTATATTCGAACAGCGCGTCAAAAGATCATTCCGCCGGAGGATTACGGCAAGACGACGGGGCTGGCGATCCTGTTTAACAATATCACCTTGCCCCTGTCCGGTTTCCTGGTCGGACTGGTGCCTTCGGTCGATGATACGGGCTGGCTGGTTCTGGGCCTGACGGCGTTTACCGCATTGGCCGGGCTTCTGCTTGCCCTTTGGCCAAGCCGTGTGCGCGTTGAGGTTGCGCAAAGGGTCTGAGCCGCCGGAAATCATGGCTTTCAGGAGATCCGGCCCTCGCGCTGATCTTGATTGTGATAAATCCACCTTATGGATGGTGCGCTTCTTTTAGTTGGAACCTGTTCTCCATTTTCCCCAGATTGGGAGCAACCGAAAATGGAGAACACCAATGGCACACATAGATAATTGCGCCCCATCCACCCCCTTGCAGCATTCGCATGGTGTCAATTTGCTTGGCCGTATCGCTGCATTGTTCGGCTTTGGAACCAAGACCGGACGGCGCAAGGTTCAGGACATGAGACGGTTGCCGCCGCACCTTGCGAAGGATATCGGGTTCGAGACCGGCTATGAATGCAGCCGGTCCCTGAATGACAAGTTGACTTGCGAATTGGACACTCGGTCCAGATGATCCGCACTTGGTTACAGAAGCATCGCCCACAGCGTTGCTGCCAGCATGCCGATGGCCATGACGACGGTGACCGTGCGCAGGACAGCACCCTCTCCCAAGACCGCAAGGATCGAGGCTCCGACAAGGGCCCATAGCGAATGGAACACGAGGCCGCCGAGTGTGAAGCCAGTGGCTAAAACGAGGGCATTCTCGTGAATGCTCAAGCTGTTGCCGGCCAAAAAGGTGGAAAAAGCGACCAAACACATGGCCCATGTCTTCGGGCTTAGGGGATGAATTAACAGTCCTTCCCAGAAACTCGGCAGGGCAACACTTCCTTTCGGACTGATGCTGAGCGAAATAATGCGCCAGGCGAGGTAGGTCATGTATCCCATGCTCAGCACCTTGAAAACGGTAACAATCAGTCCGCCTTCCGCCATGAAGTGGCCGAGCCCATAGGCCACAAGGAGCTTGAGCGGAATGGAGCCGATCTGAGAAGCGATGATGACCGGAAAGGCGGTCCGGTATCCGGACGCGGCGCCAATCGCCATGAAGGTCAGATTTCCCGGTCCCGGTGTTCCGGTCATGATGATGACAAAGACAGCAAAGGCTGCAAGCGTTGAGAGATCCATGATGCACACAATCGATACAATTAAGGTGTTTTCTAGATTGTTTGCATTTTTTATTGGGTCAATGTATTTATTGTCACCATGACAATATGGGTGCCAAATCTCGAGGCATCAGGCGGGCCGATCTACCTTGCCATTGCCGATGCCATTGAAACCGATATCCAGTCCGGTGTGCTGAAGCGTGGCGAACGCTTGCCGCCGCAGCGCGAACTTGCCTACCAGCTGGGGGTCACGCTCGGAACGGTGACGCGTGCCTACAGGGAAGCGGAGCGGCGGCGGCTTTTGCGCGGCGAAACCGGCCGCGGAACCTATGTCGCGCCGGAAAGCCAGCCGATTTCTCCCCTGATCCCGCGTGACGAAGAAGAGGACGGCGAGATCGATCTTGCGCGCAATTTTGCCTATCCTCACCTCAACCCGGATCTGGGCAGCGGGCTCGTCCGGCTGGCCCGGACCTCCGGCATTGACCGCTTGAACGGCTTCGTACCGTCCGAAGGTCTGCGCACCCACCGGGAGACCGGAGCCTATCTGTTCGGCCGGTTCGGGCTGGAGGCCAATCCGGACCAGATCGCGATCACCTGTGGCGCGCAGCACGGGATACAGGTGCTGTTGCAATCCCTGTTCCGGCCCGGTGACGCGATTGCGGTAGATGCATTCACCTATCCGTCGATCCTGACATCCGCCCCGCATCTGGGGTTACGGCTGGTGCCGGTTCCGGCAAGCCGGTCGGAAACGGGCGCGTTTCTGGCGATGGATCCGGACGCGCTGGCACGGGCGGCGGTTCAGGACAATGTCAGGGGCGTGTTCCTCATGCCGAACATGCAAAACCCGACGACGCACACGATGACTTTGGATGAACGGGCCGCTCTGGTGGAAACGGTCCGCAAATACGGGCTCGCAATCATTGAGGACGATCCCTATTCGCCGTTCATTACCGATTTGCCTCCCGGCTTCGGCGCGCTCGCGCCCGAATGCACCGGGTCGATCGCCAGCATTTCCAAACTGATCTCGCCGGGCAGCCGGATCGGTTTTGTGCATGTTCCGGCCAAGAACGGAACTGCAGTGCGCAACCGGATCGGGGAAAGCACATGGATGGCCTCGCCGATCACGGCGGAGCTGATTTCGGGCTGGATCCGCGACGGGTCGCTCATGAAGACAATCGAGAAAAAACGCTGGTCCAATCGCAGCCGGTTTGCCTATGTGGTCGAACGCCTCGGCGAGGACCGGCTTCAAACCGCCGAAAACAAGGTGTTCGGATGGCTGGCGCTGCCGGATAGCCTTGACGCGGATGTTCTGGAGGCAAGCCTGCGCCAGCAAGGCGTCGGCGTGCTGGCCGCCCGGCATTTTCAGGTCAATGCGCTCCGGTCCGCAGGGTTCATGCGCCTGACATTCGGGTCTGTTGCCGATGATCAGAAATTCCGTTTCGGCATCGACCGGGTGGCTGCCATGCTGGACACTCACGCTTGCCTGGTGCCCGGAGATTATGGACCCGTTGGGTAAGCTCTACCTATTGAGGCTTTGACAAGTGTGGTGCGGCCGTGAATAAGCGGGCCATTCGATCAACCGCCGACCCCGAACGAAATGGCATGACACTCTGGCACTCCTTCCGCCGCAAGAACACAGCAGCCCCGATCGATCCGGAGCACGAGACCTATGCCCGCTTCGACAAGGTCAGCCTGTCGCTTGGCGGCAAGGACGTGCTGAAGGACATCAGCCTGTCCCTGTCCGAAAAGCGTATCGGCGTTGTGGGGCTGAACGGGTCCGGCAAGAGTTCCTTCGTGCGGCTGATCAACGGTTTGCGCCGGGCGGACAGTGGCGATGTCAGCATATTCGGCGCGCCTTTGGACGAGGTCGCGGCGGAACTGCCCCGGCATATCGGGTTTGTGTTTCAAAACCCGGATCATCAGGCGATCTTTCCGACGGTTGCCGAGGAAATCGCTTTCGGGCTGCGTCAGCTCGGCGAGGACAAGCTGCCGGCACAGGATAAGGCCCGGGCGTTCCTGGCAAGTCATGGCTGTGCCGCTCTTGCCGAAAGGCCGTTTGCGGAGCTGTCGGAAGGGCAAAAGCAGCTGATCTGCATTCTGGCGGTGCTGGTGATGAACCCGAAGGTTCTGATTCTGGACGAACCGATGGCAAGTCTCGACGGACTGGCGAGCCGGAAGATCCTGCAACGAATCAACGCGCTTGATCAGAAAATCCTGATGATCAGCCATGACTTGTCGTTTCTGGAAGGCTTCGACCGGATCCTCTGGATCGAGGATGGCGATATCCGGATGGACAGTGCGCCCGGCGATGTTCTCCCGGCCTTTGTGGTCGATGTCGAACGCCGCGCGGGGCAGGAGATGACCGGAGAAGCCCTTTGATTTCGGTCTACCTTCAGCGCGAGACCTGGGCACACCGGCTGCCTGCCCGTCTGAAACTGGTTACGCTTGCTGTGGTGAGTGTTTTTCTGTTTCCGCAGGAAAGCCCGCTCCTGCTCGGTGGCAGTGTGGCCGCAACACTGGGGCTTTACGGCTCCCTGGGGCGCGACGGCCTGAGGCAGATCCTGCTTTTGAAACCGTTGTTGTTCTTCTTTGCCATAATCCTGGGACTGCATGGCCTTTCGGGAACCTGGGAAGCCGGTTTTGTTGTTCTCATGCGGCTGGCGGCCATGGTGCTTCTGGCGAATTTCGTGTCGGTGACGACGCGCATGGACGACATGATGGATGCGGTGCAACCCTTGTTCCGGCCGCTTTCCTGGTTCGGCGGATCCCCCAGAACACCCGCATTGGCGGTGGCCCTCGTCCTGAGATTTGCGCCGGTCCTGATGTCGGTATATGCAAGCCTTGCGGACAGTTTTCGCGCACGCGGCGGACGGCGCGGACATTGGCGGTTGATTGCGCCCTTTGCCCTCCAGTCCCTGCGCATGTCGGAAAACGTTGCCGAGGCGCTGACGGCCCGTGGAGGGGCCCGGGGGATGGCTCCAATCGAAAAACAGATCGAAAGAAAGCGATGGGCGCGCCTGCAAGCGCCAGCAAATAATAAAGGGATGGTAATTCGGAAATGACAGATCGTTCTATCGTACAAATCGCCTTCTACGCGGCCTTGATTGCAGCGCTTGGCTTGTTGCCGCCGGTTGCCATTCCCTTTCTTGGCGGGGTGCCGATTACCGCACAAACACTTGGCGTGATGCTCGCGGGTGTGATGCTCGGGCCGGTCCGTGGTGGTTTGGCTGTCTTGTTGCTATTGTTCCTTGTTGCGCTTGGTGCTCCGCTGCTTGCAGGCGGCCGGGGCGGTCTTGGCGTGTTCGCCGGCGCATCGGTCGGTTTCCTAATCGGCTGGCCGATCGGGGCCTTTGTGACCGGGCTGATCATGCAGCGCACGAAATCGCTTGCCGTTTTGCCTTCAGCGGCGATTTCCTCTGTCGTCGGCGGCATTGGCGTGGTCTATCTGTTCGGAATTCCGGGCCTCGTCCTCATGGCCGACCTGTCCTTCAGCAAGGCCTTGATCGGCAGCGCGGTCTACATCCCCGGTGACCTGATCAAGGTGGCGATTGCTGCGGTGGTGGCGCAAACGGTCGCACGCGGATTGCCCGGCGCTTTGGTTTCGCGCGCCTGATGCAGCCCTTGGGGCCAGATCTCCGGTCATTTGTTGGTGCCGGGCTTGATCATCATGCCCGGCTCCGGCCTGATGAGACCGCGCTGGTCCTGGGCTCCAGATCCTGGAGCCGAAGGTCATTGTTCCTCGAAGTTTCGGCTTTTTCGGACCATCTTGGTGAAAATCATGTGCCCGGCGCCCTGATCGGAGTGGCTCTGGCTGATCCAGCCGACGCATTGATCGCCTTTTTTGCCTGTGCCCGCGCCCGATGTGTGGCTGTCCTGATCAATCCGGACTGGCCGCAAGCGCAATACCGCGCGGTTCTTGAAAACATCGATCTGGCGCTTGTCATTGATGCACCGGTTTGGCGGATGCCCGGGTTCAAGTCCGCATCAGGCGTTGCCCTTTCCGGAACACCTGCCCCGAACGATCTGTTTTATGCCGGGTTCACCTCAGGCTCGACCGGGGTGCCAAAGGGCTATATCCGCGATCACAAGTCCTGGACAGCCAGTTTTGCCCTGTCGGACGCGGTCTTCGGCATTGGCCCCGGCGACACCGTCTTCATCGCCGGATCGCTGCACCACTCGCTTCATCTTTATGGCGCTGTTCAGGCTCTGGAAGCCGGGGCTGCCCTTGCTCTTCATGACGCTTTCCGGCCCCGGCAACTGGCCGAAGACATGACGCGTGCCGCTGCGGCGGTGTATTACGCAACACCCACCCAGCTTCATTATCTCGCCAAAACCCTTGAGCGGATGTCCGATCCACGCCCTCCGCGTTTGATCATGGCAAGCGGGGCGAAATGGGACGATGCCGACCGGGCTGCACTTCAGGAGCTGATTCCTGATACCCGGTTCGCCGAATTCTACGGCGCATCGGAAACAAGCTTTGTTGCAATCGCGACCTTTGACGGTGCTGTTCCCGAAGGGTCGGTCGGCAAGCCCGCGCCCGGAGTTGCTGTTTCCATCCGCGATGCGGACGGGCACCCGGTTCCGGCCGGTACCCCGGGACGGATCCTTGTCAAAAGCGACCTGCTGTTTTCCGGATATATCTGCGGTGCGGGTGCAGCCGAATGGCGGGACGGCTGGCTTTCGGTTGGCGACCGGGGCGTTCTTGATCCGGACGGCTTCCTGTTTGTCGAGGGCCGTGAAAACCGGATGATGCTGTCAGCAGGGCTCAATATCTACCCGGAAGAAATCGAACGCTGTCTTGCGCGCCATCCCGCCGTCGAGCATGTCGCGGTGTTCGGTGTTGCCGACCCTGTGCGTGGGGCCCGTCCCGTGGCGGCCTTGCTCTTGCGCGCGCCGGTCGACATTCCGGACTTGCAGGTGTTTTGCGCGGAGCGGATCGGACGGGCAAAGGTTCCCTCTCATTTCGTTGTCCGGGAGGAGTGGCCGCTGACACCGGGCGGAAAAACCGACCTCAAGCGGATCGAACACGAGCTGATCGCGACGCTCTCGTCCAGAGGGGCCGCATGAGCGGGATTTCCGGAGTGCGGATGATTGCTGCGGGCCGGACGCCGGTTGTGCCACGCGGCGGTGCCTTCAAATCCCTTCAGGCTGACGAGCTTGCCGCTCCGGTTTTCAAGCAGCTATTGCAGGATGCCGGGATTGTGGCGGCAAGCCTTGATCATGTCATCATGGGCAATGCGCTTTACGGCGGTGGAAATCCTGCGCGCATGGCCGCTTTGCGGGCCGGTGTGCCGGACCACGTTCCGGCGATGACGATTGACACCCAATGCTGTTCGGGGCTGGATGCAATCCTTTGGGGCGCGCGTCTTGTTGGGTCCGGCGCGGCCGGGGCCGTGATTGCGGGGGGGCTTGAAAGCTTCAGCCGGTCGCCGATCCGCATGACCCGGCCAGTTTCCCGGCAGGAGCGTCCGAAAGAATACCTGCGCCCCCCTTTTGCCCCCTGCCCTGACCGCGATCCGGATCTGGCGGAGGCTGCAGCCGATCTTGCCCGGACAAGGGGCTATGCACGCGGGCAACAGGCGGATTTTGCTGTCGCCAGTCATCGCAAGGCCATGGAGTTTGCAGAAAAGCCGGGCCGCGAGCGGAGACTGATCACGCCAGAGGGGGCCGGGATCACAATCGACCCCTTTTCCCGCAATCTGTCAGGCCGTTCCGCACACCGCGCGCCGGTGCTTTCCGGGGACGGGGAAACCGGCTTGTCAGCGGCGACCATTGCCGTGGAAGCCGATGCTGCCGCGGCTGTTCTTCTGGTGCGCTCGGATCATGAAGGCCTCGAGATCACGGGTGGTGTGTCCGCGGGTGTCGATCCCGCACGGCCGGCCGAAGGCGGAACGGCTGCCGCCGCAAGGCTTTTTGAGAGAGGTTTTGTTGATCGGGCGCGCTTGTCCCACGCGGAGGTGATGGAAGCCTTCGCCCCGCAGGCGATGGCCACGATTGAAGACCTTGCGTTTGCACCGGGGGTGGTCAACCCGTTTGGGGGGGCATTGGCACGCGGACATCCCATCGGTGCATCCGGCGCGATTCTAGCCGTCAATCTGTTCGAGAGCCATCGTCTAGGTGCAAAAGGCGATGGCCTTGCGGTGATCGCAGCCGCCGGTGGTCTGGGGGCCGGTCTTGGTTTGCGGTTTTCGTAGGTGTTTTGGGGCAGACATGGCGTCCTCTCCGGCGGCTGCCCTTGACCCCGCCGCGCACTGGTCTAATTCTCGCCAAACCGCATTCCGGACGTTTTTCATCCAAGGATTATCCAATGACTTCTGGCGAAACGCCGCCACGCCCTGCCCATGTCTTTCCGGTACCGGATGTCATTCTGATTGAGCAGCTGATTGTCGAAACCCATATCGGGGTGCTGGACAGTGAGCACGGGCGGACACAGCGCGTCTGTTTCGACGTCGAGATCCACACCGCGTCGGGCTATGCGCAAACCGTGAAAGAGACCGGTGCGTATGTGTCCTATGCCGATACGGTCGGGTTTATTGAAGGCAAGGCCGCGTCCGGTGAGCATGTCGAGCTTGTGGAGGAATGGGCCGAGGAAGTTGCCGCCTTCGTCTTGCAAAACCCGTTGGCGGAGAAGGTGGCGGTTCGGGTGACCAAACCGGATATTTTCGACAAGGCTGCCGGGGTCGGTATACGCATCACCCGGCAACGGGCCTGAATGCTGCACTCTGCGCATTGACGGTCCGCCGCTCTCCAAACCTGATTTTTCAAGAAAGACCGCGCCTGTGACCCCTGCCCTGATCGCCCTCGGTTCCAATCTCGGAGACCGCATGGACAACCTGCTTTCAGGTCTTGCCGGTCTGAACGCCTTGCCGGACACCCGCGTAACCGCCGTGTCACCGGTGTACGAGACCGCGCCTGTCGGGGGGCCGGACAATCAGGGGCCTTACCTGAATGCGGCGGCAGCCCTTGAAACGGCTCTGGGCGCAAGGGTACTGCTTGCAGCGCTGCAGCAGATCGAGAAGTCGCAGCACCGGGAACGCGTGATCCGCTGGGGCCCCAGAACGCTTGATCTCGATATTCTGACATTTGGCGATAAGGTCAGCGATGATCCGGACCTCGTCCTGCCGCACCCCCGCATGCATGAACGCCGGTTCGTCATGGTCCCGGCCGCCGATATTGCCCCGGCCTATGTACACCCACGGCTGTCCCGGCCCTTGAGCGATCTGGCAGCGGTTCTGCCCGCGAACCCCGGAGACCTCACTCTTCTGGACAGGGACTGGGCAACTGGTGTGATCTTGTCCGGATGATTTGAGACAAAAAGGATATTTTGATGATTACTGCCGATCGCCTATTGCCGCTATGGGAGCGTTACCGGGATGCACTCGAAACGCCCATCCGGTCGTTTTCCTTTCCGGAATTCAACAAGCATTTCGAGGACCGCACCTACCAGATGGGGGTGTTGAACCTCTCTCCCGACAGCACCTATCGCGAAACGGTGTGCCATACGTTTGAAGCCGCGCTCTATCGCGGACGGCGCATGACGCTTGAAGGGGCCGCGATGGTCGATATCGGTGCAGAATCCACCGGCGAGACTGCGGATATCGTTTCGGTCAACCGGCAGATTGATCGCATGCGCCCGGTGGTTTCGGCATTGGCGGAGGAAAAGATCCTCGTATCGGTCGAGACCTACCACCCGGAGGTGGCAGTGGCCCTGCTGGAAGCGGGCGCCGGCGTTGTCAATCTGACCGGCCGGGTCGATGATCCCGCCTTCTATGAAGCGGTGGCCCGCCATGAGGCCGGTGTGGTTCTTTGCTATACGCCCGGCGAGAATGCCCGCTCGGGGGATTATCTGCCGCCTGCAGAAGATATTTTCGACCATCAGCTGGTGTTCTTCAAGGACCGCATTGCCATCGCGGAAGCCGCTGGCGTGACCCGTTTGTGGGTCGATCCGGGCTTCGGGTTTGCGCTGAATTTGCCGGACGGACCCGACCGGATCCGCTACCAGACCGACAGCATCCTGCAGTCCTTCCGTTTGCGTGCGCTTGGCTGGCCCGTTACCGTGCAATTGACAGGCGCGGTCTATCTGTTCCGCGATGAAGTCCGGGTTGCCCAGACCAGTGCCGCCACGCTTGCGGTGTTGTCGAAGGCCAATCTGGTGCGCAGTCACGAGGTGCCGCGCGTGCAGCCGGTGCTCAATCTTCAGGACTTTGCCTGAAGCCGCAGCAGTAGCGAGCTTGATGGGAGCTGGGGGGGCGTGATGGAAAACCCGAAAATTGCCTTGGTCACCGGTGCGGGCAAACGCCTTGGCCGCGCGATTGCCGAAGGTCTGGCCAGGGACGGCTATGTCATGGCCTTGCATTACAATGCGTCCTCAGCCGGTGCCAAAAGCCTTGCAGATGCCATCCGTGCGGAGGGCGGCCGGGCAGACTGCATTCGACAGGACCTGTCTGAGCCCGGGACCGCCGGTGACTTGATTTCAAGGGCGTCTGCCGCGCTCGGCGGGCCCGTCTCGGTTCTGGTCAACTCGGCCAGCGCCTTCGATACGGATAACCTTGAAACCCTGTCGGAACGCAGCTGGCACTTTTTGATGAATGTGAATGCGGCAGCTCCCGCCTTCCTGATGCAGGCCTTTGCCCGCCAAACCCCCTATCCGGCGGAGGGGAGCATCATCAACATGCTCGATACCCAGATGACTTCGGCCTCGCCGGACCGGTTCAGCTATTTCTGCAGCAAGTATGCGCTCGACGGTGCCATGCGGCTCGCGGCCTATGAATTGGGTTCACGGGGCACGACCGTCAACGCGATTGCCCCCGGCCTGATCCTGCCCAGTGATCAATCCCAGGAAGACTTTGACAGACGTCAGGCGCTGACACCGCGCGGGCCGGGGCTCGGGCCTGCAGATGTGGTCGGTGCGGTGCGCTATTTTTTGGAGGCACGCCATGTCACCGGCCACACTCTGGTGGTTGATGGCGGGCAGCGTTTGATGGGCTTCGGAAACGCGATTTCATGAAATCGGCAGATTTCCGCCATTTCCCGCCTTACCAAACCCTTACTATTCAACCTTATCCACCGGCCCTGGGCGTTTGTCACACTTTTGTCGAATAAAATTCAAAAAGGCCGTTGACCGGTTGGGGTGAGGGGCCTATAAG
>NZ_SMMF01000297.1:0-529 GCF_009711355.1 Roseibium sp. RKSG952 | reverse complement strand
ACCTCCAGATCCGACTTCGTCAACGGGCTGCTAAAATGCATCAGCCATGCTGTACAGCCGCTGCACCTGATAGGGCGCAGCGGACATATCTCGCTGCGTCTTCCCGGCTCAAAGGTTGCCCGGGATTTCTGATCAAACGGAAATAGTAGGCACCGAACACCTGCTCCAGCAAAAACGGAATATCGGCCTCCGGATCAATCTCCCCTCTGGGAACACCGCGGCGAACCAACCCAGAGACCGCCTCGAGCCTGGCCTGCCAGAATGTCTGCATCGCACTTGCTACCGTTGGGTCATTTGCAGCTTCTATGGCAGAGTACTGAATAAACCAGCGCCCGATCTGGCTGTTGAGCTGATTGTCAAGCAGCAGCATGAGTTCGACAAGATCAGCCTCGACGCTGCCGGTGTCGATTTGTGGCAGATTGGTCTTTTGATGTTCCAGCAGCACCCATGCAATCAACCGCGCCTTGGTTCCCCAGCGACGGTACAGGGTCGTCCGGTTTGGTTCTGTCGCAAATTTTGCAGGCGAGGG
>NZ_SMMF01000463.1:0-1146 GCF_009711355.1 Roseibium sp. RKSG952 | reverse complement strand
GTCTTCCCCGCCCTGAAGGACGGGGATTCTTCCGTCTGAACTCTGTCGTGCGATTTGTGACTTTCGGTCGCTTTCTTCATTGTCGCGACTATGTAGCAATGGAGTGAATTCATGTTCCCAAACTATAAGACATCTCCGGAAGGTTTTCCAGCGGCACAGGTAAGTCCTAGTATCATCTACTGTCTGGAAACCCGCGAAGGCTGTGAGGGTTACTTTCTGGTGTCGCACAGCTCCCTGACGGAGATAACCTTTTTAGATCTCCCCGCCGCTCACAAGTTCACGATCGGCAAGGTCGATAGCATCGATGCGTTCCGGTCCTACGCTTCCGAGATGGCGAATCATTACGGGGTACTGGAGGCGCTCGACCGCAAGAGCTATGCGACAACCACCTCCACCCCCTGGGGGCGCGCGCAGACTGCGACGAAGTACGGTCCGGGCATCACATCCTACGACACACCTGGTCACGGAGGCTTCAAGGTCTCAGACGGCAGGAACAAGCTTATTCCGACACCCTATCGTAATGATAATGGCTGGTATGAAGAGGACAGCGAATGGGCCAAGGTCGCAGCCACTTTCCCGGAGCACTTCACCAGTTTCGAGATCAAAGAAGCAAGGAAGACCTTGATCAATTCCCTCCCTGATGAGTACGAGGCGGTCACCGGGGAGGAGATTCTTCCCGGTCAGTCTTATGTTCGGGACAAGCAGATTTTCAAACGTGAGAATGCCGAGAACTGGGTGGTGATCTCCGCGTTGAGTTCAGATGAACACGAGGGCATGGTCGAATGTATCGCGACGATGGGAGGCAAGCGCAGCGGCTACTACAACGGTGTCGAGGTGACGGTTGAGGAGCGTGAGTTCCTGGTCCCGGACGCCGAGTACGGCGAACGTTCGAGGTTCGGTTTTGTGATCGACGAGGCCCGGCACGAATCCGTTTCGACATCGGCCGGACTTTCCATGTGAGCGGCGTGCTCACGGAATCAAATAGGCCACTCCTAAGAGCCTAAATGAAAAGAAATTGAGCGATATCATGAAGTTGTGTTTCTCTTTCGTTGTCGTGACGATGGAGAGCGAACATGCCTTGGGATGGTGCCGCTCGTATTGAGCATAGCCGCAAAAGTGACCGCTATCCAAGCGATTTGACGGATC
>NZ_SMMF01000333.1:0-626 GCF_009711355.1 Roseibium sp. RKSG952 | reverse complement strand
CTGAACCGGTTGGCGCGGGCCCGTGGGGCGACGCTGTTCATGGTTCTGGAGGCGGCCTTTGCCACGCTGCTGTCGCGGCTTGGGGCGGGGGGCGATGTGGCGGTGGGCACGGCGGTTGCCGGGCGTCCGCGCAAGGAGCTTGAGGGCCTGGCCGGGTTCTTTGTCAACACGCTGGCGCTCAGGAACCGGATTGATCTCGAGACAACCTTCGAGGCGCATCTGGACACAACCCGGCAGATGGTTCTGGACGCCTATGCCCACGAGGCGGTGCCGTTCGAGCTTGTGGTGGAGGCGGTGGCCCCGGCGCGGGCGTTGAGCCATGCACCGGTGATCCAGGTGATGCTGGTGTTGCAGAACACGCCGGACCGGGATGTGGGGCTGGCCTTCGGCGGAACGCGTGCGGTTGCGCTGGAAAATGCGGGCGCGGTCGCGGCGAAGTTCGAACTGAGCCTGAGCCTTGCCGAAACGTCTGAAGGGATCAGCGGGCATCTGACCTATGCGCGGCAGGTGTTTGATCCGGCAACGGCAGAGCGCATTGCGGCGATGTTCACGCGTGTGCTCGAGGCTGTGGCCGTTGCGCCCTCGACCCGTCTGGGGGATCTGCCGCTTCTGGATGCGCAGGAAAC
>NZ_SMMF01000229.1:0-409 GCF_009711355.1 Roseibium sp. RKSG952 | reverse complement strand
AAAGTGCGAAAGATCTTTGACACTACCCATCGTGGCGGTGCACCTCAGCACATCGCCCCAGTTGTCGATGAAGGTCTGTTCCCGGACCTTGCCGCCGGCGAGGCACCTGAGTTCTTTCGGAACGCTTTTGAGATCGAAGACGTAGAACCGCTTGGATTTCAGGTCGCGAATACGGGGAATGAAGCGATAGCCCAAGAGCGCGACGGCGGCGAATACGAGATCGGTGAACCCGCCGGTGTCAGCATAGTGTTCCTTGATTTTCTTGCCGATCTCGCTCAGGCACAATCCGTCCAGAATGTACGGTGCTTCGCTCACCGTGGCCGGGATCGAATTGATCCAGTACGGCCCGTACAGGTCAGAAACATGGGTATATGCCTTCAATGTGAGCGTCCGGCGAACCCGACCTGCC
>NZ_SMMF01000711.1:0-5142 GCF_009711355.1 Roseibium sp. RKSG952 | reverse complement strand
TGACTGGCGCAGGTAGCCGCCGATCTGGTGTTGACCATTCTTGCCGGTGCGCGGGTCAACCATCATCTGAGCCGCCATGCCGGTTAGACCAAGGGCGTCATCCAGCTCCCGGTGCAGCAGCAATCCGCCATCGGAACTGATGGAGCTTCCCTGAAACGCGAGTTTGATCGTGCGGTCGAAATGAAGCCTCAAAGGGCCCGTTTCCGCTTCACCCATCGTGTTCGCTCCCAAAGTCAACCTCCACGCAGGATAACCCATTGATCCTAAATAATTATCATGCGATAGGCCGACCGTAAAACGATTTCCATATGGGATATCCGGGTTCAAGGCTTCTGAAGTGCGATTGCCCTGTTCTCAGGATACAACCCACTTGATTTGTAAATCTATCCACTTTAATGCTGTGTTTCTCTGTCAATAGGTTTCCTGATATTTGTGGTAAACCATCTTGATAAACGTATTAAGTAAGTGCGTCTAATTATTATTTGCGACGTATAATAGGGTAAATTAAATGGAAAGCAATAGATACACCAAGTCAATAGTAAATGGAATAATTAATCACGAGGCCGTTGTCTGCGTCATTGGCATGGGTTATGTCGGGCTTCCGCTCACTCTTAGGCTCCGAGAGCAAGGTATATCTGTTATTGGTCTAGATATCGACGAGAGCAAGATTGAAAAATTGCTGCGTGGAGAAAGCTATATACGTCATATCGACGAAAATTTGATTCGCAGTCATCTCTCGAACGGGTTTGAGGCAACTTCGGACTTTGCGCGTGTTGCGGATGCAGACGTAATCGTTATGTGCGTCCCGACGCCGCTGGACAAGTATCGCGAGCCAGATCTTCAATTTGTCAAATCGACCTGTCGGTCCATTGCGCCTTACCTGCGACCCGGGCAAATGGTTTCGCTTGAAAGCACAACATATCCAGGGACGACAGAGGAGATAATTGTCCCGATTCTGACTCAGGGTGGGCTTGTAATTGGTCGCGACATATTTGCGGTATACTCGCCGGAGCGTGAGGATCCGGGCAATGCGAGTTTTTCCGTAAGTATGATTCCCAAGGTTGTCGCCGGTCATACAGAAAACTGTCGCCAGGTCGGGGCAGCCTTCTATCGTACCATCATCAACGAGGTCGTGGAGGTTAGCTCCACACGTGTGGCGGAGCTGACGAAACTCCTGGAAAATATACAGCGCGCTGTCAATATCGGGCTTATGAACGAGATGAAGATACTTTGCGATCGCATGGGGATCGACATTTTCGAAGTAATCGACGCGGCGGCGACAAAGCCGTTCGGCTTCACCCGGTTCTATCCTGGACCGGGCCTCGGTGGTCACTGCATTCCGATCGACCCGTTTTATCTAACATGGAAAGCTCGCGAATTCGGCCTGCATACGCGCTTCATCGAACTTTCGGGCGAAATAAATCGGTCCGTGCCGGAATTTGTCATTTCGAAGCTTGTCGATGCGCTCAATGATCGGTTTAAGGTTTTGCGTGGCAGCAAGGTTCTGGTTGTCGGCCTTGCGTACAAGAAGGACGTCGATGATGTAAGGGAATCTCCGTCGATCCATCTCATGGAGATCCTTCGGAAGAAGGGTGCGGACGTACAATATTGTGATCCACACGTACCTAGTTTTCCGGAAATGCGGGAGCATCACTTCGAGCTTGAGAGTGTTGAGGCCACTGCCGAAGTCTTATCCGAGTTCGATGCAATCATCATTTCGACCGATCATGACATTTTCGATTACGAGACAATCCGAAACAATGCAAAGCTCATTGTCGATTGTCGGGGTGTTTACCGGGGTGAATGCCCGAATGTTGTGAGGGCTTGACAAATGAACAACATGAAGCGTTTTTGCCTGATTGGTGCTGCGGGTTACATAGCGCCAAGGCATATGGGGGCAATCAGGGAGACGGGACATGATCTTGTCTTGTGTTATGACAAATCAGACTCGATCGGAGTGATCGATAGTTATTTCCCGCAGGCTGCCTTCGTAACAGATATGGAGGAGCTCAACAGTGAGGTTACCGCTCGGCAGGCCGCCGGAAAGGGTATTGATGTGTTCTCGATCGCATCTCCGAACCAGTTTCATAAGGATCACATCATCTATGCCCTGCATGCCGGCGGAGATGTTATCTGCGAGAAGCCGCTGGTAATCGATCCGGCAGACCTCGACCACCTTTCTTCGGTTGAACAAAAGTTTGAGAAGTCAATTAGCACGATTTTGCAATTGCGTTTACATCCCGCGATTCTGCAGCTGAAAAGAGAGGTCTGCATAGCCGGTGACAGGAAGCACGAGGTGGATCTCACGTACATCACCTCTCGCGGAAGCTGGTATCATAAGAGTTGGAAGGGGGACGAGAGAAAATCAGGCGGTATAGCGACGAATATTGGCGTCCATTTTTTTGACATGCTCCATTTCTTGTTTGGCGAATTGCTGGAGTACCGGGTTCATCTTCGCTCACCGTTGAGGTCTGCTGGCTACTTAGAATACGAGCGCGCGCGCGTCCGGTGGTACCTGTCGATTGACAATTGCGATATTCAGCGGGCAGGGCAGGAATCCGAGAAACGAACCTACCGCTCCATCACGATAGATGGAAAGGAGGTGGAGTTTTCCGGTGGCTTCACTGACCTTCATGTAAGAAGTTATGAGGAAGCGCTGGCAGGTCGTGGTTTCAGTGTGGAAGACAATCGAGTTGCGATCGAGACTGTCGCGGCAATTCGCACTGCGGCCCTTGCAGCACGCGACAGCGTAACACACCCAATTGTAGATGCCGCGCTACGAGAAGGGGCCTGATGTTTACGTTTGCTACAGAGAGTCTTGCTGCCTTCCGCGATCGCTTTGGTCTCGGCGTGGTTCGGGATTGCTCATTTGCGTTCGTCGGCAAAATTCCTCAGAAGATTGCGCCCCGGCTAGTCGGATGCGTTTCGGCACATCTTATCAGTGATGCGTGTGCATTTAATGGAATTTCCGGGATTGTTACGTTGCCGGAGTTAAGCGATCTAGTTCCGGATCATTTGGGTCTTGCGATCAGTGAAGCTCCGATTGCATCTCTGTATCAAATACATGAGGATATTGCTCGACGTCCTGATTTTCAATGGAAATCGTTCGATTCTTGGATACATCCAAGCGCAACGGTGCACAACTCTGCAGTGATTGCGCCCCGGAACGTTCGGATCGGTGAAAACTCGATCATCGGCGAAAATGCAGTGATATGTCCACGTACCTTGATTGGTGACAATTGCGGCGTTGGGCCCGGGACGGTAATTGGTTCTGAAGCGTTCGAGGTAAACAACTTCACTTCTCCGCGTAGGGTCCTCTATCAATCCGGTGGGGTGATGCTTGGCAACGATGTTGAAGTTCAAGCTAAATGCACGATTGTTCGGGCGACGTTCGGCGGTTTCACTTTGATCGGCGACGAGACGAAGCTCGATTGCCAAATCCATGTGGCCCATGACTGTCAAGTGGGCAAGCGGGTGCAAATTGCCGCCTGTGCCGAACTGTCGGGGCGCGTTTCAATTGGCGATGGTGTATTCATCGGACCGAATGCGACCATTTCGAATGGTGTATCCATAGGTGAAGGAGCGACGGTTACACTCGGCTCCGTTGTCGTTCGTGATGTGCCCGCGAGTGCGCGAGTGACAGGAAATTTTGCACTACCGCATACGAAATGGCTGGATTTCATCAGGTCCATTCGCTGAAAGACGCAATACGTGGGCCGCAGTGGCAGGCCGAGGGAGAGTGTTTTGCAGTTCATTGATTTGCATACCCAACAGAATCGAATAAAAGACCGCTTGGATGTCCGAATCGCTGCAGTTCTGGAGCACGGGCGTTACATTCTTGGGCCCGAGGTGTCGGAGCTCGAAGAGAGCTTGTCGGCCTTTGTCGGCGGCGCTGAGTGTGTCACTTGCGCAAACGGGACCGATGCATTGCAAATTGCCTTGATGGCGCTTGATATCGGGCCGAACGATGAGGTTATCATCCCGGCTTTCAACTACATTGCATGTGCGGAAGCAGTCGCAATCCTCGGAGCGCTACCGGTTTTTGCGGATGTAGATGAGCGCACCTACAATCTTTGTCCTCTTTCACTCGAGAGCAAGATTACGCCACGCACAAAGGCTGTAATCGCAGTCTCTCTATACGGGCAGTGCGCGGATTTCGAGAGAATCAACGCAATTGCTGTGCGGCACAACTTGCCGGTGATTGAGGATGCCGCCCAAAGCTTCGGTGGCGCTTTTGAAGGCCGTGTGTCCTGCGGACTTACAACGATCGCATGCACGAGTTTTTTTCCGTCCAAGCCACTCGGATGTTATGGAGATGGAGGCGCGCTTTTCGCTGCAAATCGCGACCTAGCTAAATCTATTCGTAAGATTGCGCGTCACGGTCAGGAGCGCCGATATCAACATGTTCGGCTGGGGGTTAACAGCAGGTTAGATACGATCCAAGCGGCCATTCTTCTGTGTAAGCTTGAGGTCTTTGAGGACGAGTTAACAGCACGCCAATCGATAGCAGAACGGTATTCAAAGGCCCTTGAAGGGCTGGGAATTATCACGCCCTATGTGGACTCTCGGTGCCGCTCTGCATGGGCTCAATACACAATTCAGGTCGACAATCGGGACGTATTTATATCTCATCTAAAATCTGCTGGCGTGCCTACGGCAATCCACTATCCGCGGCCGTTGCACAAGCAGCTTGCATTCAAGGATGATGATGTGGTTGCGCCTATTTCCGAAAAGCTGAGTGACCACGTCTTCAGCTTGCCTATGCATCCATATTTAACAGAGCAGGAGATGGACAGAGTCGTTTCAACTATCCAGGAAGCACGGGAGGCAAACCTTGCAGCTTGAGCTGATACAAGCCATTGTCGACGAGCATGAAGCGTGGCTCACGAGTGAAGGCCGGTACGGAAGACGCGCTTCTTTGGACGGAATGGATTTGCGATTGGTAGATCTGTCGCACCGTGACCTCAGAAAAGCTTCCATCTCGCAAGCGAATCTGGATCGCGCTGATTTGGTTTCGACAGACTTACGAGAGGCTGAGCTTTCCGGGACATCCTTTTCCCTTTCGAACCTTAGTCATGCACAGTTTGCTGAAAGTAATTTGAGAAAGTCGTCATTTGTCGATGCAAATTGTGAGCGGGCAGA
>NZ_SMMF01000587.1:0-2180 GCF_009711355.1 Roseibium sp. RKSG952 | reverse complement strand
GCTGACCGAGGCCCCGGTGATCGTGCTCGGGCATCTGACCGAGGCGCAACGCCGGGCCTACCGCATCGCAGACAACAAGCTGGCAGAACTCGCGAGCTGGGATGATGCGCTGCTGTCGGCCGAATTGAACGACTTGCTGGCCGAGGATTTTGACCTGTCGCTCATCGGCTTCGACGATGCCGAGCTCGAAGAGCTGTTGGCCGGTGAGGTCGATCCCGAAACCGCGTCCCGCGAAGGCGAGGACGATGTTCCGGAGGCCCCCGAAACCCCGATCAGCCGTCCCGGCGATCTCTGGGTGCTGGGCAAGCATCGATTGCTCTGCGGGGACGCGACGGTGGCCACGGACGTCGAGCGGCTGCTCGGCGATGTGACACCGCTTCTGATGGTGACCGACCCGCCTTACGGCGTCGACTACGATCCGGGCTGGCGCAACAAGGCCGGTGCCGCTGCAACAAAGCGCACCGGCAAGGTGCTGAATGACGACCGCGCGGATTGGCGCGAGGCCTGGACGCTATTCCCGGGCGACGTGGCCTATGTCTGGCACGGCGCGCTGCATGCGACGACGGTCGCCGAGAGCCTCGAGGCCTCCGGCTTCAACATCCGCTCGCAAATCATCTGGGCCAAGGATCGCCTGGTGCTGAGCCGCGGCGATTATCACTGGCAGCACGAACCCTGCCTCTATGCCGTGAAGAAAACGGGCAAGGGTCATTGGGCCGGTGACCGCAAGCAGACGACGCTCTGGCAGATCGCCAACAAGGATCAGGACGCGGAAACCGTGCACGGGACCCAGAAACCCGTCGAATGCATGCGCCGGCCGATCCTCAACAATTCAAGCCCCGGGCAAGCGGTCTACGAGCCGTTCATGGGATCCGGCACCACGCTGATCGCGGCGGAGACCACGGGCCGGGTCTGCCTCGGGATCGAGCTGAACCCGGCCTATGTCGATGTCGCGGTCCAGCGCTGGCAGCAGTTCACCGGCCAGGAGGCCGTGTTGGACGGGACCGGTGAGACCTTCGCCGATCTGACGGCCAACCCGAGCCGAGGCGATGCATGACCTGGCTCTACCTTCCTCCGGACGCGCTTGCCGAGCCGGAGACCTGTTCGGCCTCTCGCTCTGCTCCGGCGCAGGCGGGCTCGACCTCGGGCTCACCATCGCCATGCCCGGATATCGAACTGTGGGCCATGTCGAACGGGAAACCTACGCCGCGGCCATTCTCGTGGCACGGATGGAAGAGGCGGCCCTGGATCCGGCACCTGTCTGGGACGACGTTGCCAGCTTCGACGGTCGCCCGTGGCGCGGCGCGGTGGACATCGTCACTGCGGGCTATCCGTGCCAGCCGTTCTCCGTCGCGGGCAAGCGCCGTGGCGCGGACGACCCGCGCCACCTCTGGCCGCATGTCTCGCGCATCATTGGCGAGATCGAGCCACCCTTCGTCTTTCTCGAAAACGTCGCCCATCATCTCCGCCTCGGCTTTCCCGAAGTCGCCGGCGGATTGGTCGGCATGGGCTACCGCGTTGCGGCAGGCCTCTTCACGGCGGCGGAAGTCGGTGCGCCCCACAAGCGCGAGCGGCTCTTCATCCTCGCGCACCGACCGGACTGCGAACTGGCCGACCCAGCGCGCCTGCTCCGGGACCTGCTCGAGCGGTGGGAACCAGACGGAAATGCTGCAGCTTTGGCCGACGCCACGCGCCAGCGCCAACGAGAACCGGCAGACAAAACCGACGCCGTCTCAAGCCGCTGGCAAGCACGGGATGAACCTGGCGACCTCGGCCGCGATGTGGCCGACGCCGATGGCAACCGACGGCAACAAGCCGAGCGCGGGCAATCGCAAAGCGGCCGGCCTGACCAGCGCCAGCCGGATGTGGATGACGCCGACTGCGCGCGATCACAAGGACGGGGCCACGACATTGGCGAACACGCCGGTGAACGGCCTGCTTGGCCGCCAGGTCCTGGCGACGCCTACGGTTGGGAGCAATACCTGCGATGCGCGCCGGACCTTGAACCCAGCATTCGTCGAGGCTCTGATGGGCTGGCCCACCGGGTGGACCGGCTTCGGCTCTGCGGCAACGGCGTGGTCCCTCTGGTTGCCGCGCATGCGCTCAGAACTCTTGCAACTGAATTGCTGGCCGGTGGATGATGCGAGCGATGGTAACCTGACCACTTCACGCGTTTGAGTGCG
>NZ_SMMF01000366.1:0-727 GCF_009711355.1 Roseibium sp. RKSG952 | reverse complement strand
GGTTTGAAACCAAGCCTATGGAAAATCAACTGCATTCGCTCTCTGGACCAACTATGCTATCGAAATGGCTGCCTGAAATCTGCCGATGGCGGGCGCTGACAACCCACATAAAATAACTTGGCACTACCCGTTGGCTCCAAAAAATCCATTCAGGGCATCGTAAAATTTTATCTTGATACTAAATATCTTGATACTAAGATAAAATTTATACACCAGCTACATCATTATTGGGTGTGAACAGACTGTAGTGCGATGCCATCCCAATTTACTGTCCTGCCCAAAACGGACGGAACCGGAGAGCGCCCGAAAGGAAACCTCCCGGAATTTAAAAAGTCGTCCCTGATCCTGCTGTTTGGCATAGCTGCGATACAGGCCATTATCGTTGCAATCGCAAAGGCAGCGCCCTCTTTCGGTTGGCAGCCAATGATCCTGCTGCTGTGGTCTTTCTTCGGCGCGTCACTCCTACAAGCAGCTGCGCTGATTTTTCAAAAAGAGGTACGAACGGGATCTTTCTTCATCCGCACCGAGCCATCCACTAGAAACCGGCTGCTGAAGTATATGCTTGTGACAGGTTTGCTCATTGCAGCCCCCAATGCCATAACCTTTGCAATCACTAGTCGTGTTGGAGCTGGGTTCGTTACATTGATGTTTGCGCTTCCGCTTGTTTTGACTTACGCCCTTTCCCTACTGTTTGGACTGGAAAAGCGAAATCTTGTGCGTTTGGCCG
>NZ_SMMF01000298.1:0-530 GCF_009711355.1 Roseibium sp. RKSG952 | reverse complement strand
CGTCCTTCAGGGCGGGGAAGACGTTAAGTCCCGACACCACCACCAAGGAATTCGGATCCTTAGCTCAGTTGGTAGAGCGTCCTCTTGACATGGCGAAGGTCGCTAGTTCAACCCCAGCAGGATCCACCATTTCCTGATTCCTTTGGTGGATAGGGGTTTGTCCCCAGCAGAAGGTAACGATACGTTAGTGAGATGAAATCTCCATGCGTAAAACACTGCAAAATCGACGAAGTCTCAAGACTGTGTTAGGCTGCTTTCGCACGCTCAATGAGATCGGCTCTTGGTCGCGAATGAATTACAGCCAAAGATACGCAGTAATTGCAGCCCCCCGAGGAGTCGTGAGAATCGAGCGGCCAGATGGTAAAGAACACGAAACGATTCCCTAGCGGGAAAAAGTTTGCGCAGATAGCTCAGTTGGTAGAGCACGTGGCTGATAACCGCGAGGTCGGAGGTTCGAATCCTTCTCGGCGCACCAAATCAACACCGAGAACGGGGACACAAAGTGATCCAGAAGCGCGGCAAACCCCTTC
>NZ_SMMF01000396.1:0-822 GCF_009711355.1 Roseibium sp. RKSG952 | reverse complement strand
CCCCGTCCTTCCGGGCGGGGAAGACGTTAAGGAGGTTGCCAGAATCGCACAGGAGGAATTGGGGCGTAAGAAGCCGATATCCCAGACGATGTAGGCTCGCTACTTGCGCTGGCATAATGGAACCTAGATGAGTGAAAGAGGAGGAGACGGAGATGAAGGAAGCGGACGAAACGACAAAGACAGCGGAACTCTTGCTTAATTGTCCGGACGACACGCGTGTCCCAACACGAACTATCGCTCTGCAGATTTTGAACAAGCTCGGAATTCCATACCACTTCCTGAGACTACCGAGTGCAGCGCTTTTTGTGGACGGTCAACCCGGGAAGACCGTTCGCCTGTATTCCGAGCCCAAGCACCGGGTTGTGTCGCCTACGCATGTCTCGGACGAGGAAGTCACGGTAGGCAAACTGAAAGAGATCGCGGCGGGCTGGATCAACGATAGCATCGGCCTGACAGTCAGCCATCTTGGTGGAACCAATCAGGACGTAATCGGTTGGCAACTCGCCGACAGGGAGGGCAACATTCTCGATGCCGCGACGAACCCGCTAGGCCTTTGGAGTCACGAGGTTCTGCGTGGAGAGGCGGTAACCGATGTCATAGATCGGTTCGGCATCGCGGGAGAATACAGGCTGTTCGCGGCGCTTGAGGGCGATATCGAAGAACCGGAATTCATCGATAAATTGGACATCTCAATTAAAATGAGCTGAACCAGAAGTGCAAACCCCTTCCTTCAGAGTGGGGTCAAGAGCGCAGCTCGCGCAGCGGGGCATCAAGACTTACTCCGTTGCTCTCCAACATATTGCCTGACAGGCCTGCGCCGAA
>NZ_SMMF01000529.1:0-1595 GCF_009711355.1 Roseibium sp. RKSG952 | reverse complement strand
AGAGCCTGTGGTTCCTCGACAAGCTCGATGCGCGGGCCGGTGTTGCCTATAACGAAGTCCATGCCTTCTCGTTGAAAGGGAAACTGGACCTGGGCGCGCTGGAGCGGGCGGTGAACCGGCTTGTAGAGCGCCACGAGAGCCTCAGGACCCGGTTCGAAGACAAGAACGGGACGCCGTTTCAGGTGATTTCGCCTATGGAAGTGAGTGGGTTCCAGTTTGGCTTTGAAGATGTGTCCGGTTGGTCTGCCGCCGCGCTTGAACGACGGGTCTTGGAGTTGCGGCATGCGCCGTTTGACCTGACAAAAGGCCCCTTGTTCCGGACCCATCTGTTGTCTGCTGGCGGGGAAGAGCACACTCTTGTTTTTGGCGGCCACCACACGGTCCGGGACGGCTGGAGTGACACGCTGCTGCTGAAGGAACTCTCGTCACTGTACTCGGAGGAAACCGGCGGCGCGGCTGCCGATCTATCCGATCTGCCGGTGCAATACGCAGACTATGCGGTGTGGCAACGTAAGGTGCTGTCCGGTGACCGTTTGGAGGAAGAAGCGGCGTGGTGGAAACAGGATCTATCGGACGCTCCAGAGGCAATTACCTTGCCTTTCGACCGGCCCCGGCCCGAGGTTATGGACTATTCGGGCGGTTCTGTAGATTTGACAATCCCAAAGGCTGTCACGGATCGATTGAAGAGACTAGCGCAAAAGACCGGTTTGACCCTGTTCATGGTGCTTGAAACGGCCTTTGCCACGTTGCTGTCCCGGCTTGGGGCCGGTGAGGATGTGGTGATCGGCGCGGCGGTTGCAGGGCGTCCCCGGCCTGAACTTGAAGGGCTGTGCGGGTACTTCGTGAATACGCTTGCCTTGAGGAACAAGGTCGATGCGGAGCGTTCGTTTGAAGAGCAGCTATCTGAGACCGGGCAAAGGGTTCTGGAGGCTCTTGCGCATGAGAATGTGCCGTTCGAGGCTGTTGTGGAGGCGGTTTCTCCGGCCCGGTCCCTGCGGCACGTACCTGTGTGCCAGGTGATGCTGGTGTTGCAAAACACGCCAGACAGGGATTTGTGGCTACGGTTCGGAGATTGTGCGGTCAGTGCTTTCGGTGAGCGGGACGGTGATCATGCAAAATTCGAATTGTCTCTGAACCTTGCGGAAATAGAAGGCTCCTTAAGCGGGCATCTTTCCTATTCGGCCCAGTTGTTTGATCGTCAGACAGCGGTGCGCATCGGGGCGATGTTTGTCCTGCTTGTGAAAGGTATTTCTGAAGCGCCTCAAACGCGGCTTTGTGATGTCGTGCTTCTGGACAAGGCGGAGCGGGAGCTCGTACTGCACGGCTTCAACAACACCGCAGTTGACTATCCGCTAGACCAGACCCTCATTGATCGGTTTGCGGAGCAAGTTCTGGCACATCCGGGTGCTCTTGCCGTGATTGATGGCGATCGGGAACTCTCCTATGGCGTACTGGATGCAGCGTCGAACCGTTTGGCGCGCTATCTGATTGCGCAGGGCGTTGGCCCGGAGTGTGTGGTCGGTGTGTGCCTTGAACGCTCTGCAGAACTGATCATCGCGCTTCTGGCGATCTGGAAGGCGGGCGGAGCCTATCTG
>NZ_SMMF01000495.1:0-1335 GCF_009711355.1 Roseibium sp. RKSG952 | reverse complement strand
ACACACTCAGCTTCGGTTCGACAGGGCCTTTTGGGCCTGATTTTGCTCCGCCGTTGACACCACAACGCCTCAGAACAGCCCCTTCAACCAAGTTGCAATCACTTTTGCCACCTCTATCGCGGCGTCCCCAACAAGAAGCTTCATATGTCTGTGTTTTACGTCGAGGAGATCAATGTTGCTGCAATAATCAGTCCAGCCAAGGTATGGGTCGTTTTGCTTCTGGGCATTTTCTTGCCCTCGCACTAGCAGCGTCGGGCCATGAAAATACCCCGGGGCTGTTCGTCCTTCTAAAAGCTGCGCCTGCGATACCATGCCAAGCAATAACTGATGCGCAAATTTGGTATCTTGTGCCGAGATTTGGGCTGGAAAAACTCCGATATCAGCAAACACTGCTGCGACGCGTACAACTTTTTCATCTTCACTTAAGTTCGAAATGAAGTCGACCGACATTTTTGGGTCGAATTCCAGCAACACCTGATCAATATTGATGTTATAGGGGTCATTTGGACTGGCATCGTCCCACCCATTCTGATTTCCTACTGCGCTGCAATCCAGAATAACAATAGCATCAATATCATATCCCAGTGCTTGCAATCGGGTGGCTACATCATGCGCCACTTTCCCCCCCAACGACCAGCCGACGAAGATCAATGGCGTCGCGATGCTGCCGGTAATGGCGGAGATATAGCAAGACAACATTTCTGAGTAACTTGTAAATGAGGTTTCGATTGGTCTCATTCCTCGGGCTTGGATGCCCAGAACACATCCAAAGGGCTGCCATGCTCGTAACACAGGTTCTTGTCCAAATAAGGTTGGCAGCCCACCAGCTGGCGGGAAACAGACGATTGTCCTCTGCCCTATTTTTCTTTCTGCCGTAACCTGTCTAAACCGAACCAATGGGGAATAAGGCTGTGGACCAGACACGATCCGGGCCGCCAAACCTTCTACAGTTGGTACTTCAAATACATCGCGAACCGCGACCGCCTTGCCCGTTTCCTGTTCAAGACGGGTAACAAGATGGATACAGCTCAAGGAATCCCCGCCAAGTGCGAAAAAGCCATCGTGGCGGCTCACCTGTTTGGCCATAAGTAGCTCGCCGAAAACTTTTGCAACCAGTCTCTCTGTATTACTTGAAGGTGGTTCGTAAACTGAAAGCGCTGTTTCACCGATCACATCAGGGAGCGCCTTGCGATCAATCTTGCCTGATCGCGTAACCGGCAACCGCGACAAACCAATAAAACGCGAGGGAATCATATGCTCTGGAAGGCTTTTTCTAAGCACGGCGCGCAGATGCGGCAGATCCATAAGCCCCTCAAGATCCAGTACATGGACCTC
>NZ_SMMF01000605.1:0-2443 GCF_009711355.1 Roseibium sp. RKSG952 | reverse complement strand
CCCCGCCCTTCAGGGCGGGGAAGACGTTAACCTGAACTGGACACACAGCTCGCGTGAGGGATGGAAGGTTGCCTTGACCGCGCATTCTAGAGGGAAAGCGCCGCTTCCGACCGCTCGTGTTCGAACGCCGGGGCGCAGGCCGAGATCGCCGATCCTGCGATGCCGTGCCTTTTAAGGACGTTTCGCCATTCGTTTCGGATCTCCTCCGCCGCGTCCCGCGCGAGGTTTCTCGCCTCTACCTCGTCGACATCGAAGAGCGGCGCGGCGTCGACGGCCGCAGCGATGGAAGGCGCGAAGCCGTGAATTGGACTGATCCCGGTCTTCATGCCCGGCTGGCGGCGTGGCTGCGGGTTGATGTCGAACACGGGCGACAGTCGCCAAGAGCCGTTCGCATCACGAAGAAGTCCGTGGTTCTTCAGGTGGTCGTCGGTGTTCGTGACGAGAATTCCGAAAACCATTCGGAGCCAGAGTTCGCGAAGGTCGTCACCGGAGCTGGGTGACAAGTTGCGGAGAACGTCCGCGATATCCGTGTAGTGACCTGGTTCGGTCCCTTCTTTGCCCAGCGCCGTTCGTGCGGACATGTACGGAATCCGAGCGTCGCCGTTCCGGTCGAACCTTTCGAATAGAGCGATCGGCTGGTCTCCTTGCGACAACTCTAGGCGTGCGCCCGGCACGCGAAGTCCAGCCAGTTTCGCAAGATGAAGCGTCGCGACCTCGAGACGCTCCACTGGCCACGTGTCCTTGACGGAGGTGAATTTCGCAACCCAGAGGGATACGCCGTCAACGACGTTCACCTTGGGACGGGCGCCGCCAAGGGATCCGGTCGCCTCGGCGAGCCTGAGCGCACCCCCCTCTGGCAATTCCCGTTCCAGCTCGAAGCGCTCCGTCAGTTGCTGTAGTTCCTTGAGGTCGGAGATCTTCGGTGTCTCGAAGGACCGAGTTGGAAATGCCGCTCCTTCGACATCAAGGAAGCGGAGCGCTCCCTGCCGCGAGAAATCGTCGACGTGAACGAGGTAGTCGAATTCGGTG
Source organism: Roseibium sp. RKSG952 (assembly GCF_009711355.1). NCBI lineage: Bacteria > Pseudomonadati > Pseudomonadota > Alphaproteobacteria > Hyphomicrobiales > Stappiaceae > Roseibium > Roseibium sp. RKSG952. The sequence goes on along the minus strand of NZ_SMMF01000605.1, from coordinate 1,414 downwards.
AGGCTCTCTCCGTAGGCGCTTCTCATGACGCGCCTGCCCCAGCTGTCGGGAGAGGCATCGGCGAACGGTCCCGAGAGCGCATCCATGTCGCGTCCCGCCGCTCCGCTGGAAGAGGCGTGATGTGGGATAGGGGAGCGAAGGATGCTGGGAGACAGGTCGAAGCCATCTGGCCGGTCGCGCCAGGAGGGATCGTATAGAAACGTGGAGTGGGAGCGTCGGCCATCCGTTTCGAACAGGAGCCGCCCCGTCGGAATTCGGTCCTCTCCGGTGACGACGATGGCCTTAGGCATCAGGAGCCGCCTCGCGCTTTCTCGTTGTGCTCGATGTTCATGTTCAACTGTAGCTTCTTGGCCGTTGCGCGGACGCGCCTGCGCGATGAAACCGAGAGGCTACAGTTGAGTCGTTATTTTGTCAACATTACAGGATGATACAAGGAGGGACCAATTCTTCGATTTTGTTTCGGACGTTTCCCTGGGGTTCGAGTGCCTTGTTCTCTTCGTCGGAGACCTCTGCCGCGAGTTCATGCGCCCGCTGAAGGGGTGCCTGGTGGTTGCCGGAGGGGATCCACCTCGCGATCTAGTTAAGAGAAACGTGACTGCTCCCTCTTCTTCCCTGCGGGTTTTTACAGTTACATGGTCATTAAGTTGTCCAGACAAGGCGAGAGAAACGTGGCAAGAGCAAAATTTGAAGCTGAGATTGGCGATCTTCTGGCCCCCTTTGCGGGTGAAGACGAGCGGCTTGCCGAACTGCTCTCACTTAGTGTCGGACGCATTCTTTTGAGGCTGGCGTTGCAAGACGAAAGCCGCTTCATTGTCCCTGATCATGACGCGCTTCAGCACATTGCCGACTGGCTGAAGGCAGCCATCGTCAACGACGCCCCTTGGCTGTACAGTCTCGACGAGAACGGCAGGCCGAAAAAGCTGATGAAGCTGCACTTGATCGAGGCATGCACGGCCGAGGCGGACAAGGAAATACGGAAGAGCGCCACAAGGCGCGGCAAGACAAGCCTGATCGAGGGAGATGAAGAGCCTTATGCCGATCTTGAAGACGGATACAGCCTCATTCGCCTTATGACCCCGTCTGCCCTCGATCGGGAGAGCAACGCCATGCAGCACTGCATTGGCGACGGGGCCTATGATGATCGGCTGATCGAGGAAAATCTTTACCTGTCGCTGCGCGATCACGGAGGAAAGCCCCATGCCACGCTGGAGATAACGTCGAACTGCCTTGTGCAGCTTCAGGGAAAGCAAAACAAGATCCCGGTCCGGCGTTACCTGGATAGGCTTATCCCGTTTCTCAAGCGGTCCGGGTGGGAAATAAGCATTCCGACAAACCGGCTTGGGCATGTTGTTGATGCCGACGGCGACTGGCACGCGCTGGATAACCTGCCGGAGGGACTGAGCGTTGGGGGGGA
>NZ_SMMF01000568.1:0-1939 GCF_009711355.1 Roseibium sp. RKSG952 | reverse complement strand
CGGCCCCGGTCGAGCGCTGCAAAACCAGATTGTCGTCCCCGATGGTGCCGAAAAACCAGCGATCCGAGCCGCCGGTTTTGAGAATCAGGGCTGCGATGCGGACTGCGCTCGCTTTATCCAGCGTGATGGTCTGGTCCAGCCCCAACGCTGCAATGCCGCCATAATCATTCAGCAGCTGGTCAATGCGCGCCGGTAAACCTGCGACATCATCAGAATCAGACATGGTTTGCTCCATGAAAAAAGCCCCTTCAGGGGCCTGCGAACGGTCAGAATTTCGAGGTCAGTTTACGCGCCGTTTCTAGCTCCAATAGCTGTCGTCGGCATAGTCAGCAGGGATCGGGTCCATCGCAGCGAGTGTAAAACTCGCCTGCCAGATCGGTTGGCGAAACGCGTGTGCCGCAGTCAGAACCGATTGCCATTCCGTGGCCGTCACTGCCACGGTGCCGGTGTCCGTTGCGATTGTGATTTCCGCGTCCGGGTCGCCTGCAAGAATGGCAGCCTGTGCAATGCTTGTGACCTCGCTCCAGCCGCGCATGTCTGACTCGGTTGTTCCGATCCGGTGCACGCCCCGGCTGTCACCGAAATCATGGTCAAAGCCGATGGATAGCCGTTTATTGCGCTCCGCGATGATGTCTGCCGGAATGACCACATTCGGCTGTGAGGCGGGGGAGAGAGCGGCTATTGCGTCCGCTGCGGTGTTCGCTCCAGCCGAGCAAAACACGTTGTGGACCACGCCGTCATCATCCGTGACGCGCCACGCGCAAGGGTGACTCGGGTCTTTTTGTGCGTTCATGATTTTTCCTCTCAACCATCATAAAAATGTGCACTGAAATTTGCCAGCGGAACCTCTGCGGTTTTCGATTTCGACATATCCATCTGCCGCTGCAATCGTGATTACGCCGTCGTCACCCGTGGTGCCGGAGAGCGTGCCGTCATGTGTAACGATAGCGCTGGCCTCTACGGATGTGTGCAGCTCTACCCGTGGTGAGGCGCCCACATCATACGAGATCAGCCCGCCGATAGCGTTATGTGACGGATATTGAGAGTGACCGTCGAATGTAATGACCAGCAGCCCGCCAGGCCTCGGTGGGACCACCGCGCCGACGGCATCGTCTGCGATGGTGAGCACCGCACCGCCAATCAGATTATCACCGACGACCAGATCATCCGCGATGACGCGGGTGGCTGAGAGTTCCGGCACATGCACATCCGTCACGAACCGACAATCGCCAGATCTCTCAATCGTCATCACGTCGGTATGTGTCGAGCCGTTTGCCGAGCGCTGCAAAACCAGATGATCATCGCCGATGGTGCCGAAAAACCAGCGTTCCGAGCCGCCGGTTTTCAGGTAAACACCGTTGCGATCAGAACTGCTGTTTTTTCCGAGGTGCAGGGTTTGGCTGTCCCCCTCAATCTCCAGAACGCCACCATTTCTCTCCACAAGCGCCCGCACGGCGGCGGCAAGCTCTGTCATCGGGTCTGTATCGTCAGACATTTTCCGTCTCCTGAATTGTGAAATCCACGGCCCGCGCCGTGTCGAGCTGTGTTTGTGTCGTGGCTTCGCGGGCCTGTTTTTTGGCTGCCATCCTCAGACCCTCGATCTGCGCCGAGGCGGCAACCCACGCATTGTTTTGGGCGATGATCACCGCAGCCACGGACGCCTCATCGGGTCCGGTCACGCCTACCTCTGCGGTCAGATGCGGCCACGGGCCGGGGCCGCCGCCGTCGAGATCCAACGCTTCTGCGAGCTTGCGTTGATAGGTCAGCGACTGCCCCGCGCCATCCGTGATCTGAGCAAGCCGTGCGGCCTCTGCGCGGCGGTCGATCTCGGCCAATGCCGCCGCCTTGCGAGCCTCGAAGTTTCCTGAGAGACTGATTTTCACAGCGTCACCTCCCACTCGCCCGCGAGATACGGAAACACCGGCTCGATCCGCACTGT
>NZ_SMMF01000002.1:0-201 GCF_009711355.1 Roseibium sp. RKSG952 | reverse complement strand
TGTGCCTCGAGGCGGTGAGGCAAAACGGGGATGCGTTATGCTGTGTGCCAAAAGCCCTCCGGATGCCTGAGATCTGCCTTGAGGCAATGAGGCAAGACGGGGATGCGTTGGAACATGTTCCGGAAGACCTCCGGACGGAGGAGTTCTATCGCAAGGCAACAGGGCACCCTAACTGGGTGGCAGCGAACAACCTCGAAACGC
>NZ_SMMF01000515.1:0-1479 GCF_009711355.1 Roseibium sp. RKSG952 | reverse complement strand
GCGGAGTGGTGACGCAGCGGATTGCAAATCCGTGTACGCCGGTTCGATTCCGGCAGAGGCCTCCATTATCTCTTTATCCCACTGATTTCGCTGCCTTTTTAGGTTTGTTTACCCCATTTTCCCCCCTGAAAAAAATGGGGCACATTTGTTCACACCCGCCTGCCCTCTCACATTGTTATTTCCGAAGGTGGGAACCTTTACGAAGAAGCGGCAAAAACAGGGCAATCCCGACCGCCGTTGCCGCAGCTGAGAACCACAGCGTTGCATTATAACTGAAAAGTTCCGCGATCTGTCCGGCCATCAATGCCGCAAGCACGCTGGCTGCAGCAGTCGCGGCATTGTAAAGCCCCATGGTGGTTCCTTGCGGGATCGTGCTCAGGCGGCCGGCGAGTGCCGTTCCGGCAACAATCATCGGCGACCAGGCAATCGGCAGCAACATGATGGCGGGCGCGACAAGGATACTCTGGAGCTTTTCCGGAACGTAAAGCAACGCGACAAGACTGAAAATCGATACCGCTGTCATCACGATACCCAAAAGCACAATCCTCGCACTTCCGTAGACCTTGGCCCAATCCCCGGAAGGGGCATACAGAAAAATACCAAGAGTTGCGGCGATACCGTAATAAAGGGATGACAGGCCGGAGGACACGCCGAAGGAGCTTTTCATGAGCAGGGGGTAGAGATTGTAGATCACCCACGTGCCGAGCATCAGCATGAACCAACTCAGCATGTAAAGACCAAATGCAGATACCCATTGATGCCGCACAGCAGCCAGTTGCCCGAACCCAAGATGCTCATAGTGCCGCAACAGCGCCGCAGGGGAACGCGCATGAGATCCCGCCGGCAGATCATGGCTAACCGGCCCAGCGCGGGATTGGCATTCCCGTCCCGGCCTTGGCAATCCGGCACGCCCCAAAAGGACCCCCGGAATCATTGCAGCCGCGCAGATATAAAGCCCTGCCACCCCGTCGCCTTGAAGAGCTGCGGCAATCAGCAAGCCGATCGCCTGGCCCGTACCGTAAAAAGTCTGCAGCCAGCCAAGCCGCCCGTCCCACTCATCCTTCGGCCTGAACTCGACGATGAAGGCATAGGCCACAGTATTGGCAATTCCGGCGCCAATTCCTTGCAGTAAGGCAAAACCCGACCAAGCGATCACGCTTGAGGACAGAACAAACCCAAGCGCACCCAAGCCGAGCAGACCGAAGCTTGCCAGGAAAAACAGGCCGTACCTGCCGGACCGGTCCGCCAGACTGCCGAAAACCGGCGAGAAAATCTGCCCGATGTAAAAAACGGCCACAACAAGACCGACAGCTGCCGGCCCTTTGGCCTGCGCGACTACAATTGGAATAAAAATCGGCAAGAGACCGAGAACGGCCCCTCCCTGCACCAGATACCCCCAATACCAGGGCTCTGAATCCTGACGCTCCTCCCCGGCGGCTGCAGACACAACCTGGTAGAGCTTCCGGACCGCCTGTTTCA
>NZ_SMMF01000328.1:0-614 GCF_009711355.1 Roseibium sp. RKSG952 | reverse complement strand
GCCTATGGCCATGAACGTCTTGGATTCATCACTTACCAGACAGGCTTGTGCAGAGATCTGAGGCTCAACGATCTGTTCTGTATCCCTGTAGGAAAGACTTGTCACGACAGCGGCGCGCGCATCTCCAGACGGACTTCCCAAGCTATTGTCACCGGACCGTTCAACCAACGCCAGAACCGGTGTTTTCCGGGTTTTCTTCAGACCTTTCCGGCCTCTGCCTGGAGCCGGATCGCTACGGTTTTTCTTTGGCCGGCCGCCGACATAGAAGTGGTCAACCTCTACCGTGCCTTCCAGCATGTGTTCCCGGGCTACCATCAAACGAAGGATATGCCCCATGCGCCAAGCCGTTGGCTGGCTAAGCCCCAAAGCTTCTGCCAATCGGACAGACGACATGCCCTTGTCCGATTGCAAAATAAGCCACATGCCTTTCAGCCACACACTTAAGGAAAGCTTGGTCGCATGAAGGGGCGTGTGGGTGGTAACCGTAAATTGGAAGCGGCAGTTGCCATCGGAACACTGGTAAAGACCTGGACGTGCACGACGCTTTCCCATGTCCCGTCCGGCAATCGCAATGGAATGCTTGTAACCACAAGCCGGACAAATCCTCCCCTCAG
>NZ_SMMF01000781.1:0-8881 GCF_009711355.1 Roseibium sp. RKSG952 | reverse complement strand
GAATATCTCTGCGTGCGCAGAGGAAACCCTTGCTTTTATCTCATTGAAAAATAAAGATGTCAAAGAACGAAACGCTAATTTCGCTTTAGGCTAACATAGAATCCGTCAAAGTCGACAATCTCTCTCGCCGGCGCGCCGACAGATTCGACCATCAGTCCGCTAGGTTGATTTTTGTCTTCGTAAATCATGCTGACAGACCCTCGCCTTAACTGCGAATGCCAATCTGAAACAACCTCCCACAAGCGGTCCCGGATCCCACGACTCAAATTCGATGAAGCATAGACACCAGGCGACAACTCGGGCATGCAAGACAGCAGAAAGCCGCGGTAACGATCCTCAACATCCCTTGTGATCACTATAGTCATCGACATTGAGAAGCCCTTTTATTCTATCGATCATCTCGTCCACTAAAGATTGCTTTCTGGCAAGTTTATTGATCTCATGACGCACGTGTCGCTCAAGCGAAACCTCAGGGTGATCCATGGTGAATCGGGCGCACTCAAAGGCGATAGGAACGGTAATTGTCGCCCTGTAGAGGTCAGCGACATCTAAACAGAAAGCGTCTCCTGACGACTCGTGTATAAATCCAAGTTGAGGTATCGCGCCCACGCTGTAGACGGCGATCGCCGAAAAAGCATACACGGCAGTGGCGGAATGATTGATTGCTTGATTTGCAAGATCCGACTTCTCAGGGTTTGCCCTATCGAACCGTCGGCCATTCCAAGGGATGCGGTATTTTCCGGCTTGAATTTCATAAACCTTCTTTATTCGGCCGCCCTCGATTCCGCGCAGAACATTTAGATTTCTGTGCGGAAAGACCTCGCCAAAGCGCAGAGCAAACATTTTTCGCGCGACAAAAGTCCTCGAGGGCAAGTCAGACCAAAGTGTCGCATGGGACCGGGCGATGGAAGAATTGTCCGGAATTAACGGCGGCGCCGAATAAATCCGGACACCACCGCTCCCCACGGCGAGGATCGACGTTCCGTGGCCATTCAATACGCGCAAGACATCGTGACTGATGGAAGTGCCCGGCCCCATGAGGAGTGTCGAAATCCCCTGATGCGGAATGCCGTACTCGCCCGGCGGAATGTCGCCAAACCCTGAGGTTTTAAAAATAAGGCAACCATCCTCAATGCCTATGGTTCCGCGCTCGACCCAAAGAAGTCCATGTCTTGATTTGTGCGGTATTCTCGCAGTCTCAACTCCAAGCCTACCAGTCAGGAAACCCACGCCGCCATCCACTTCAAAACGAACGAAAATCAAACCTGAAATCGCAGTACCACACCGGCGGGAGGAAGGAAATAACAGCGCGCACTTGCGTGCCTAAAGGATTCAACTTAACCTTTTTTCGGTTTTAAAGGATTCAGGTGTCAAATGCAGGGGCTTCCAACGGATTATTGGGCAAAATTCAAGGATTCGCCCGCCGGAGATGGCCCGAAGTGGCTCCCCCTGACCCACCACATGATCGACGTTGCAATCATGCTCAGAGAGCTTCTCGACAACGGATACGAGAAGCCACTCGCCAGGACCTGCGGACTCCGATGGCTTTCCGAAATCCAGAAGCAACGCATGTGCTTGCTGGCCTTTCTCCATGACGTCGGCAAGGCGATAAACGATTTTCAGGGACAGGTTTTCAACGACTACGGTCACCGCCGCTTCAAAGGCCACACAATGGTTGCGTGCAGCCTTTTCTCCGACGAACTCGTGGAGGATTTCCTAAAACTCCTGCCGGCCAATTTCGACCTTTGGTTCCAGGACGGAAACGACGATGGCGAAGAACTTTTCATTCGGGCATTTCTCGCAACAATCGGCCACCATGGCGCCCCGGTAAAATATGCCATTCGAGCCTCGACCGTCGAGGATTATGAACTGAAGGAGGTCAAGTGGAGCGGATGGAAATACACCGACCTGAAGCGTCTTTTCTCCGAGTTGGCGGACATCATGAAAACCAACTGGCCGAAGGCATTCGAGCACGATGAACCGTTAACGTGTTCCGCCGCATTCATGAACGAGTTCAACGGGCTTCTCACTTTGGCGGACTGGATGGCATCGGACGATCGACATTTCGATTTCCATTCGGGGTCGACCCCTCTTGCTCGTATAGATTTCGCACGAAAAACAGCTCGCGAAATGCTCGAAAAGTCCGGAAGGACCGCCGTTCCGGAAAGGACTTCATTCGAGGGAATTTTCGAATTCAAGCCACACCAAATGCAGTCCGCATTCATTGACGTTACGAACGCGCTCTACCAATGAACACAACCCTAAGAAATGCTCCTTCCGGATCCTTGGCGATCTTTGAATCCGAAACCGGCTCAGGAAAGACGGAAACAAGCATCGCCCATTTCGGACGCCTCTTGGAGCTGGGACTTGTGGATGGATGTTTTTTCGCACTCCCAACAAGAACCAGCGCCGCACAGATCCACGGACGCGTAAGATGGGCGGTCGACAAAATGTTCGGCAACGGAAGGGTGCCGGTCACTCTCGCGGTGCCGGGATACCTGACGGGTGGATCGACGGGCGAGGAAATCATCAAGTCGGACAATGCGAGCCCAGGGCCTGAAAATTGGCACGCCGAAATGTCAAAACGTTACTTGGCATCACGTTTTGCCGTTGGCACGGTAGATCAAATCCTACTTTCGGCAATGCACGCGAAACACTCCACGCTCAGATGGTCGTCCTTCGGTCGATCCCTCTTGATCGTTGACGAAGTCCATGCCTCCGACGCCTATATGACGCGAATCCTCGCAGAGGTGGTGGAGCGGCATGTAAATCGAGGTGGTCACGCTTTCCTTATGTCCGCAACGCTGGGTTCGATCGCCGCGCAAAGGTTCATCAGCAGAACGGCGATTGCCACATTCAGTTCACCGACGCTGAAAGAAGCGACGGCGCTTCCCTATCCGTGCATTCGACACGTGATCGCCGGAAAACTAACCACCACGCCGCTCCCTCCCGTAGGCCGGAGAAAGTCCGTCAGGATCGTCACCAGGAACATAATGAAGAATGCCGCGGACGTGGCCGAGTTGGCTGCCGGACACGTTCGAAAGGGCGCGAGGGTGCTTGTGATCCGAAACACCGTACGGGAGTGCGTAGCCGTCCAGAAGCACCTCGAAAAACTGCTTCCGCCGGAAAACATCCTTCGAACCTCCAATGGCACCAATGTGCCCCATCACGGTCGGTTTGCAACAGAAGATAGGGTAGAGATCGACCAGGCCATAGAAAGAGCATTCGGAAAGAATTCCAAACGAGACGCCGTCGTTGCGGTCGGAACACAAACCATAGAGCAATCCCTGGACATCGACGCCGACATCCTAATCACGGACATCTGTCCGATGGATGTCCTGCTCCAACGACTCGGACGCCTGCATAGGCATACTCAAAGAATGCGCCCGGAGGGTTTCGAGATACCAACGGCGATCGCTCTAGTGCCGGATCATGACCTGTCAGACTTCACGAAGAAGGCCGACCATGGCATCGGAACCGACAGAGCCTACGAACAGGTGACGCAGGTCGCAATCACCAGGAAGGAAATCGAAAGACGTGGAATGCTCGTGACCCCAGATGACAACCGGGAACTCGTTGAAGCCTGCACGCACCCGGAAAGCATCGAAAGGTTCGTTTCCGAAAATCCGGATTACGAGCAGCAAAACTCCAAGGCGGAAGGCTACGAACTAGCCAGACAAACGGCCGCCCAATCAGGACTGCGCGACAGGGACTGGCGATACGGAGACCACGTTTCCGACATCCCGAAGAATGCCGCGAGCCGCATTGGCGACCATGGGATTCGATTGGAGTTCAAGAGACCGTGCGAGTCTGTTCTGGGATTCAACGTACGCGGAGTGGCCATACCCAGCTATCTTAATAAGAGTTCGCCGGAGGGGCTTGACGTCGTCGAAGGACTCGTTGTAACCAATCCTTGCGGAATTGAGTTCCGTGTCGGCGCGGATCTCTTTTTCTACGGTCGATACGGATTGGAGAAGTTGAATGAACGAGACCAACCTGATCGACGACGGCCTTATCCCGGTCACCCTTAAGAGCGGCGCCGCTGAACTCCTGACACTCCCAATAGTCATGGAACTCCTCGGCAAAGGCGATATCGAATCCTTTCGGGAGGTCAAGGCCCATCAGTCGGCTGCGCTACACCTCTTTCTCGCTCACCTGGGGGTCTTGGGAACGAGCCTTTCCGACGACGGACTGGGTCCGCTGGCTTCGGCTGAGACCTGGGCCGAGCGCCTTCTGAAGCTCGCTCCGAAGGATTGCTGGAGGATTTTTTCGGAAAATCCCGAAGACTCCGTCTTCATGCAACCAGGGATGCCGACGGCAGATTTCGAGGATACCGTCAAAAGCAAAGGGAAGACATTCAGCCCTGACGAAATTGGTACCCTGATCACCTCCAAGAACCACACCGTGAAATTTTCCGTCATGCAGTATCCAAGTGCATGGCATTGGGTATTGGCCCTGATCGAAACTCAGACGTTATCCGGGTACGAAGGAAGTTCTCTCTACGGAATACCCAGAATGAACCGCGGGTTGTCAACCAAGCTTTGCGTTGCAACCTATACGGATATTTCGACCTCGGGGAAATGGAAGAGCGATGTCAACAAGATCCTTAGAATGTTGCCGAAGATCTACCGGGAGTACCCGCATTTCACCGAGTCCGGAAACAATATCGCCTTGCCTTGGTCGACCTTCTGGGACGGAAAGGGGCAGATCAAGACGACGGATCTACACCCCCTCTACATCGACTGCTGTCGACGTCTCAAGCTTGGCAAGGATGAAGCCGGGCGTTTGTTCGTCGTTACGGCGGGCTCAAAGTGTATGCGAATTCCAAACCTCGATCTGAAGGGCAATTTTGGCGACCCTTGGATGCCGCTCGAGGACACAAGGCACAATCCGAAGGCAAAGAAAACCGTGGAGCCACTCTACAAGTCCATTAGTCCGAATTCTATTTCGGTCGAACTGCTTTCGAGGATCGTCCTCGGACAATCCGGTGTCAAAAGGTCGCCGCTTCAAGAATTCCTTGAGGAGGAAGCCGGGAAGCCGGGGGTCTTTTCGCTGAGCGGAATCCTTCGGGGGCAGGGTGAGACATATGGATACCACGACATTCAGATTCCGATCCCCACAGAGGCGGTCAGGCGCCTGAAGCGCAAACAGGAACGAGATCAGATCGGCGCCTTCAGCGGAATCATGTTGGAACTCGCCAAGAATGCCCAGGAAGCCCTGAAGTTCGGAGTGTACCGCTTCTGCCAGCCAGAAAACGAGAAGATCGATTTTCGCAACAGCGACAAGTCCGAAGGCGCCTTCAAGATCGCTTCAAGCCGGTTCAAGCAGGCATTTTCGAACGAATTCTTTCCTCACCTATGGCAAGTGTCCGCATCCGAGGACCCGAAATCCTGGAAGGAATTTCTGAGGAACACGGCCGAAGACATTCTCGAGAGCACGTTCAAGTCCGGAAGCTCGAGAACACAACTCTCATTTAAGGCGGAAGCCCTTGGGAAGGCCGCCTTTAACGCCCGCTGGCACAATCTATTCAACAAGGAGCCTGCCGAATGAGTTCGGAAGACAAAAAGGAACCAAGCCCCTTCATCAGCACGGTAGGACGAATGATCGCTGAATTCGAACGAGGATTCGAAGGGAAGAGCACCACCCTTTCAAGAGGCGACATCTCCACCCTCCGGCGGATGGACACCAAGACCCCGGCGGTTTCATTCTGGAAGCTCATGGCCGCGGTCAGTGACGACGCCACGCCGAAGGGGCGGTGGGAACTCGTCGCCAAAGCCATGGCGATCATGTCGCCGCACATCCATCAGAACGGAGTGAACCCAGGGCAAGCCTTGCGCGACGTCGGTTTTTCCGCCCGCAGCGACCTGAGGATTTCGCGCCTTCTGAAGGCCGAAGGTGACCCCTTCGAGGACTACCTGATTTCCGCAGTCCGCTTCCTTGCGAACAAGGGACGGCCGGTTAATTGGTTCCGTTTTGCGGAATTCGTTTTCTACCAGAACACCGAGGCGAAGAACCGCCTCGCTCGCGATTTCTACTCTCTCAAGAAGGGCTGACCCATGGGCAACACATTCATCCAGATCCACACTCTGACGGGCTACTCCAGCGTTCTCCTGAACCGCGACGACTCCGGAATGGCAAAGCGCATCGAATACGGTGCTGGCGTCCGCACCCGCACCAGCTCGCAATTCGCCAAGCGCAAGATGCGCACCTCCACTTCCGCATCCAGCCTGCTGGAAGTGGGTGCGCTCGGCGTTCGTTCCAAGCTCCTGTTCCGGAAGCCGATCGCCGAAGCGCTCATTTCCGAAGGACTCAATGCGGAACAGGTTGTCCCGGTCACCCTCGCGGTTATGGACCTTCTCTACGCTCCGAGCGAGAAAGCCAAGGCGAACCGCAAGAAGGCCAAGGAAGCTGAAGAGAACGGCGAGGAAGATGCTCCGAAGGATCCACTCGCTGTTCTCGAGCGCGATGAACTGCTGATCTTCGGAGCTGCCGAAATCGAATTCATCAAGGACATCATCCGGGCCATTATCGCTTCAGCCAACGAAACGGAGCGGACAGACTTCACCAAGGTTGCGGATGAGTACTTCAAGGCCAACAAAACCAAGAAGACGCTTCGACACATGCCGAACGCCTCCCTCGATATAGCTGCATTCGGCCGCATGGTAACCGGGGATGCCCTGTCGACTGTCGATGCGGCTGTTCATGTCGCTCATGCGATCTCCGTGCACGCCCAGCAGTCCGAGGTCGACTTCTTCACCGCTGTCGACGACCTGAAGAACCGCAGTGAAGGCGATGACGCCGGCGGTGGACATCTCGGTGAAACCGAAATCAATTCCCCGCTTCTTTACGGCTACTATGTCGTTGATTTCGACCTCCTGAAGTCGAACCTCAGCGGCGTCGACAATCCGGAGGAAGTCTCCGCAAAGGTCGTCAGTCGAATCCTGAACCTTGCCGCGACAAGCATCGTCGGCGCGAAGAAGGGAAGCACCGCCCCGTACTCAACCGCAGACTTCATCATGGTCGAGATCACGGACGATGCACCCCGCTCCCTGGCAGAGGCATTCCGAGAGCCGGCACGGCCGACGGTGGATGCCGCCGTCAAAAAGCTGACTGACTACGTTGCAGGCAAGGAACGGATTTACGGCGCACCAACCGGCCAGAGGTTCGTTATGTCGATCGTGGAGGCGAACGTGGCAGATGCCGAACAGACGAACCTCGCGCAAGCAACTGCGAAAATCGAAGAAATCCTGACGACGGGATAAGCCACATGAAAACGCTTATCCTCAAACTTGAAGGCCCAATGGCCAGTTTCGGCGACGTGGCGGTGGACGAAACACGCCCCACGGCACGCCACCCCCTCAAGTCGATGATCGTTGGTCTTCTTGGGAACGCCCTTGGGTACAAGCGGACGGAAGGCGAGAAGCTTGAGGCGCTTCAGTCCTCAATCATCGTCGCGAGCCGTCTGGATCGCCCCGGGAAGGTCATGACGGACTACCAGACCGCCCTGACCAACGCAAACGACCCGGAGAAGCCAACGTTCATCGGGAAAAACGTTTGGACAACGCGACCGGTGAACATGCGGACAACGAACAACGACAAGAATCCGATCCAAATCTATCGGGACTACCTAACCGACGTCTCGGTAACGGTCGCAATCGGATCGGAAAATGCGGAGCTTATCAACCTCATTGCGAATGCGGTGAAAAAACCGGTTCGTCCGCTTTTTCTCGGTCGAAAGGCGTGCCCTCCGACGAGGCCGATCTTCGAGGCGGTTATCGAGGCGGACAGCCTGCACGGAGCTCTCGCAACCGTTCCTGACACGGACGGCCATGGAGGAAGGTTCTCGATCAGGACCGAGGCGTCCGAGAAGCATCTTCTGAACGGTGCGTATCGCGAAATCAGCGTGCGAGACCTGAAGAACTGGAAAAACAACTTCCACAGCGATTCCCGTCGCGTGGTCGAAGGCATCATGGAGATCACCGTCTAATGACACACCTCGTGGACATCCGCATCCAAACGAAATCGATGTTTTCCTGGGCGCAGGACATCGGCATCGGCTCTGCGGACATCGGCTATATCGTCCATTCGCTGATCTGCGCCGCTTACGGCAGATTCCGGATGCAGCCATTCCGTCACTTTGAGGAAGGCGATCGAATCAGAGTGCTTGGATACTCCTCCGTCTCCGCCGAGGAACTGACAAATGAGCGGGCGGCAGTTGCGCAACCAGCCGTATCGGCAGCCATTCTTTCGGAGTTGTCGAAGGAAATGCCTTCAGCTTGGGCTGAGGGCGCGAGCTATTCGTTCCAGGTCAAGGCCGCACCGATCGTTCAAGTCGAAAACAGAACGGTCGACGCGTTTCGGCGGGCGCCGAAAGGATCAACCAGGGACGAGGTTTACCTCAAATGGTTCGCCAGAAAGACGGTCGACGCAGCATCCATCCTTAATGCCAAACTGGACGCATTTTCGCTAGAAACCGTATCCCGGCGGCCAGCGCAAAAAAACGAGGAAGGCAAGCGCCCACTCGGCAAGCAGTTCACAATCCCAGCCGCGACGATTTCCGGTATTCTGTCCGTCGCAAACTCGGACGAGTTCCTGAAACTCATTTCCAGAGGTATCGGGCGTCACACGGGCTTTGGGTTTGGCGCAGTACTGCTAAGGCCAGCCAAACCGTAATATCGGCGTTGTTAGTGATGCCGATTATATTGCCGCCGACAGGCGGATGCTCCGTCTTAATAAAACAGTTGAGACGTGATCTGCGTTAGCAGATATCGGCGCTGGCGCAAAGTTCTGCTCCAGCGCCTTTGACTGCGTCATGCAGTCTGCTCTTTGATATTTCAATAGCTTATACCACAGGGTTTCCTCTGCGCACGCAGAGATATTC
>NZ_SMMF01000087.1:0-242 GCF_009711355.1 Roseibium sp. RKSG952 | reverse complement strand
CCATGCGAAGCGGAGGAGGCCTTCTTTCGAAACCCAAGCGCCCTTGATAAGGTCGCCTAATATTTGAAACAAAAAATCACCGGTAAACCCGGGTCGGTTGAATCCAGATCACGTTGCTCATCTCTTTCCCATCTTCGCTATCAGTCATGCCATGCTCCCTTCAATCAGAATAAGGAGAACCGTCTCTATATGAAAATGTGCGAGAGATTTTGTACGTTATACCGCTCTCACTCCAAAACCCG
>NZ_SMMF01000554.1:0-1773 GCF_009711355.1 Roseibium sp. RKSG952 | reverse complement strand
CACTCAATCCCTTATGGCGAACCGATCCTGTCCGTTGCCTTGTGGCCCTTCGCGGCTGAGTCCACCCTGGCCCTGGAACAGAATGCAGCGTCGGTGGCTCTCTGAGCCCGGCTCCGTGCTTTGCCGGGCCGGGCTGACAGGGCCCGGAAATCCACCGCCTGACTGTTAGACAAGGCCGTTCTCATGCTGGCTGAAAGGTTCTGTCAGCGCGGCGGCGGCAGATCCAGGCGAGGCTCAGGCCGCGGAGCCCCAGGAACAGGTTGAGCGCCAGCCAGAGCCCGTGATTGGCGAAAAGCGGAAACAGAACATAATAGGCGGCAACAAACACCGCCAATGACAGCAGCATCATGTTGCGCATGTCCCGCGACCAGGTTGCCCCGATGAAAACGCCGTCCATCTGATAGGCCAGCACCCCGCAAACCGGCGCAAGCGCTGCCCAGACAAGATAGTCGCGTCCGGTGGCCCGCACGTCTTGGCTCACGGTCATCAGGTCGAGCAAATGGGTACCGAGCAACAGGAACAGTGCACTGATTGCCGCTGCGATCACGAAGCTCCACAGGGCGGTCAGGCGGACGGCACGGTCGAAAGCGGGACGGTGCCGCGCGCCGACCGCGCGTCCGGCCAGTTGCTCTGCTGCGGTCGCCAGACCGTCGAGAAAATAGGAGCCGACGATCACCAGTTTTTCAAGCACGGCATTGGCGGCAAGGATCGTGTCGCCCTGACCGGCGGAGCGGGCGGTGAAGAATGCGAAGGCGCCCAGCAACGCAAATGACCGGATCATGATGTCCCGGTTCAGACTTGCCATGCGCAGGAGCTGCCGCCGGTCGAACACAAGGGCCATCGCGGGCCATGGCTGGCCCCGTTTGGCGGCCAGAACAAGCGTGAGACCGGCCGCGGCGGCGGTGACTTCGGCAATCACGGTGGAACTTGCGACCCCGGCAATGCCCCAGTCGAGACCGATCACGAACCAGATGCTCAAGACGATGTTCAAACCGTTCAAGAGCAGCTGCAGGGCAAGGCCCGTGTTTGCCCGGCCGATGCCGATGAACCAGCCGAGCACCACATAGTTGATCAGCAGAAACGGGGCGCTGTAGACCCTGATCAGATAATATTGCGCGGTCGCCTGTTGCACCTCTTCGCTGCCGCCGAGCGCCTTGAGGCCGATGGCAAGAAACGGGCCTTGAAGCAGGATCACAGCAACACCAGCGGCAACGGCAATCAGCAGGGCACGCAGGAAGGTTGCCCGGATCTCGGTCTGGTCCTTTGCGCCATAGGCCTGAGCGGTCAGGCCGGTCGTTCCGGAGCGCAGGAAGTTGAAGGTCGTGAACACCAGATCGAAGATCACACTGCCAATGGCAATGCCGCCCAGAAGCGCCGCATCGCCCAGACGCCCGATCACGGCCATGTCGATAACGCCCAGAAGGGGTGTCGACAGATAGGCAAGCGTCATCGGCACCGCGATGGCGAAGACGGTCCGGTGTCCGACGGAAAAGGCAAGCGCGCTTTGGGATTCGGTCTGCATAAGGTCTCGCATGATTGAGCGGACCTTCTTTGCCGCCGGTGGCACGACCGTCAAGCCATCAAATTCGCATGGCGGTGTTTCATATCTGACCGGACAAGCACCGAAATGGCCTCCGCATTTGTGGCCAATAAATGCCGATGCGAAAAATGAATGTCAGGTCACGGAAGATGCGATGGCGCCACAATTGATTGATTGCCAGACCGGACGGGAAGCCTTTCAGCGCGGAAACCGCCCTGAAAGGCGTTCCGTGA
>NZ_SMMF01000833.1:0-14168 GCF_009711355.1 Roseibium sp. RKSG952 | reverse complement strand
CGCCCTTGACACTCAATCCCTTATGCCAGACTGGCAAGGAAGCCTTCAATGGCGAAAACCGCCATTGAAGGCCTTCCCGGAAAATCCGGCCGGGAAGCTACGAGCTGATCATCGATAGCCTCAATCGGCTGACCGGATGTTGGCCAGCCCGGCGGTTGGTTCAAAACAGATCAAGTTGACCGCTTCCGCCCGCACCAGACGGTTTTTGTTTTTTTGAAACGGCAGGTTTCACGATCTGCTCCTCGACTGCGGCCTGAAGATCCGCATCATCATTGGCCACCTTGTTGACCCTTGTGGAAACGGGGACCGCTGTCAGGTAGTCATCGGGCACCGGCTTTAACAGCTTTACAGCCTCCCTGACCGGGACATTTCCAACGTCCAGCCAGTCATCGAAGGTTCCCGGCGGCAAGAAGACCGGCATGCGGTGATGGATCTCCGACATCATCCGGTTGGACTCCATTGTCAAAAGCGCGCCGGTGTCGATGTCACCCCCATCCGCATCGGACCAGGTGGCCCACAGGCCAGCCAAGGCCATCAGACTGCCGTCGGCAGGCGTGATCCAGAAGGGCTGTTTGCCGTCGGGGGTGCGCCGCCATTCATAAAAGCCGGAGGCCGGAACAATACACCTGTGGTGGCGCATGGATACCCGGAAAGACGGTTTTTCTGCAGCAGTCTCGGCTCTGGCATTGATCAACAAGGTGAAACTGGCCGGGTCCTTGACCCAGGCCGGAACCAGCCCCCACCGGACCAGCGCAAAATGTCGTTGCCCGTGTTCCTGCCGGACGGTCGCGATCGGCTGGGTCGGTGCAATGTTGTAGCGGGGCGGGAAATTCGGCTGTTCGATATACCCGAAAAGGGCCCGAACATCCTCGGGATTGGCTGTCAGTGAAAAGCGGCCGCACATGATCTGTCCACAGGATCGATTGCATTTGCCCCAAAGCTTTGGCAAACGCTTGGTTAGGCAATTGGCAACAAAACCGGTCTAGTTTCAATCTCTAA
Source organism: Roseibium sp. RKSG952 (assembly GCF_009711355.1). NCBI lineage: Bacteria > Pseudomonadati > Pseudomonadota > Alphaproteobacteria > Hyphomicrobiales > Stappiaceae > Roseibium > Roseibium sp. RKSG952. The sequence goes on along the minus strand of NZ_SMMF01000833.1, from coordinate 13,169 downwards.
TGTAGCCGCTGGGGGGATGGTATGGAATGCAAGGGTCCAGCACTTGGCGCCGGAGAATTGGCAGCTGAAAGGCTGGAGCAGGCAAATATCAACCCGTCCACCGGGTTGGCTACCGACTATCTCAATCACTTCAACGAAGTGGTCATGCTGCTGGAAATGCTGCCCGCGATGCCGGATTGTGCAGAAGATGTTCTGGCCTGGCAGCCGCTCGGCTACGAGGCGCATTTCGAGAATTCCGGTTTCAAGGACAAGAAGCTTGCCATTCTCGCCTATTCCGCTGCACCGGCAGACCTGCGCGTCCATCTCGAGGCCACGGTTTCCCAGATCAATGCAGCCGTGAAACAGGCTCAAGAGTCCCTTGCGGCCGCGCCCGAATTTGGCAGTGTCGCTGCAGGCGTGTCGGAAACCGCAACACCACAGCTTAAATCCCTGATCTCCACAGCCAGCGGCATCATCCACGGACACATCGCCGAAGACCTGCTCCAGCCGGAGGGAGACACCGCGCAAGCGGAAATCGATGCACTGTTCGCCTGACGGCCTTGTCCGCCACGCGCAGATGCACAGGTATTGGCCAGTTCCAGACGCGGGAGGAAGACATGCCCGGCACCAAGAACTACCCGGCAGCCCCGGTCGCCAGCGTGAGCGTGCTATGCCACAAGGACGGCAGGGTTCTCCTCGTCAAGCGCGGCAAGGACCCGTTTCTCGGGTTCTGGAGCCTGCCCGGCGGGCGCGTCGAACTCGGTGAGACGCTGCTTGATGCGGCCCGGCGCGAGCTCGAAGAAGAAACCTGCATCACTGCCGATCTTGCCGGTCCAGTCGAGACATTCGACTCAATACAAAGGGATGCTGAAGGGCGGATCAAATCCCACTACATCCTGTCCGTATTCACAGGTCCCCATGTCTTGGGCACACTTGAAGCACGGGACGATGCGGCGGCTGCGCAATGGGTTTCGGTTTCCGAACTGGACAGCTTTCGGACAACACCGGGAACACCTGCCCGGATCCGCAAGTATCTCGGCTCATGAACGTATCTTTGCACGAACCGGGCTTGCGGGCGTCTGTCCACCACCGCATGATCCGGCCCATGAAACGCATGATCACGCGCATCCTGGGTGGAACGGTTTTCCTGTGCTGGCTGTCGGTGCCGGGCACCGCGCAGACGTTTTCCGGAGACGCGCCCCCTTATGAACAGCAATTAATGCGGCTGTCCGAGGTCATGGGCGCGCTCCATTTCCTGCGGCCTCTGTGCGATTTCGAGGATGCCCCGACATGGCGGCAGAACATGGAAGCCCTGCTGCTCGCCGAGACCGGCGACGAAAACCGGCGGCGCAAGTTTATCGAACGGTTCAATCAGGGGTATCGCGGTTTTTCAGCCGTTTACCGCGTTTGCACGCCCACCGCGCGCGCCGCCATGGCGCAATATGTTGACGAAGGTGTGGATCTGATCACCGATGTCACCAGCCGGTATGGCCGCCAAAGCCTCGGCGGCGTTAATCCTGCCCCTCGGATTTCCGGGGCGGAATAGGGCAAGCCGGTTAACCATTTCGATAAAGCCTGTGGGCGGTCGTTAAGTTTATGTTCACCGTTGCTATGCCGGGCCGCTGCCCGTGTTAGGTTGCTCTCTACATGATTCGTAAAGGAGCTCGGGTGATTCGCAGGATCGCATCGGCTCCCGGAATGGTTGGGGACGCATGACGAACGACGATTTCAATGACGCTGTGATAGAGGCCGACTACGCCGAGGACGAGGATGTCCGGCGCGCGGCACTCGGGTTCATCACCGATGCCTGGGCTGAAGCAATTGCCAACGGCGTGGATGCGGATGCGGTCGCCCATGCGGCGATGTTTACGGCGCTGGCCGATCTGGTCGCGACCTACGGCGAAGATGCCGTGGCCAAACTTGCAGAAGACTTGCCGGACAAGATCCAGCGCGGCGACTATACTGTGGACCGGGTGTTTCACTGACACGGCTTTTGGACAACCTGCGTTTCAAAAGCTCCGTCAAATGATGTTCAGCGCCAGATCGGCGTAGATCACCAGTCCGAACACGACGAGAATGGCGCCGGCAATGCGATTGGCCCGATCCAGCCACGTGTCGTCAATGTTGCCGCGAAAGCGCGTGACCGCGCCGGAGACCGAGGCCCACCAGGTGACTGCGCCGCCTGCAACGCCTGCGACCATGATCAGTTTGCTCGCATGGTCATCATGATCGGGTGTCAGGTCCCCAAGTCCCCCGAAAATCGCGGCAAAGGCGAGCACGGTGCCGGGATTGGTCAGGGCCATGAAAAATGCTGCAGCCATATCCGCAAGAAAATTGCGCGGCGCGGCATTCGGATCCCGCTCAAGGTGCATATGGGTATTCCAGACCTTGAGACCGACCAGAATCAGCAGGGCGCCCCCAACGACCTTGATGAGATCGAACTGCCCCTCGATGAACTGGGTGATCGCGGACACACCGAAAACCGCGACCGCTGCGTAAATCGTATCGGCGCATACGGCGCCCAGGCCGACAAACAACCCCTGCCGGAACCCGCGTTGGGCGGCATGCTGGATCGCCATGACATTCACAGGTCCGACCGGTGCTGTCGTGATGACGCCGATGCCGAAGCCAATCAGCGCATATTCCAGAAAAGTCACGCAAGCCGGTCCTTCGTTTGGTCACATTGATGCCGTCGATACCCCTCCGAAGCACCTGTTGCAAGTTTCAAGTTTTTTTCAAGGCTGACCAGTGACAACTGCGTGCCGAATGTGGGAAGTCACGTATTGATGGTTCGAATTGACAGGATGAAGCGCATGGTTAAGCTTGGGAGCGCATTGGCAATACTGATTATGGCGCTCTCGGCCCCGGTGGAGGCGAAAACCGTTCGCACCGAAACCATCCGGATCGCGCCGGACCCGGACACGGTCGAGACAGTCACGATTCCGAGCGAGGATTTCCTCGGCGAGGAAAGCGAAGAAGCCTTTGAAACCATGCCGCTTCCGGACCAGTCACTGACGCCGATGCCCGCGCCGGAGGTGTTGTACGACCTGACCCGGTTGCCGAAACCGGTGCAGCGCATGCACGCCCAATTGAAGGAAGCCGCGCAACTGGGCGATGTCGAACGCTTGCGGATGGTTCTTGAAAGCAACGAAGTCCCGCCCACCCTGTCGCTCACCGAAATCGGCGACCCGATCGAGTTTCTGAAAGAGAGTTCCGGCGATGGCGAGGGCCTGGAAATCCTCGCGATTCTGACGGATGTTCTGGAGGCCGGCTTCGTGCACACGGATCCGGGCACGCCGCAGGAAATGTATGTCTGGCCATATTTTGCCCGCTACCCGTTTGCGGAACTGACGCCGGAGCAGAAGGTCGAAATGTACCGGATCATCACATCTGCCGACTTCGACGAGATGCAGAACTATGGCGTATGGCTGTTTTACCGGGTGGGCATCGGAAAAGACGGCACGCTGCACTACTTCGTCGCCGGTGAGTGAGCGCTGGCACGTCCGCTGGCCTCCAGATAAAGCGCATATCCCCGATAGAGGTTTTTGCTCCGGACTGCCCGGCCATGGTGTTCGGCGAGTTCGGACACAAACGCAGTCAGATCCGGGCGCGGTGTAACGTGAAAGCTCTCAAGCCAGCGGTACAATCCCGCCTTGAAGACTTTCGGCAACCGCTCCAGCTGCCCGAAATCCACAATGCAAAGCCGTCCGTCGTCTGACAGGCAGCCAAGCCCGGCCTGAAGCGCTTCGCGCCAGATCGGCATCATCGACAGCGTGTAGGAGTAAAACACCCGGTCGAAGGTCTCGGGCCCCAGACCGTCTGTAACGGCCGCATCGGAGGCATCGCCCTGTTTCAGCAAGATCCTGTCCGCCAGGCCCGCCCTTGCCACATTCTGCCGCGCCGTCTCGAGCATTTGTGCGGAAATATCGACGCCGTAAAACCGCACTCCCGGATAGCGGCGGGCCGCCTGGATCAGATTGCGGCCGGTCCCGCAGCCGAGTTCCAGCACATGCGCGCCGTCAACCGGTTGAAGCTGTTCCAGCAGATGGTCCCGCCCCAGCAAGTAGTATTTGCGGGTGATGTCATAGACATGGCGCTGGCGCCGGTAGACCCGGTCCATCAGACTGGCGGTTTGGGTAGAGCCCTGCATAGACACGGGACTATCCGTTGAATGCGTAAAGGTGAAAACCGCCATAGATCGACGACCGGTCCTGACGGCCGAATTCTAGGCTGTCGGCTTCCATGTATGTCCATTGCTCCAGCGTCGTGTCGCGCACATGCCCCGGCAACAGCGTCGGTTCGGCAGCCGTTCGGAAAACCACCCGGGCACCGGGCCGCGCCGTTCGGGTGATTTGGTCCCACAATGCGTTCAACTGGCCATCAGTCATCCAGTCCTGTGCGTCAAGCAGGACATAAGCATCAAGTGACCGGTCCGGTTCGGATTGCAGATGCTCGGTGAAGTTCCGGTTGACCACCTCTACCCGGTTCGCGCGCTCCCGGATGGCCGGAAAGTGATCCCGTTCGAGATAAGGAGGCAGTGGCCCGGATGCCCCCGTACTGTCTCCGTCACGCGGCGCGTATCCGCGATTGAAGGCCTGCCAGGCAAAATAGTTGTCGCTCATGGAAAAATCGCAGCACAGCTTTTCAAGCCGCGCGCGCAACACCGACGACATGTCACCGGTCGGGCTTGCCGAGACCAGCGCTTCGTATTGCGCAGGCGGGATGCCAAAGCCGTAGAGCGACATTTTCTTGGAGGTTGCCCAGCGCACCAGCCGCTTGTCGAACAGCGGCTTGAGCGCGGTCTCGAAATAGCTGCGCTGCTCGTCAAGCCCGCGGGTCTTGACCATGTCTCTGGGATCAATGCCATAAAGCCGGGCAACCCGGTGCACCATGCCGATGCAATAGCCCAGCAAGCCGTGATGATAGAGATCGCGCGAAAACAGCGTGATGCGCTTCCGGCCCCAACCACTCAAGGAGCGGCCTTCCCAATAGGCGCGGGATTCGGCATCAAGCTCGGGCTTCAGAAACCGTTCGTAGGCAGACAGATTGGCCTTTTCGTCGGCCTCGCCGAAAAACCGGTAAAAGCTTTCATACGAGGGCAGACGTTGGGCGGCCAGAAGCTTGAGCCGGCCAAGGGCAACATGGGCCCTGTTGAGATCGACCGCCGTGATTTGAGCCGGGTCGGCGGTGAGATAGGACATGACGTTGCAGCCGCCCGAGGCAATCGCCACCATCCGCGACTGCGGCGTCAGTTTCAGTGCCCGCATGTCGACGTCCGGGTCTTCCCAGATCTGCGGATAAACCAGCCCCTTGAAGGCGAAGGTGAACACCCGCTCGAGCATCCCGTCCCGGGAGGCCGCGCTCGACCGGTGCACTGCGCCCCTCAACCGTGTCTTCGAGGCCTCAAGCGTTCGTTTCGACATGTTCGGGTCCTGCCACTGATTTGGTTAGATGGCTTTCCGATACGTGAGCTGCGCGACAGTTTGGTGACGATGTTTCGCCTTTTGAGTGTCAAACGATAAAAGTAAAACCATGGCGCTCTGCGGCACCATGCTCAGGCGCGACCGCAAACATGCCCCGCGCCTATCGGGTGATGACGACAAAATCCGTGCCGAGGCCGGTATTCCGCTTGAAACTCCGGTCGGTCACAATCAGGGACGTTCCCGGCGTGAGCATTTGACCAAGCCTGCCGCGCACATTTTCTGGGATCCCGATCCGGTCGAGAAGGGCAGCTCCCGTTTCCGCACCCCGGTCCTCCGCCCTCACCGCCATCCATTCAACGCCCGTGTCACCTTCCGAAAAGTCGAGTGCGGTGAACACATGGGTTCCGATCGGCAGGTCCGGGTCCCTGATCGAAACCGGAGCCTGATAAACATCCCGGAACTTGCGGCGGACGCGCAAGGTGGCGTTGAGCGGCTTTTGATAGCCGGCTTCCTTGAAAATGCGCGCAATCACCGTGCTGCTCGGAATGCCGGTGACCGGCAGGTCCGCGCCTTCCTGATAAAGTTCGACGGCCGCCCGTGTCTTGGGGCCCACAATCCCGTCGGCCGGCCCCGCCCGGTACCCCATCCGGTTCAGCAGGATCTGGATAACCTTGATCTCGTTGACCGGCTTGTTCGGGGTGATGATCATGCGAAGCGGACGGCCAAAATGCGGGTTCGATCCGGGTTCCCGGTCAACCCGCACCGGGGCCGCCGCCTGAATGGTGGATCCTCGAAGCAGCGGAGCCGCATCGCTCATGGTTCCCGACAGCCGGGCAACCGTCATCCTGGGCGTACCCGGTTGCGGTAAAACCGGGTGTTCAACGCGAACAGGCCCGGCGGGCGCACCGGTCACCACCACCTGCACACCCGTTTTCGTCAGCCCGTAGAGGTCCCGCGAAAAATCGCGCGGCATGCGCACACAGCCATGAGAGGCCGGATATCCCGGCAATTGCCCCTGGTGAAGCGCAATGCCGGTCCATGTGAGCCTCTGCATGTAGGGCATCGGCGCGTCGTCATAGAGGTTCGAAAAATGCTTGCGCCGCTTTTCGAGAATGGTGAACACTCCGGTCGGAGTGCGGTAACCTGCGCGGCCGGATGATATCGGAGCACTGCGGATCAGGTCCGTTCCGCGGTATACATCGATTTTCTGGGCCTCCAGCGAGACAAGCAAATGAACCGGCGCCTGAGGCTGCGCCCCGCCCGAACGCTCGACAGCTCCGGCCGGATTATTCGCCCAGAGTATTCCCTGAACGACGCTCAGAACCGCTGCCATCCCGGCTCCCCGCCCCAAACTCCGCCAGCCGGAAGAACGGGAAGTAAATCCAGGCATCACGCCCCCTTTTCACGCAATACAACCAAGGAACACAGGACAATCTAAATCGAATATCTGTATTTTGAGTTACCAGACAGCGCAGCCGAAATTGAAAGAAAACACGAGGTACCTTCTTCGTATATCAGGACAGTTTTACCGGGCACTCAAATCACATTTGCGCGCAAAACACTTACGGCACCCAAGCGGATGCCGTATTCCTTGTCATTTTTACATAATATCAGCGAACGGATGCCGAATTACTTCCTCGGCAGGCCATCCTGAAAGAGAACCGGCTCGCCAAGCGACGGAGCAACGAGTGTGTCCTCCCACATCACCCTTTGACCGCGGATGATGGTGCCGACCGGCCAGCCGGTAACTTCCTTGCCGTCATAGGGGGTCCAGCCACACTTGGACGCAATCCAGTCATTGGTGATCGTCTTTTTCTTTTTCATGTCGACCACGGTGAAGTCCGCGTCATAGCCCACCGCGATCCGGCCCTTGCGGGCGATCTGGAACAATCGCAAGGGCCCGGCACTGGTCATGTCGACAAAGCGCTCCAGCGACAACCGGCCCGCATTCACGTGATCAAGCATGATCGGAACGAGGGTCTGAACCCCGGTCATGCCGGAAGGCGATGCCGGATAGGGCTTCTGCTTTTCTTCCAGAAGGTGCGGCGCATGGTCGGAGCCGAGAATATCCAGAATGCTCTGGCCGAGGCCCCACCAGAGCTTGTCCTTGTGATGCGCCGCGCGGACCGGCGGGTTCATCTGCACCAGCGTTCCAAGCCGCTCATAGGCTTCATCCGTCAGCGTCAGATGATGCGGCGTGACTTCAATGGAGGCGACGTCCTTGTGCGCGATCAGGAAGTCCACTTCCTCCGCCGTCGACAAATGCAGGATGTGGATCTTGGCGCCGGTTTCCCGGGCAATGCGCACCAGCCGTTCCGTGCACTTCAAGGCAGCGATTTCGTCGCGCCAGACCGGGTGGGATCTCGGATCGTTTTCGATCCGCTCGCCCTGGCGTTCGCGCAAGCGGTATTCGTCCTCGGAATGGAAAGCCGCCCGGCGCCGCGTCGCCGACAGGATATCCCGCACACCGCCATCGTCTTCCACCAGCAGGTCACCCGTCGAGGAGCCCATGAAGACCTTGATCCCGGCAGCAGCCGGCAAGCGCTCGAGCTCGGGAATGTCCCTGACGTTCTCACGGGTCCCGCCGACCCAGAAGGCAAAATCGCAATGCATGCGGTGATGCGCGCGGGACACCTTGTCGGCAAGGGCTGCTTCGGTCGTGGTCAAGGGATTTGTGTTCGGCATTTCGAACACCGAGGTCACGCCTCCCATGACGGCCGCACGCGATCCGGATTCCAGATCTTCCTTGTGCTCGATCCCCGGCTCGCGAAAATGCACCTGACTGTCGATCACACCCGGAAGCACGTGCAATCCGGTACAATCGACAACTTCACCGGCCTGCTCTTCAGCGAAACACCCGATCCCGGCAATGCGCCCTTCCCGAATGCCGACATCCCGAATTGCCGATCCGTCCTGATTGACCACCGTCCCGTTTTTCAAGACGATATCGAATACGTTTGGCACGACGCGCTCCCATCACTGATATGATTGCTCAGGCGCTTATAAGCATCCAATGGCACAAGCGCGAGTCACCGGACGCCAAATCCGGCACCTTGCCCGGATTTCAGACTGCGACTATGTGCAGGGTCAACATTCGAACACCGACAGAGACAGCGACATGCATTTTGCCGAATTGACAAACCGCGCTTTGCTCAGGATCTCGGGCGACCCGTCGCACGATTTTCTTCAAAACCTGATCACCGCCGACATGGAGGATATCGACCGGCAGGGCATCGGGTTTTCGGCACTTTTAACACCTCAGGGCAAAATCCAGTTCGATTTTTTCGTCATCAAAACCGGCGACGGTTATCTGCTGGACGCAGACACGAGCGTTCTGGCAGACCTGCGCAAACGCCTGACGTTCTATCGCCTGCGCACCAAGGTGATGATCGAGCCGGACGAACGGTCGGTTTTCGCACTCTGGAACGGAATGCCCGGCTCCGGTCCGGAACTTGTTCTTGAAGACCCTCGTCTGAGTGCCCTGGGCGCGCGCGTCATCGGCGAGGCCGGATCCATCCGAAACGCATTGACCGGCGCGGGCGGGCAGGAAGTCTCAATCGATGCCTACGCTGCGCATCGTCTTGCACAGGGCGTCCCGGAGGCGCTGTCCGACTTCCAGTATTCGGACATCTTCCCGCATGATGCGGACATGGATCAGTTGAATGGCGTATCTTTCACCAAGGGCTGTTATGTCGGTCAGGAGATCGTTTCGCGCATGCAGCACCGGGGCACCGCGCGCAAACGCTTTATCGAAGTCGGCGCAGACAGCGCGCTGCCAGAACCGGGAACACCTGTTCTCGCGGATGGCAAGTCTGTCGGCACACTGGGCTCGCATGCCGAAATTGACGGCAAAGCGAAAGGCGTTGCACTGGTCCGCCTTGACAAGGTCCGTGCCGCCCTCGACAAAAGCGCCCCGATCACCTGCGGTGATGTTCCGATTCACGTGCATTTGCCCGCCTGGGCATCGTTTTCGTGGCCCGAAACGGCTGGCGCAGACTGAAAGCAGACAAAACAGAAGGACAAGCAATGTCTCCGGACCGTTCAGACCAAACGCCACGCGCCTGGCAACGCATGCTGTCCGGCCGGCGGCTGAACCTGCTTGACCCGTCGCCGCTTGATGTCGAAATCTCCGATATCGCCCATGGTCTGGCGCGCGTTGCGCGCTGGAACGGGCAAACGATCGGGGATCACGCCTTTTCCGTGGCCGAGCACTCGCTGATCGTCGAGGAGATCGCGCTCCGGCTCAAGCCCGATCTGGATCCGAAATGGCGGCAGGCGATCCTGTTGCATGATGCACCGGAATATGTGATCGGCGACATGATTTCCCCGTTCAAGGCGGTCATGGGGGGGGCTTACAAGGCCGTTGAAGCCCGGCTGCAGGGCGCGATCCATTTGCGTTTCGGCCTGCCGGCCGAAATTCCGGTCCGGATCAAGAAACTCGCCAAGAAAGCCGACGTGATCTGTGCCTATTACGAAGCCATCGAGCTGGCAGGCTTTGAGGAATTCGAAGCCGCAAAGATCTTTGGCCGTCCACGGGGAATGCCCAATCTGGAGCAAACGCCACGGATGGGGCTTGCTCCCCTTCCGACAGCGGACGCCCAGAACCGCTTTCTGCAGAGGTTTGAAGAAATCGAAGCCTTGCGGGAACTTGGGAACAAAGCCCGCAGAAAAACCGCTTAATGCGTGACCCTGCCCGATTTGGCAGGTACGGTCTGACAAAACGAACCCGACGGGCGTCCCATGCTTTACGTTTGCTCCTTGTCACGTCTGCAGGAAACGGTCGACAAGACCAGAGCCTCCCATCTTGTCACCCTGATCAGCGGTGAAACCGAGGTCGCGAGACCGGAACGGATTTCGCCCGACAGGCATCTGTTCCTTGAATTCAACGACATTGTCACGCCGGTCGAAGGCATGACGGCTCCGGGCGAGGAACATGTCGTCCGGTTGATCCGGTTCGCCGGCGGCTGGGACCGGCAAAGCCCGATGGTGATCCATTGCTGGGCCGGGATCAGCCGCTCGACCGCAGGCGCCTATATCACCGCCTGTTACCTGAACCCGGACAGGGACGAGGACGACCTGGCGCAATTGCTTCGCAAGAAGGCTCCTTCAGCAACGCCGAATGCCCGTCTGGTGGCCATGGCCGACCGGCTCCTGGAACGGGATGGCCGCATGATCGAAGCCATTCGCAAGATCGGACGCGGGGCGACCGCCTTTGAAGGCACCCCCTTTGCCTTTCCGCTTGATGCCGAATGACACGTCCGGGGACTTTGGACCGCTACCCGCATGAGTGATCCGGCCGCACAGATTGAAATCGGGCTGAATGCGGTCATTGTCTCCGTCGCAGACGGCGTGCCGCAAATCGTTCAGGTCGAATCTGCCGATCCGGGAACACCCGGCAGCCTGCCCTTCGGACCGTTCGACCCCCTGCATCACCGAACCTTCGAAATCGGATTGCGGACCTGGGTCGAGGCGCAGACGGCCCTCAGGGTCGGCTATGTCGAGCAGCTCTACACGTTCGGGGACCGCGGACGGCACCGGGTCGAAGGTGATGCCGGTCCGCATGTGGTGTCCGTCGGATATCTCGCTCTGACACGGCAAACCCAGGATTCGGAAAATGTCCTTGCCCGCCAGAAGTCCCGGTGGCGGTCCTGGTATGACTATTTTCCCTGGGAGGACTGGCGTGACGGCCGTCCGCCCATGCTGGACCGGGAGCTGCTGCCCGCGCTTCACAGATGGTCGGAAGAGCCGCTGCCGAGCGATACGCCGGTCCGGGCCCTCGGGCGGGGCGAGCGCATCCGGCTTGCCTTCGGGACCGGTGAGGACTGGGACGAGGAGCGCGCGCTCGAACGCTATGAAGTTCTCTATGAGGCCGGCCTTGTCCGCGAAGCCTTGCAGGACGGACGTCCGGCAGCGCTTGCCCGCGACAGTCTGCCCAATCTTGGCCGGGCCATGCGGTTTGATCACCGCCGCGTTCTGGCAACCGCGATTTCGCGCCTGCGCGGCAAGCTGAAATACCGGCCGGTTGTCTTTGAGTTGATGCCGGACAGCTTCACCCTGACGGATCTGCAAAACTCGGTCGAAGCGATTTCCGGGCGGCATCTTCACAAACAGAATTTCCGCCGTCTGGTCGAAAACGCCAATCTGGTCGAGCCGACAGGGGCGACCTCGACGGCAACAGGTGGCCGCCCGGCGGCCCTGTTCCGGTTCCGGCGGGCCTTGATGAGCGAACGCCCCGCTCCGGGCCTGCGTGTTGGCGGCCGCTAAAGGGCCGGACGAACCAACCGGCAAGTGCCTTCGGCCACAGCGAACCGTACCTCACACCGGAACGCCGACACGAAACCAACACGGCATTTTTAACTATAATTTGCACCTTTCGGCGCCTGATTTGGCCAAAATCCGCGATTTCCAAGCATATTAACGCTCTCTCAAGGTTAAGCGCACACTATCGGCATCAAGCTCCGGATTAACCGGCTGTTTGCAGTTTCCGCCCGGATCGGCCGGGCCCAGTTACGAGTTGGAGTTGGCTGCGATGTCTGGCCTTTCGAAACGCCCGGCCCGGCGCTGGCGCAAGATGAAACGTCTGACCGCTGTGGCACCGCTTGTCTTCCTGAGCCTGACTGCAGGAACCGGAGATCAGGACATCTATGGGCTCATCGCACAGCAGGAGGCCAAACCGGCCCGGTGGATGCTGAGCCTGTCCCAGACCGAATTCACCACGGCCCTGACCCCCTCCCCGGGTTTTATCGCACAGGCCAAGACCCCGGATGTGCCGCAGCTGTCTGTTACCTCCGCCGTCAAGGGGGCGAAGAGCAAACCGGTCAAAGGGCTTGACGGGATCGCACGGGACATTCTGCCAACCGACCTCCCGGAAAAGCTGGATATCAACAGGAGCCGCAAGGGCGACCGGCTGATCAGCCTCGCGCCGAACCGCCAGCTGGTCGACAATGCCGCCGGTGCTGTCTACGCCATGCGCAGCCTGTATGCGAACGACAAGAAGATCGAGGACTTTCCGCGCGTTGCCTTCGTCAAGCCCGAGCCCCTGGACACCCCGTCCGGGGCGTTTGCATCCGGCACGGAAAAGGCGCTGACCGAGGACGGCAAACCACTTGATCTTAACAAGGTTCTGCTTGCCCGCAATGTCGCTGCTGCGAGTTTCTCGCTCGTGTCGGCCTATGCGCCCGATTCGGTTCAGGACACGCGTGAGCCGTTCGATGCGCTGTTCGGGGCTGCCAAATACGAACAGGAACTGCCGCCGCCGGAAGATCCGGACAACCCGCACTGGTGGGCCCAAAAACCGCTTCCCCTGTCCGCTGCACAACCGAAGGAGCAGCGGTGCCTTGCAGAAGCGATCTATTTCGAAGCCCGCGGCGAAAGCGAGGAAGGTCAGGCCGCCGTTGCCCAGGTCGTGCTCAACCGTGTCAAGAACCCAGCCTATCCGAACTCCATTTGCGGCGTGGTTTACCAGAACCGGCACAAACGCAACCGCTGCCAGTTTTCCTTTGCCTGCGACGGCATCAAGGACCGCATCCTGAGCAAGACCGCGTGGAAAACGGCGCAGCGGCTGGCCAGGGACGTACTGGACGGCAAGCAATACCTGAAGATGGTCGACGCCTCGACCCATTATCACGCGACCTATGTCAATCCGCGCTGGTCGAAGGCGATGAACAAGCGCGGCAAGATCGGGCTTCACATCTTCTACAAGACCCGTGCAGGCGGCTGGAATTGACTGTCAATAGCGCGGAAACCGCCTTGAAAGGCGTTCCGTGA
>NZ_SMMF01000009.1:0-205 GCF_009711355.1 Roseibium sp. RKSG952 | reverse complement strand
AAAAGCGAAATCTTGTGCGTTTGGCCGGTGCATTGATCTGACTGGCCGGAGGCGGGCTTTTTGCGGCCGGAACAGCCGGTTTCGGCACTGGAGCAGCCCCTGGCTTGGCAGCAACTTGACGATCCCGGTATTTGTTAGCGTCGGCAATGTTTACCGGACACTTCAGTTGCCGCCCGGCACCAAGCCTCTACTCCTGAGCACTGGC
>NZ_SMMF01000077.1:0-240 GCF_009711355.1 Roseibium sp. RKSG952 | reverse complement strand
CCTATCTGCCGCTTGATCCGGACTATCCGCAGGAGCGTTTGAGCCTGATGCTGGGCGATGCCTCGGCGGCTTTGGTGATCACCAGTGCCGCCTTGCGGGACCGCCTGCCGCCCGTGACAACCCTTGTTCTAGACGACCCGCAGACCTCTGCGGACATTGCCGCCCTGCCTGCGGACCAACCGGTACAGGCACCCGCCGGCAGCCTTGCCTACATCATCTACACATCGGGTTCCACCGGAA
>NZ_SMMF01000377.1:0-763 GCF_009711355.1 Roseibium sp. RKSG952 | reverse complement strand
ACATCATCTACACATCGGGTTCCACCGGAAAACCCAAAGGCGTCTGCGTCCAGCATGCGGCGATCACCGCGCTGGTGCATCATGCCTATCCGTCGGTGCGCAAGGGGGGGCATCTTCTGCAGACCGGCCACCCGGTGTTCGACGCGGTGACCTTCGAATACTGGCTGCCGTTGAGTTTCGGCGGCAGCCTGATCCTGCCGCAGGACCGTGTGGTGCAGGCCACAACGATCCGGGAGGCGGCGCGGTCCGGGCCGATTGACACGTTGTGGCTGACCTCGGGCCTGTTCACCAGCATCGTGCAACAGGATGTGACGGTGTTTTCCGGGGTCGGGGCGCTTCTGGTCGGCGGCGATGCCATTGACCGGGAGGCGATTGCCCGTCTGAACACGCTGGAGCAACCGCCGGTTCTGATCAACGGTTATGGGCCGACGGAAACCACCACCTTTGCGGTGGTCGGGCCGATCCCGGCCTCGGCTGCAACGGGCACCATCCCGCTTGGCAAACCCATGATGAACGGCCGGATCAACGTGGTGGACCGGTTCTTCAATCCGGTGCCGATTGGCGTTGCCGGGGAGTTGCTGATTGGCGGGGTTCAGGTGTCGCGCGGCTATCTGGGCCGTCCGGGGCTGACGGCACAGATGTTCATGGCCGATCCGGTTTCGGGGGAAGAGGGGGCGCGGCTTTATCGCACCGGCGATCTGGCGCGCTGGCAGGCAGACGGCACGCTGGAGTTCCTCGGGCGGATCGACGGTCAGGTGAAAAT
>NZ_SMMF01000322.1:0-595 GCF_009711355.1 Roseibium sp. RKSG952 | reverse complement strand
CCACGTCCTTCAGGGCGGGGAAGACGTTAAAAGCGTGCTTGCTGCCGCGTTGTATCTAAAGGATTCGACAGTTTCTTGGAAATTTCGTCCTTTCTCTGAATGGCCCGTTCAGCGGGGTTGTCGTAGAGTAACCTTCACGAAAACGACCCTAACAAACAGTAAGGCAACAGAACGAAAAATTATGGTTTCGGCCCAACCGAAGGCTCCGGGCAATAAAACCGGACCGTTTCGATGACCGCGGCCCTCATAGACCTTTCACAGATGTGCCCGGGACCCGAATACGTTCCGTTAGAATTGATCCTTATGTCCGTTCGGCAACGTCGCTCAATGTAGACCGACACCTGAGGCGCTTGAACCTCGAGATCGTCTTGCCGTAAAGGCGCACCTCCGCGCCTGATTGTCGCCCTCACCAACTCATGCCCGGAGGCGCGGCGACGGTTGGACGTGACCTCTACGGTGAAGACCACCCCGTCCTCGCGAGCGACCCGCAGGGGGCTTTTTAGTTGGTTGTGATGATCCGGAATTACATCCTCGGATACCGTGTTTCTCAATTCCTCACTCCGTTTTCGCTTGGCTCTCGTCGACCAGCAGTCTC
>NZ_SMMF01000650.1:0-3140 GCF_009711355.1 Roseibium sp. RKSG952 | reverse complement strand
TTTCGGACGAGCCAACGATGATGTCGTCACTTGAAGTAATTCAGGTGGCCCAGCCAGATCGTGTCACCGTTGTTGAAGCTGATTTGTTCAATCCGGTTGTCATCATCCTCGTCGCTGTAAATGTTCCAACCCTCGATCGTGATCTGGCCTGTGAGCGGTTCCAGTCCGGCCGCTTCCGCCTCTTCCGAAGTCTCAGAATGAAAACTGATGACTAGCTTCTTACTGGAGATCGAGAATTTCAGGTCTTCCAGTTCAATCCCGGCACCGAAGGCAAGCGTGTCGTTCCCTTGCTTTTCCGTGTAAGTGTCATTGCCGTCACCACGATTGTAGACGAAGGTGTCGTCGTCGGACCCGCCATCGATAGTATCGTTGCCGGTCCCTCCAATCAGGAGATCGTTGCCTTTCTGGCCATAAATCTTGTCATTGCCTTCACCGCCAATCAGCTGGTCATTGCCCACAAGCGATCCGTCATCGCCATAGATGACATCATTGCCGTCGCCGCCGTCGATATAGTCATCGCCAGACCAGCCGGAAACGGTGTCCTTGCCCGCGCCGCCATAGACCCGGTCATGTCCGCCATAAACACGGATGTTGTCGTCACCTTCACCGCCGAACACGATGTCGTCACCGTCCTTGGTGTTGATGACATCATTGCCCTCACGGCCCTGCACCAGATCGCGGCCAGTCCCGAGGGTCCGCGTATCCGATCCGCTTCCCAACATGGTGAAGCTCATGTCCTTGAGCTCGATCACCGTCCCGTCCGCAAGCGACAGATACTCGATCTTGTTGCTGTCCGACGCTGCCCAGTTTTTCACCCGGATCGAGCCGGTCAGGTCCGGCAGGCCGAGTTCTGCGGCAAGATCCTTGTCCGCGTCGCTTTCCTCGAAGAAACTGATCAGCAGGTCATTGCCGCTCAACCGGATGTTCAGGTCGGCAAGCGTGATCCCGGCGCCGAGCGCCAGCGTGTCGCCGCCATTGCCATTGTCATCGGTGGTCGAGCCGCTGTCCTCAATGGTCTCGTTGCCGTCGCCGCGATTGTAGAGATAGACGTCGTTGCCGGAGCCGCCCTTCAGCGTATCGGAGCCGGTGCCGCCCGAAAGCGTGTCGTCGCCACCATTGCCTGTCAGTGTATCATTGCCCGCGCCACCGATCAGCTGGTCGGCATTGGCCGCCCCTGTCAGCGTGTCATTGCCGTCCGCGCCATTGAGATAATAGCCGATCTCGACCCACCCGGCCGAAAACGTGCCATTGGCGTTGAGCGTCGCGATCTCGCTCCAGACCTTCAGATCGTTGTTGCTGCCGGTCAGCCGGTCATTGCCCGAGCCGCCGATCGCCGCTTCCACCTGATGCGCGTCAAGCGACACATTCACGCCGGACGTGCTGTCGATGGTCAACGTGTCATAGCCTTCGCCGCCCGAAACCATTCCGGAGGCAAGATCCTGGGAATCCGCCACCAGCGTATCGTTGCCGCCGCGCCCGAGCAGAGTATCCGCACCGCTGCCGCCGATCAGGATGTCGTGTCCGGCCCCGCCGGTCAGCCAGTCATTGCCGCCGGCACCCTCCAGAAGCACGTCTTCCAGCTTGTTGGATGCCTCGATCCTGTTGGAAAAATCATTGCCGATTGCCGACGACCAGCCGGAGGTGGTGAAGCTGCCGTCGCCCGCCCGGCTGTCGGTGCCGAGATCAAACCCGGCCGTGCCCGCACTTGCAGCGATCACCTTGCGCATGGTCGACCCGTCCGCTGCGCCGTCCGCGCCCTCATAGGTGACGACCGCATTGCCGTTTTGGTCGGTCGACCGGCGGACGCCGAGCTTGGAATAGCCGAGCGACACGTCACCAACACTGATTGTCGAGCCGTCGCCCTTTGTGGCCTCGGTAAAGCCGTGGATTGCGGTATTATCGTCCAGAACAACGGTGGTTTCGTTGGTGCGGGTCAGCTTGATCGAGCTGATGTCGTAATCGCTGAACGTTTTCAGCTCGCCCGCATCGACCACGCCGTCGCTGTCCCGGTCCTGCCAGATCCGGAACTCCGACCAGGCGGCATCGCGATGGTCGAACACCCCGTCACCATTGCCACCATTGGCCTCGTCGAAATGCGCCCGCAAGGCTTCCAGATCACTGTCGGTTTCATCGGAGGTCAGGTTGGAAAACGCGATTTGAGCGGCCCGGTGCAGCTGTCCGTTACCTTGCTCATCCCAGAACAGCAGGCCGTCATCGGATCCGACCCAGGCGGTGCGCTCCAGAAAGCCGTCATCGTCGAAGTCGAACTCGGTAAACGACCGGTCCATCGGGGTGATTTCAATGCCGTCGCCGTCGAGGTCAAGGATCAGCGGTTTGCCTGAATCTTTGCCGCTGTCTCGCCCGGTTGCGGCGTCGGCGCCTTTTCGGGCAGCACGATCGCCCATTCGCACACCATGGGCACTGACGTTATCGCCTCCGTGAGCTATGTGCTCATTGAAACCCGCGGCATATGCATCAGCATAGTTGTTTCCAGCTCTTCCTGCGCCGTAGGCGGCGGATTCAGCCTTGCCAGCCGCACTGTTCGCATAGCCAACACTTGATATTGCGAGACTAACTTCGTAGGCGTTTCGCGCATTTTGATCTACGGAGATTGATCTACCATCGAGTGCAGCAGAGGTGCCTGAACCATAACTGGATGTCCAAACCTGCCCCAGCCCATCGGTATGGGCCCCAAACTCATAACCTCTTCCATCGGTCCAAGAGTCATTGTGGACCCTGACCCCGCCTGCGACATAAGTGTGAAAATCCTCGACCTCGAAATTATAGGTCTTCCAGCCCTTTTTGTAGATCGGCTTCAGCGCCAAGTTGCCGTTTTCTGGCAGAACATACCCTTCAGCCTGCTCGAACATGTCGGCCGTTTTCGCGGAATAAACGATCCTCTCCGCGGTCACCTCCGCCTCGGAACCATCTGCTAAAATCACGGTGCCGGTACCGCCGGCCACCAGTTGTTCTATCTTTCTAAAATCACCATAAGCGCTCAAGAACTGATGGCTTGGAGTGGCAACCAGTTCCTTTTCTTCACCATTTTCAACCCAACTCAGGCGTAGCCATTCTTCTGTGATGTTTTCAAACGTACGGAGAACCCTTTTTGTCCTGCTTTAGTAATCCCCTGACAGTTC
>NZ_SMMF01000610.1:0-2465 GCF_009711355.1 Roseibium sp. RKSG952 | reverse complement strand
ACCTCCAGATCCGACTTCGTCAACGGGCTGATAGCAACTGGTCTGAAATCTTGGTGCTATAATTGTTTCACGGGACCTGAAAAAATGAACAAAGATTAAGCTGATCAGCCTGATTTGATACCTATGTTATTGTCATAAATTGCATTGAAAAAAATAACATGGTGATATCGATGGTAGATGACGACCGCTTCGAGTACATGGTTCTGATCAACGACGAAGAGCAGCATTCTTTGTGGCCCACTTTCAAAGCCATACCATCGGGTTGGATGCAAGTTGGGCCTGTTGGGAGCAAAAAGGATTGCCTTGCATACGTGGAAAAAGCGTGGCCGGATATCACCCCGCTATCTGTACGCAAGCGAATGGCTGAGTATTCAACAGCAAGAACGGTAGAAGTTCAGTCAATCAAATAGCATCAGTTGTCAAATATCGGGGCGTATGTGCTTGATCTGAAGTCCTGCTTCGGCTTGTTGTGTTTTCCATTCAAAAGGAAAACATCGCTCCGAAACTAGAGATTGCATTCTTATTATGGACTATAGAGCATGCACATCTTAATATTAAATAAAACTGATTTAATTTACTGAAATTAAACCGATAATAAAGTCATAATCACACAAGAATACGGATCCGGTAAATTGTCAGCCATTCTGTCCATTCGCTCCTTGAGCAAAAACTACAAGAACGGCGTCAATGCCTTGAGCGACGTGTCGCTGGAAATCCGGGAAGGCGAGATCTTTGCGCTTCTTGGGCCAAATGGGGCGGGCAAGACAACCCTGATCCGGACCATCTGCGGATTGACACGCCCTAACAAAGGGCGAATTTCAATTCAGGGGCACGATATAGCGAAGGATTATCGGAAAGCCAGATCGATAGTCGGCCTCGTCGGGCAAGAAATCCCCGCCGCAATGTTTGAAACGGTGGAGCAATCAGTTCGCTTCAGCCAAGGTCTTTTTAACATGCCAGTCGACATGGCTATAGTCGAGGATATACTCAAGCGGCTATCGCTATGGGAAAAGCGATCTGAAAGTTTCAATTCATTGTCTGGAGGAATGAAGCGGCGCTTGCTTGTGGCAAAAGCACTTGTACACAAGCCGCGGATCCTGTTTCTGGACGAACCGTCGGCGGGTGTCGATATTCACCTTCGCAAAGATATGTGGAACGTCATCGCGCAGCTTCAGAAGGACGGCGTTACCATCATCCTCACAACACACTATCTTGAAGAGGCCGAAGAACTTGCCGATCGCGTGGGGATTATCAACAAGGGGCAATTGTCTCATGTGGCCCCGACCGAGCAATTAATGCGTGAATTCGGGCGCAAAGAACTCACGTTGTCCCTGGCTGAACCGATCACGGAACTTCCGCATAGCTTGCGAAAATTCAAACTGACCCGCGAAGAGAGCGGAAAGGTTTTGCGTTATGCCTATTACACAGACCCAGGTGCAGGCCAAAACGCAATCATGGAACTTTTGGCTGCTCTTGTTTCGACAAATACCAGAGTAACGGATCTGCAAACGCATCAATCATCTCTGGAGGATGTTTTTGTCGAGTTGGTTGGGGCTGAGTGATGAATTTCTATGCTGTTCGAGCCATCTACTCGGCGGAATTGGCCAAGGTGCGAGAAGGATTTCTTGTTTCTGTAATGGCGCCTGTCTTATCTACCGCGCTTTACTTTCTTGTTTTTGGCGCAGTCCTCGGTGCGCGGATAGCGCCCGCTAACGGCGTCGGCTACGGATCGTTCATCGTACCCGGCTTGATCATGATGTCATTGATGATGCAAGCTATTTCCAGCACATCTTTCGGATTCTATTTCAGACGATTTACTGGCACATTGTCGGAAATCCAGGCAGCACCTGTTTCGAACCTGGAGTTGACACTTGCGTTTGTAGCTGCATCTGTCACAAAATCGGTTATTATCGGCGTGATTATGCTGCTCAGCGCAACTTTATTTGTACCGCTTAAAATCTCTCACCCGTTTGGTGTTTTGGCCTTTTTTTTGGTAACGCCTGTTATATTCTCCTTGATAGGCTTGATACTGGGATGTTGCGCAAAAAGCTTTGAGCCCTTGAATGCTGTTCAGCTGTTGATCGTGACGCCCCTGACTTTTCTCGGCGGCAGTTTTTACCCAGTCAGTGCCTTGCCGGACTTTTGGCAATCAGTGAGCCACTTGAATCCCATCTTCTATCTGATTTCCGGGATGCGCTGGTGTTTCTATGGACAGGGCGACGTTCCTATCATTTTGTCTGCCGGAATGTCCATCATGTTTCTGGTGTTGGCTGCTACCGGATTGGCGCTTGTTTATCAAAGGGGGGCGCTAATTTCCGAGTAGCAGGTAAACAGAGGCGAGGGTGAATTCAGCAGCGAAGTGCAACAAAGCATCGGCCGGGTTCGATTTGCCATAAGGTATTGAGTGTCAAGGGTTGGAAACCGTTTGGCGGCGTTTAAGCGCCCTTGACACTCAATCCCTTATG
>NZ_SMMF01000428.1:0-949 GCF_009711355.1 Roseibium sp. RKSG952 | reverse complement strand
CCCCGTCCTTCAGGGCGGGGAGCAGTCACCAAACCCAAAAAGTCTGCTTTCACTTCAGAATAACATTGTAGACCCTCGATATGCAGCCAAAGGAGTCCGAGACTTCCAAAATTTTGTCGGCGAGACTGCGGGGGGATATCGCGAGATCGTTCACTTTATATGTCCGAAGCCTGAGGATGTGCAGTCATTGCTTTCAGGATGGACAGACATGGCCTCGAAACTTCGAGGGCGTGCGGATCCCGTAGTTTCGGCAGCATTAGTCTCCTTTGGCTTCGTTTTTATCCATCCATTCGAAGATGGAAATGGAAGAATTCATCGATTCTTGATGCACAACATACTCTCATCCGAGGGGTACACTCCGAAAGATGTTCTCTTCCCAATCAGCGCGGCAATTGTACGAGACCGTCGCGGTTACGACGCAGCCCTAGAGTCGTTTTCCGAATCTATACAACCGCTCATCGAATGGGGCTGGACTCCGGAAAAAGAAATATCGGTCAAAAACGACACGTCCGATCTTTATAGATATTTCGACGCAACAACGGTTACCGAATATTTGTACTCGAAAGTTGAAGAGACTGTCAGAAAAGACTTGAGAGATGAACTAAATTTCATTGGTATGTACGATGCCATTTCGCAAGAGATCAAAGAGCGCATTGACATGCCTGACAGAAGGGCATCGCTATTGGCTCGGTTCTTAATTCAGGGGAAGGGCGCTCTTTCGAAGAAGGGTCTGACAAAATTTCCAGAACTCACAGATCTTGAAATTGAGGTCATCCAGGAAGTCGCGACGGATGTTTTGGAAGAGTTCAATTTGCAAAATGACTTCGACACATCTGACGGCATGTACCGCCCCAAATAGCCTCAGTCGGGCACAGAACGCAGAAAAAATTGCGTTGGTGGCAGTTGCTACCTAATTCCGTGTCAATCTACACCGGCTTGGCCGATATCG
>NZ_SMMF01000158.1:0-310 GCF_009711355.1 Roseibium sp. RKSG952 | reverse complement strand
CTCCAACCCGGCAGACCGGCTTTTTCAACGAGCCACTATACCTGTGTCAATTAAACCTGTGCCAATTCGCCCATACGGCCCAGATTCCTTAATTCGATTTAAAAAACAGTCCATCTCGTTCAGATACTATAACCAATATTATTTAACTTAGACGAGGGTATTGGCTTTCAGGTGCTTATCGAACCATGAAGTTCGGTTTTATGTAAATGAACTTTAGGGCAGTTCTCCCCGTCAGTAAAACGATTTGCTGGAGCAGGCGACATCCGCGCCTGGACGAGGTGGAGGGTAGTGTCAAAGATCTTTCGCACTT
>NZ_SMMF01000919.1:17973-60419 GCF_009711355.1 Roseibium sp. RKSG952 | reverse complement strand
ACACCCTGCAAGGCCACAACACCTGCACCTGCCAGAATGGCGAGGCCAAGCGCTACAATCTTTTCAACACCAAAACGCGCGATTAGGTGCCCGGTGAAGAAGCTTGGTACATACATTGCCAGAACATGACTTGTGACAACATCGGCGGCGTCATTCGCAGTATAGCCACACCCGACAACAGCCAGCGGCGTCGAAGTCATGACAAGGTTCATCAAAGCGTAAGAGACCATTGCGCAGATGATGGCAACAGCGATGCGTGGTGTTTTCAGCAGTTCCAACCGTGTTCGCCCTTTGGGCGTATCCGCTGTTGGGCGGGGTGGCGTTGGAATATCCAGGAAAAAGAATAGCGCCGATCCAATAACGTTAACGGCGATAACGGCGATATAGGTGCCGAGAAACGGAATGACATAGGACTCAGCGGTCAGTTTGACGATCTGCGGACCGATGATTGCCGCTGCCAATCCACCCGCCATGACATACGAAATCGCTTTAGGCCGGAACTCGTCCGAAGCGGTGTCGGCGGCCGCAAAACGATAGAAGCCATGGGCGCTCATGTAAATGCCGGTCAGAAGGCTTCCCAACAGGAATATCGGAAATGATCCGAGGTACAGGCCATAAGCACCTACGACACCACCACAGGCACCAGCGGTCGCACCAACTAGAAATCCGACGCGGCGACCCCAACGTTGCATGATCGCCGAAATCGGCGTCGCTGCCAGCATCGACCCAAGAACAATCAGCGAAATCGGCAGGGTTGCAAGGCAGGGGTTTGACGCCAGAGACTGCCCTGCCAGTCCACCCACGATGAAGATCATCGGCATCTGAGCGCCGAGGATAGATTGCGCAGCTACCAAAACGGCGACGTTGCGTTTGGCCTGTCTGTTGTTGGGCGGAGTGGTGGCGGTCATTGTCATGGGCATATGCGTATCGGCGAAAGCCGTTACTTACAAGCGGGTTGCATATGCGGCAAAGCCGCCTAACGTGCGGCGTGTATCTAAGATGGAGAGCTCATGGCCGTCGGTCGCATTATAGAAACGCCAGAATGCGTGGAAGAGGGGGCTGAGTGGCTGGCAACGGCCTGTCCGCGTATGGCTTATGCGATGCAAAAAACGGGGCCGTTGCCTCTGCGGCGTCGGCCAGACGGATTCTCTCAGTTACTGAGTGCGATAGTCAGTCAGCAGGTCAGTGTTGCCTCGGCCAATGCCATCTGGAAACGCCTTAAGGACGCAAAGCTGACGGGTCCGCGCAAGATCATGTGGTCAACCGATGATGATTTGCGGGCCGTGGGTTTGAGCAGGCAGAAAATCCGGTATGCCCGTGCGTTGGCCGAAGCCCGTATTGACTACACAGCGTTGAGGGATGCGTCCGATGAGGAAGTCGTTGCAGTCCTGACCGAAGTGCCCGGCATCGGTGTTTGGACCGCCGAGATTTACGCCATGTTCTCTCTGGGGCGTGCGGACGTGATCGCGCCGGGTGATTTGGCCCTGCAGGAAGCTGCACGCATCCTCTATGACCTGCAGAAACGTCCGACGGATAAGGAGTTGCGGTTGATGGCCGAAGCCTGGTCACCCTGGCGTTCGGTTGCGGCGCGGGTTTTGTGGGCCTATTACCGGGTGGCTAAAGAACGAGAAGGGATCAGATGACACGGGTTTTGAATGCGCTCCGAAAAGAGCCGGTTTCGGGCGACACACGCTCGGTCGTGGTGTTCGTACACGGCTATGGTGCCAACGGGGCCGACTTACTGGGTCTGGCCGATCCGCTGGGCGAGCATCTGCCGGACACATTGTTCGTGGCACCAGATGCCCCTGAACAAATCCCCGGTATGCCCAATGGGTACCAGTGGTTTCCGATCCCCTGGATCGATGGTTCGTCCGAGGAAGAAGCGCGCCGTGGCATGGAAATGGCGGTTGAGGATTTCAACGCTTTCCTCGATGCCTTGATGGTGGACGAGGATGTGTTGCCAGAGCAGGTGGTTCTGTTCGGATTCTCACAAGGCTCAATGATGAGCCTGCATGTTGCTCCTCGCCGGGAAGATCCGGTGGCTGGTATTGTCGCTTTCTCGGGCCGATTGCTGGAGCCCGACTTGCTGCCTGACGAGACTATCAGCCGGATGCCGGTTCTTCTGGTGCATGGTGACGCAGATGATGTTGTGCCGCCCCAGTCTTTGCCTGAAGCCGCTGAGGCATTGCAAAGCGCTGGGTTTCAGGAAGTTTACGCTCACGTCATGAAAGGCACAGGCCATGGGATTGCACCGGATGGTCTGAGCGTGGCGTTGGCCTTCATGCGCGACAAATTGAGCCTGTAACGATGATCGCCGTTCGCCCGATGATGCGAGAGGATGTGGCGGACGCCTGCCGCATTCTCAATCAGATCATCGCGATCGGCGGTACGACCGCGATTGAAATCCCATTTTCTGAGCCACTGTTCACGCAGAGCTATCTTGATGGAACAGATAAGATCTGTTGTCATGTTGCCCTTGATGATCAGGGTGAAGTTGCTGGTTTTC
Source organism: Roseibium sp. RKSG952 (assembly GCF_009711355.1). NCBI lineage: Bacteria > Pseudomonadati > Pseudomonadota > Alphaproteobacteria > Hyphomicrobiales > Stappiaceae > Roseibium > Roseibium sp. RKSG952. The sequence continues at coordinate 57,913 of NZ_SMMF01000919.1, read as the reverse complement.
AATGGCTTGGGGCGAATGATGCGCTGCCTGATGACTGCGCGGATATAGCAACCTTCACGCGACGCGATCCGGTTCTGAAAGGCGCGGGTCGCGCATTGTTTTCCGAGACCTCAAAAGTGGCTTCAGCGCTAGGAATTTCCGCGATCAATGCCACTATCCGGGCCGATAATGTATCGGGCTTAAGCTACTACGATAAGATGGGTTTTCAGGATTACTCGGTCGCGTATGGTGTGCAGCTGCGCGACGGAACGCCGGTAAACCGGATTTCCAAGCGTTTCACCTTGCGTTAGTCCCAGAGATGACCTTCGGCAAACTCGACTGAATTCCCTGCAGGGTCACGAATATAAAGTGATTTCGCTCCGCCGGGCCACTCGAACTCTGCATCGACCGGGATGTTCCAGTTGAGCAGATGCTTACGCATTGCAGCAATCTCATCCCTAGTCAGAACCAGACAAACATGCCCGGCTCCACGCGCACCATGCGGAGGAACAGGCAGATCTGGGTTGCTTGGCGGTTGCTCGGTTTGCTCCGGATTGAACAATAAGAGGACAGCGCCACCGACACGGTAAAAGACGTGACGATCCTCAACACGCTGAATGCGTGTTAGCCCCAGTATCTCACCATAAAATCGTTCAGCTGCATCCAGATCATCGACATACAACGCAGCCTCCAGAATGGCGGAGGGGGTAGGTATCTCCGGCGTCACTTTCATAAAATTAGTTTAGCGGAAATAAGGGCTTCTGTCACCGGCGAGGGCGGCGATCCCTTTTGCGCTGCGGTGCCGAGTTCAATGTGGGCATGGGCAGGCTGTCCCATTGGCCGGGTTCCAACCCCTCCAAAGTCCAATCGCCGATGCGGGCACGGATCAAACGCAAGGTAGGGTGTCCAACCGCTGCCGTCATTCGACGAACCTGACGGTTTCGACCTTCGCGCAACGTCAGTTCAATCCAGCTATCCGCAACAGTCTTTCGCTCACGAATTGGCGGGGTGCGTGGCCACAGATCTTCAGGTTCATCTATCGCACGTGCCCGGGCAGGGCGTGTTGGACCTTCCTTGAGTTCAACACCGTCTCGCAACGCCTTGAGGGCGGCAGCATCTGGAACACCTTCGACCTGAACCCAATAGGTCTTGGCCATCTTGTGTTTTGGGTCTGATATCTGGGCCTGCAGACGGCCATGGTCTGTCAGCAGCATCAGACCTTCGCTATCCCGATCCAATCGACCAGCCGGATAGACGCCGGGCAGGTCGATAAAATCCGATAATGTGCTACGCGGCGATTCCGAGTTCGCACGGTCCGTGAACTGCGGCAGCACATCAAAGGGTTTGTTGAATCGGATGAACCAGGACATGCCCCGCCATAGCCCGAGCGACACACAGTGCGCAACCTGTGGATAACTGTCATGTCACTGTTACGGATTCGGCTTACCCAATCTTCGACATATTGTGGAAACTCAGGGCTTGTCAGAGTTTTAACACGATATATAGTCATAGTAAGACCGGGGCGGGTGCTCCCCGCTCTGGTGTCACAAACGGGCAGCTGAGAGCGAGGAGCGATTCTGTGATGGACGGAGACTTCAGGACCGAATTTGTCAGGGAACCCGGTGCACTAAAGCATCATCCGGCATTGGTTTTGAACGCCGATTACCGCCCCTTGTCATACTATCCGCTTTCGTTGTGGCCGTGGCAGGAGGCGATCAAAGCGGCTTGGTTGGACAGGGTTGATATCGTCGCCGAATATGACGAAGTTGTCCGCAGTCCCAGCACCGAAATACGAATACCTTCGGTCGTTGTCCTTAAAGACTATGTAAAACCCAGAAAGCGCGTGGCCTTCACGCGCTTTAATTTATTTTTGAGGGATGAATTCCGTTGCCAATACTGTGGCAGCCGTGGGGATCTGACCTTTGACCACGTTGTACCGCGTGCCGCGGGCGGGGTAACAAGCTGGCAGAATGTTGTGGCTGCGTGCAGCCCCTGCAATTTGCGCAAAGGCTCAAAATCGCTCCGGCAGGCGGGTATGACATTGCGCAAACCGCCTCGGCAACCGGATGCCGAGGCTTTACGCAATATCGGCCGTAAGTTTCCGCCAAACCACCTGCACGACAGTTGGATCGACTTCCTGTATTGGGATGCGGAACTGGACGAAATCTAAGAGTTACCGGCTACGCCACGCGGCAATCCAGACCAGTACCAGGCACGCTGATAGTACTGCGTTCCACCCGGCCATCGACAGGCCAAACAACTCCCATGGGATGTCGTCACAGCGAACCAGCGGTGCCGACATGATCTGCTCCATCAGCTCTTCCGCGGACAACCCTCCAATATCGCCCGAAGTGCAGCTTGTCGGACCTTCCCACAATCCTCGCTCGACACCTGCATGATACACCCCAATCCCGGCAGTGATCGATGCAGCGAGCGCACCCAGCAGGGGCAGGAAGCGCTGTCCGGGAAGGGCCAGCGCCACAACACCAATCAGAACGGCTGCGCCATGCGGATAGCGTTGCCAGATGCACATTTTGCATGGCGCCATGCCACCAAGATGTTGAAATCCCCACGCTGCAAGCAACAGAGCGGCTGATCCGCCGGCTGCGAGGAATATGAGTGCGCGTTGTTTCGTCATATGTATTTCACCAACAGGAATCCTCCGATCAAGAGGAAGATGAAGAGTGTAAAGACCAGCCCCAGACGTTTCTCAATGAAATCCCGGATAGGTTCGCCGAACCCCCACAGCAGACCGGCGACGATATAGAATCGCAACGCACGTGCCAGAATCGAGGTTGCGATGAAAGTCCCAAGCGGCATTCCGGTCCAGCCGGACATGATAGTGATGACCTTGTAGGGGAACGGGGTGATTCCGGCGGTCAGCACTGCCCAGAACCCGAAATCATTGAATCGCTGGTTGAATTCTTCCATGGCATGACCTTTGCCCATCGCCTCAAGGATCGGCTGGCCAAGACTCTCATAGAAGAATGCCCCGATCGCATATCCAAGCATGCCGCCAAGTACGGAAGCCACCAATGCAACGGTGGCGATCAACCAGGCGCGCGATGGGCGCGCAAGAATCATGGGAATCATCAGAACGTCGGGTGGAATCGGAAAGAACGAACTTTCGACAAATGCTACGATTGCCAGCGCCCAGAGGGCATGAGGGTGATCCGCCAGACGAATTGTCCAGTCATAAAGCGATCGCAACATTATATACTATGGTCCCAAGATCAGTTGGGGTTAGGCAAACCACGCACCTGCCAATGCGTCAACCGCTCTTGGTTGAACGAACGGGAAATTGGATGGTTTTTGCCTCTGGACCTTCCCGTTTGAGGACGCTAATCCATTGCACGTGGCCCAAGTGGCGGAATGGTAGACGCAGGGGATTCAAAATCCCCCGCCTTCACGGGCGTGAGAGTTCGAGTCTCTCCTTGGGCACCACAACCCTTACATCGATGTAGAACCAATTGTGTAAGCGTAGCAGCAGGTCTCTCCTTTGCGCTGCTCGCGACCACATGCATGCGCTTGGATATGAACAACCTATAAGTGTTACGAGATTTGCGGAGGAGTTCGTCAGGCGGGGAAACTCTCGCAAATATCGTCATATCTGAGGCTTTGCGGCCTTGATCCGGGCGCTGGCCTTGACATTCGATGTGTCTGAATGAAACGTCGAATATGTTGGGAGAGTTTGGAAAATTCAGTGAGTTGTACCCGTTGCAAGACGGGCAAGTTTGACTTATCGGCACGGTCCCCGGACGGGGGCAATGCGCCTTTTCCGTCTGCCAAACATAAAAATTGGGAGTTCATAAATGAAAAACAGCAGCAAGCTCAGCCTCGGCGCGGTCATCACCGCTGCCTTCATGGCTCCGGCCGCTTATGCCGAAGAGTTCATCACCATTGGTACTGGTGGTGTAACGGGCGTTTACTACCCGACCGGTGGCGCGATCTGCCGTCTGGTGAACAAAGGACGTAAAGAGCATGGCGTGCGCTGCTCGGTCGAATCGACCGGTGGTTCCGTCTACAACATCAACACCATCCGTGAAGGCGAGCTGGAGTTTGGTGTTGCTCAGTCCGACTGGCAGTACCATGCGTATAACGGCAGCTCGAAATTCGAAGAGGCTGGCCCCTTCGAAAACCTGCGCGCCGTATTCTCAGTACACCCTGAGCCGTTCACCGTTGTGGCCCGTGCCGATTCCGGCATCACCAACTTCGAAGACTTGAAGGGCAAGCGAGTCAACATCGGTAACCCCGGTTCTGGTCAGCGCGGCACCATGGAAGTCCTGTTGGGCGAAATGGGCTGGACCACTGACGATTTCGAACTGGCGACCGAGCTGAAAGCGGCTGAACAGTCGGCGGCTCTGTGCGACAACCAGATCGACGCAATGGTTTACACCGTTGGTCACCCATCGGGTTCGATCCAGGAAGCCACGACCGCGTGTGACTCGGTTCTGGTGAACGTAAGCGGCGACGCTGTCGACAAGCTGGTCAACGACAACTCGTTCTACCGTACCGCAACCATCCCCGGTGGCATGTATCGTGGTTCGGACGGCGACACCTCGACCTTTGGTGTTGGCGCGACTTTCGTAACCTCGGCAGACGTGTCGGATGACGCGGTTTACGCAGTTGTAAGCTCGGTCTTCGAAAACTTCGATGACTTCAAAAAGCTGCACCCCGCGTTTGCGAACCTGAAGCCCGAAGAAATGATCGCAGACGGCCTGTCGGCTCCGCTGCATCCGGGTGCTGAGAAGTACTACAAAGAAAAAGGCTGGATTCAGTAATCCACCAGTGACTTTGGAACGAGGCGCAGTTTTGCGCCTCGTTTTTACCGGCAGAACACCGGAACAAAAAAACCGCGCCGGAAACCGGCCGCAGGACGGGGAGAGATTTGATGAGCGCTGATCAACAGGGCAATCGTCCGTTATCCGAAGAAGAACTGCAGGAACTGGTCGCATCCTCGGATGCGGGTGCACGTGATCCTGCTGGAAACGTGGGTCTGTTTCTGGCAATTGTTGCCGCAATCTGGTCTATTTTTCAGGTGGTTCTGGCGTCGCCTTTATCCAATTACCTGTTGCCCGGAAGTGTCGTCAACAACGCCCGTCAGTTTCACCTTGCTTTTGCATTGTTCCTGGCTTTCGCGGCCTATCCTGCGCTGAAGTCCAGCCCGCGTAATTATATCCCGGTTCAGGATTGGATCATGGGAATCATGGGTGCGGCAATCGCGCTGTATGGATATTTCTTCTACGATAAGATCGTGAATGCGGGCGGTCTTGCGGATGATACCGACAAATGGGTCGCTCTGGCTGGATTGCTATTGCTGTTCGAGGCCGCGCGTCGCGCGCTTGGCCCGGCAATGGCGATCATCGCGACGATCTTCCTGGCTTACGTATTCTTCGGGTCTTCTGAATGGGTCCCCGAGGTTATCCGATGGAAAGGTGCAAGCCTTAAAAAGGCGATGAGCCACATGTGGATCACGTCCGAGGGCGTATTTGGCATCGCCTTGGGTGTTTCCACCAAGTTCGTCTTCCTGTTCGTCCTGTTCGGAGCTTTGCTGGATAAAGCCGGGGCAGGGAATTACTTCATCAAGATGGCGTTTGGTGCGCTAGGCCACCTGCGCGGTGGACCGGCCAAAGCGGCCGTTGTTGGTTCTGCTGCGACTGGCCTGATCTCGGGCTCTTCGATCGCCAACGTTGTGACCACTGGTACGTTTACCATTCCGCTGATGAAGCGCGTTGGCTTCTCGAGCGAACAGGCGGGATCGGTCGAGGTTGCCTCGTCGGTCAACGGTCAGATCATGCCACCGGTTATGGGGGCTGCAGCCTTCCTGATGGTCGAATATGTCGGTATTTCTTATGTCGAGGTAATTACGCACGCCTTCTTGCCTGCGGCGATTTCGTACATCGCCCTAGTCTATATCGTTCACCTCGAGGCGGTTAAGCGGAACATGCCGACACTTGGTGATCGCGATGTGCATCTGGCGCGGACGGTTGTTGGCATGTTGTCGTTCTTCCTGATCTTTGCAGGCCTTTGCTATGGCTCGCAATTCCCGGTCGATGCGGTAACGGCATGGGTGCCAACCATGGCCGGCTTGGTGCTTAGCCTTATTGTCTGCGCCGTCTATGTGGTCCTTCTGTATTTCGCAGCTCAGGTTCCGGATCTGGAGCCTGATGATCCGAACGCCAAAGAAGTCACGCTTCCGGTGATCAGTGAAATCTACAAAGCGGGTCTGCACTATCTGCTGCCGATCATCGTGCTGGTGTACTTCCTGATGATCGAGCAGAAATCACCTGGCTTGTCAGCTTTCTGGGCGACGGCATTGCTGTTCGTGATCCTGCTGACGCAAAAGCCGCTCAAGGCGATCTTCCGTGGTGAAAGCAACCTGCCGGCGTTCTTTGTCGATGGTGTCGCCGATCTGTGGCAGGGCCTGATCGACGGTGCGCGTAACATGATCGGTATCGCGCTGGCAACGGCCACAGCGGGTGTTATCGTGGGTACCGTGACGCTGACAGGTGTCGGACAGGTGATGGCTGATCTGGTGGAGTTCCTGTCGGGCGGTAACCTGATCCTGATGCTCGTGATGGTCGGCCTTCTCAGCCTGATCCTTGGCATGGGTCTGCCCACCACCGCGAACTACATTGTTGTTAGCTCACTCATGGCTGGCGTGGTTGTGGAACTGGGGGCGCAGAGCGGACTGATTGTACCGTTGATCGCGGTACACCTGTTTGTCTTCTACTTTGGCATCATGGCAGACGTCACGCCCCCGGTGGGTCTTGCAAGCTTTGCTGCAGCAGCCGTTTCAGGTGGTGATGCGATCAAGACAGGCTTCACGGCTTTCTTCTATTCGCTTCGTACCGTTGCACTGCCATTTGTGTTCATCTTCAACACGGACCTGCTGCTTATCGATGTAACATGGGTCGAAGGGATTATAGTGGCGATATTCGCGACGATAGCGATCCTGGTCTTCACAGCGGGCACCATGGGTTACTTCCTGACCCATAGCCGTATCTATGAAAGCATCGCGCTGATCTTCGTGGCGTTTGCCCTGTTCAGACCAGATTTCTTCATGGATCGCATCGCGCCTCCATTCACTTCGGTTGAGCCTGCTGCATTCGTTGAGACGATGGGTCAGACACCACCCGGAACAGATGTTCGGATGGTTATCAGTGGGCCTGATTTTGACACCGGCAAGATGGTGGACACCACGGTTGTCGTGCCAGTTGGTTCTGAAGAGGGCGGTGAAGCGCGCGTCGACGCGATGGGGCTGCTGCTGTTCGAAGAAGATGGCCTTGTCAAACTTGAGGAACCGATGTTCGGATCACCAGTTGCCGATGATCTGGCCAACTTTGACTACTACGGTGACGAGGCCGTACGCCTGAGCTCGGTCAGTCTGCCGTCCAGCCAGCCTCCGAAACAGCTGATCTATATCCCTGCGATGATCCTTCTTGGGCTGATCGCTTTCCTTCAACGCGGTCGTGCCGCAAGACAAGAGGTGCCAGCATGACAAACTCTGTTTTGTGTGCCGTCGATATCAGTAACGGCGATCTTGACGCTCAGGTTCTGAAACAAGCAGCCGAGTTGGCGGGGCATGAAGGGGCGCAGCTTGATGTCGTGACTGTGCTGCCAGACTATGGTGAGTCCTTCGTGAGCAGTTTTTTCGAGCCGCATCATCACGAGCAGGCGCTTGCGGATGCTCATGAAAAACTGACCCATCTCTGTGTTTCGGCCTTGGGCGAAGAGCGTAATGCTTCTATCCGCCATGTGGTCGCCACAGGGACAGCCTATCAGGAGATCCTGAAGACGGCAGAGAGTGCGGGCTCGGATTTGATTGTGATCGGGGCACACAAGCCTGATTTCAAAGACTATCTGCTTGGGCCGAATGCCGCGCGCGTGGTGCGGCACTCGACCGTTTCTGTCTACGTGGTCAGATAGGTCAGTTCTGGGCCTTGCTATTCAGCCAAGCCCAGAGCAAGCAAATGTTCAAAACCCGACATCACGTCGTTGCTGTCTCGCAGTTCCAGCACCAGCCGGGCCTGTGATGCGGCTTCGGCAATTGCCTCAAAGGCAGCCTGCCAGTTTATGCTTCCTTGACCCGGCGCCCAATGCCGGTCTGCATAACCGTCGGCATCTTGCAGGTGGATATGCGCCAGCCGGTCTCCTGCAGCACGGACATAGTAGTCGACCGGCGGTGCGCCCGTAGCGCCATGTGCGTAGTGCGCATGTCCAGTATCGAGGGACACGCGTACGAAGTCGGAATTGAAACTATTGGCTAGGATCACCCGATCAAAAGGGTTCTTATCCTCGATGTTCTCGATCACCAGTACGACACCGTATTCCTCAGCCCTTGCAACAACCGGTGAAAGGGTTTCGTGAACGCGCGAAATCTTCGCTTCTCGGGAAGTCAGGTCGCTGTCTAGGTTGTGGTAGTCCCACGTTGAATAAGGCGAGTGCAGGACCATTTGCGTTGCACCAAGTTTAGCTGCGATATCCAGCGCCTGTTGCATACGTTTCTGAACAATGATGCGCATTTCGGGATCATGGCAATCCAGCGGCAGATCATAGAACGGGCCATGAATACCCAATCGCCCCGAATACCCTTGCAAAGTGTTCTTAGCGGCGGTGATCAAGTCTCCAGCAGCATCGCCCAAATTGTTTGGAGAAAAGAAATCCTGAATTTCCAGATCACGCTGTCCATCTACAAGCCAATCACGATGGGTTTTGAGATCGGCCACCATCAGCGCGGCGCCCACTTTGAGTTTTGTCATTTCCAGTCCCTTTATATTTGGGACCGTCATAAAAGGCAGCTGTGACAGTCTGGCGACATTTGGGTCAGTACCCTGTCATTTCCAGATAGCCCTGACCGCTGTGACTTCCTGAAACAAAAACCGGGCCTTCCCAATAGGCAAAGCGCGTTCCCATCCAGGATTTGGGTGTAAGGGCAGACACTTCCACATCCAACTCGCGATCCGGCAGGACCACGCGCCAGTGTACCGGGACATTTCTGTCGGCAACGGTTTGGGTTTCCATAGGTGTGAATGAGACAGCGCCATCCGGCAAAGCAGTTCCAACACCGTATGCATCAATCCATGTGGCCGAGGTGTAGTCTCCGCGATCACCACGCAGGCGAAAGGCCATTAGTTTTTGTCCGTCATCAAAGCTCAGCGAAAACCAGTCCCAACCGCTTTGATCTGCCGCCAATGGTTGAGATGACCATTCCCGATCCAGCCAGCCCTGGCCTGTGACTGCGACATCTCCCTGAGGCAGGTGCAGAACACCTTCGACCTGGTAGCCGGGTTGCGAGTAGTAGTAGCTTGCCTGACCGTCGGCAGACTTGACCGAATACCCATCTTCTCCGTGAAATACCAATGGTCCTGTGGCATCCAGAGACAGGTCATAGCTGAAGTCAGCTCCATTGGCCGTCAGGCGCAGCGCATTGATGTCGGGATCAGCTTTCATCTGCCATTCGTCGATCCATGCTTCGAAAGGTTGCGCAGTCACGCCTGCCTGACCAATCCCTCCGCGCGACAGGCGTTCAACAAAGTAGTGAGCATCAGGCGTAGTGACCGCTGCATGACCCAGCCATAATTGCGGGCTTTGCCAACCATCCTCTTCTGATGGTTTCAAGGCCGAGCGAAACAGTGTCCATTGGATGCCGTAGTCTCGTCCATCCTCACCTTTGAGATTTGCGGTTAGGTACCACCATTCAATCCGATAGTCGGGATGCGGGCCGTGATCCTGTGGAAACTGAAACTGATATCCGGGCGTTGGGGCAGTGAAACCATCAGCGTTACCTCCCAAACCGGCGTAACCTTGTGCCAGTGCGGCCAAAGGGAACAGCAGGAACATCAAAAGCGCTCTAACGTTCATTGGCAAATACCCTGAGAAGATCGGCGGGTGGGATGCGCCGAAGGCGCCATGCGGGCAGGGCGGCTGCTACTGCTGCGGCCAGTAGGGTCAGCAGAAACAGCCGAATCCAATCTGCTGGAAACAGATGCATCGGCAATTGCCATCCAAAGGCCTGAACATTGATCACTGACAAGAGTATCCACGCCAAGACTAGCCCCAATGGCAACGCCAAACAGGCAGTCAGTGCCGCCAGAAGTATGCTCCGCAGCAGCTCCAACTGAGCCAATCGCGATCTGGTCATGCCGAGAGACCAGACCGGCGCAATCTGTGGCAGTCGCTGGGTCCAGAGGGTCAGCAGACTGGTGAGAATGGCGAAGCCCGCGACCCCAAGCGTCAGCACATTCAGGGCCGACGTGACAACGAATGTCTTCTCAAAGATCGCCAGAGACTGCTTTTTCATGGCGGCCTGATGCACCACGCTGGAATTTGGAAGATCAAAACGATCCCGTAAGGTCTGGGCCATTTCAGTTGCACGATCAGGGGATAGGCGAATGCCAAAGCGACGCGAAGCAGCGCCCGGGGCTATGAGATCCAGCATTGCCATAGAAACAATCGCCTGACCGGTTGGATTCCCATAATCAGAATAGACACCAGCGATTTCGAGGGTGTGACGCGGGGCAAGCATCAGAGTGTCACCCGGCCACAGGTTTTCCCGGCGCGCCAACTGTTCATTAATGAGGACAGCACCGCCATTCAGAACACTATCCCAAACATTCGGACTTGAAGCGATAAGGGGCCAATTCTGACGATAGGTATCGTCATCGATTATACCATACAGAAACAGCGGGCCTGTCTCATGAGCAAGTTCAATACTTCGAATTGGCAACACGGCGTCAACTTGGGGCGCAAGCCAGTCGATGATCTGATCCGCCTGTTCGTTATCTGAGGCGGTGACATACAATTCGGAAGTCAGGCGTTGATCAAGCCAACCGATGAACGTCAGCCTGAAGCTGGAAACCATCGTTCCAACACCGATATTGGCCGCAAGAGCCAATAGCAGGGCCATCAGTGCAAGTGACAGTCCGGGAAGCTGCGCGCGCATATCGGCCCAAACCCACTGCGTAACTGGCCCTTTTGCACGCCGCGCAAACTTCGCCAATAGCACGGATAGAATGGCAGGCAGCAACAAGGCGGTTCCGGTTAGAATGCCCGCCAGCATCACAAAACCAGCGATCAGCCCTTTGGCACTGAAGAATACAATCATGCCACCTATGATAAGTGCCAGACCCGACATCGCGCTAAGTCTTCGAGCGTTTGTTTGGCCGCCCCATGCCTGCAGACCGGGGTTCGCGAGCAAGGGCATCCGGGACAGCCGCCAAAGCGCATGGCCGCTGGCGAGCAACGTGCCGCCGATTGCCATTGCCAGCCCCGATACGATCCAAAGTGGTCTGAGAGCGAGTTGCCCGTCGACAGGGGCGCCGTACAACCCTCTCAAGGTTACGGCGACATCAGGAAGCAAAGCCGCCGCAATCAGATGGCCAATCACCAAGCCCAGAATACCTCCGATCAGGGCGAACATGATCAACTCGGCCAACGTGATCCAAACGAGCCGCCGCATCGAAACACCCAGCGCTCGCAAGGTGCGGATCATTCCACGTCGCTGGGCAAAGGCCAATCCGACCGTCCCATGCACGATGAAAAGACCAACGGCAAATGACAAAAGGCCGAATGCTGACAGGTTAAGATGAAAGCTGTCGGTCAGTTGTGCCGTATCGATTTGTGAGGTCGGGCTTTGTCTTTCCAGTTCAGGGGCGATTTCCGATAGCGGTGGCAATGACCCGGGTTGGTCAGGTAACACGACCAGTCTTGAAATTTGTCCGGACCGGTTCAGGAGCCTTTCGGCGACACCGATATCAGTCAGAATAAACTCCGGGGGCAGGGCGCTGCTGACAAGGATAGGTGGCAGATCATCGCGCCCATCGAACAGATCAATGAGATCGGGTGAAATCAACAACCGTCCCGGAGCAGTCAGTATTTCAGAGGGGTCTGGCGGCGTATCGCTCTGTTCCAACTGTGTCATGGCGGGCAGAGCGGGGTAGGCAACCATATCCACCCCCATCAAGCGAAGCGTGCGATCACCGATGCGGACTGGTCCCTCGAGCACCGCCGCTACCTGCCAGCCCGAGCGCCGCAGATCAACGTAGCGCGATAGTGGTATGTAGCCTGTTGGGTCGCGTATCTCATCCAACTGTCCAACCGAAAGCTGGGCATTGGCCCGGGCATAGCTGGAACGCGCCTCGGAATTGATAGCCTGAACCGCTGACCAAAGGCCGGTCGCCAGTGCAATGCCGATCAGCAGTGTGGCCAATTGCAGCCAGTGCCTGCGCCAGTGGGACAGCAATGCCTGAACCACTGGACCTGTCATGTGATACGACCGTTTGCCAGATGCGCGCGGCGATCCAGTCTGGCAGCGATATCCTGAGAATGTGTGACCAATAGCAACGCGGCGCCCGTATCGGCGACCAGAGATAACATCAGGTCCAGTACCACCGAACTGGCGGTTTCATCCAGGTTTCCGGTGGGTTCGTCCGCCAATAGCAGCTTTGGCTTTGCCGCCATCGCTCGACCAATCGCAACCCTTTGCTGCTGACCGCCAGACAGGCTCTCTGGATAGCGCTCCAGCAGGTCCCCAAGACCCAACCTTTGCGCCAGATGTGAAATCCACTCAGAGTCGCAATTGCCTGCCAACCGCGCATGGAATGAGAGGTTCTGGTCCACGGTTAGGGATGGGATCAGGTTAAATTGCTGAAAAACCAAGGACACTTTCTGGCGCCGTAGTTCGGCGCGTCCGGGATCATTCAGTGACGATAAGGCTTTACCATCAAGCGTAATCTCACCACCATCGAACCCATCCAGCGCAGCTGCCAAATTCAGGAGTGTGCTTTTGCCGCTGCCACTTTCTCCGGTTAGTGCAAGCGTTTCACCCATGTCGAGCGACATAGAAACGTCTTGAAGCACAGGGCGTCCTCCGGGATAGGCTTTTTGAACGCGATCTATAGTCAGCAGCATGTCATCTCACTTTCTGTAAGCCACAATGTGCAACCGTATCCCCGACTGTCCATAGCGTAGACTGTTCGGGTTCCATTCGCCGCACCCACGGACAAAGGATGGCGGGGTTGCTCATACCCGAATGAGAGGTCATTCTGAGGTCGCACTCGCGATCACAAAAAAGCAGGACCATTTCATGACGTTGTCGCAACAGATCCTTTGGGGCAGCATGTATCTTGGTCTTTGCTTCCTGGTCGAAATCGTGCTGCTGACATGGTGCACACTGGTTATTCGCCGGATTGTCGAAAAATGGGAAAGCCAGGGCAAGATATTGGCAACTGCTGGTCCAATCACCATCGCGCTGGCGTTTATTATTGCCACCCATACAATTCAGGTTTGGATATGGGCCATCATCTGGGTTTTGGGTGATGTTCTGCCTGATTGGAACTCTGCGCTCTATTTTTCGCTAGTTACATTTACCACGCTGGGCTACGGCGACATTGTGCTTGGAGAAGGCCTGAGAATTTTTGGTGCTTTCGCATCTGTCACCGGCCTGTTGGCCTTTGGATTGTCGACCGCGTACATGGTGGCTCTCATGAACCAGGTTTTTCAGGAACGTTTCCCCGACTGACTAAAGAATAGGGGCAAATAACCTCGCGATCGGTGCGCCAAAACGGATATGAGTGGGCTGTTGCGACAAAGTGCGGGTCAGCTCATAGCTGGTTTCAAAGTCCTTGCGCAGCATGTTGTCTACGGCCTCGGCTGCGCGACTGTCGAAAAACAGTGCCATTGCTTCAAAATTCAAACGGAATGACCGGTTGTCGAGATTGGTGGTGCCGACGGCAGCCAGAGTATCATCCACTACGAACGCCTTTTGATGCATGAAGCCATCGGTGTAGCGGAATACACGCACCCCGCATTTTCGGATCTCATCAAAGAACGCGAATGCGGCAAGCCACGGAAGGCGGTGATCAATGACATCCGGAAGAAGGATACGAACATCAACGCCGCGCAAAGCGGCATGCTGCAACGCAGTCATAATGTCGATGTCAGGCACAAAATAGGGTGATGCAATCCAAAGCCGTTCTTTTGCCTCTGCGATCGCGGAAAAGAACATCATCGCGCCTGTTTCGGTTTCATCTCCGGGACCGGTCGCGACGAGCAAGGCGTTCATATCCTGATCGGATTCATTGCCGGCCCAGTCGAGTTCATCGATCAGATCCTCATTCCGGGCCCAATGCCAGTCTTCCGTAAAGATTAGCTGCAACTGCCTAACGATATGGCCCTGCATTTTGATATGGGTGTCACGCCAGTGACCAAATTTCGGATCCTGACCCAGATACTCGACACCAACATTGTGACCGCCAATAAATCCGACCTCACCATCGATAATTACTGTTTTCCGATGATTGCGGTAATTGAGTTGGAAGCGAAAGTTAGGTCCGCGTTGCTCGCGCGGGTCTGCCACGTCGACCCCGGCTTTGCGCAATGTCTCAAGGTAATCCGACGCTAGCCCGTAACTGCCAACGGCGTCGGTCATGAAACGGACGTGTACTCCCCTTTGAGCCGCTGAGATGAGTTTATCCTGAAGCTCCATACCCAGTTCATCGTGCCGCACGATGTAGAATTGCACGAGGACGTAATTCTTCGCAGAATCAATTGCTTCAAAGATAGATTTGAAAGTGCTGTCGCCATCAATCAATAGCTGAGCGCCATTGCCGCGCGAGACGGGTAGATGCGCCAGAGCCTCAAATGGTCTCGGGTTGATCTTCATTTTTTCCGGGTCGGGTTTGGAATAGTCCGCAAAGGTCTTGATGCCCTCAACGACTCTTTCGCTTTCTCGGCGTGCCACGCGATATCCCCGAAAACGGTGGTGCCCGAGAAACAGATAAAGAGGAACCGCCAGCATCGGGGCTGAAAGCAGGAATACCACCCAACCCACTGCGCCCTGTGGGGTACGCGCGGTTTGGGCCGCGCGCACCGAGAAAACCACGGCTACGCAAAAGAGGGCAAATAGAAACAGGGAAACGAGCACTGTCCACATGAATTTTTGGCGTCCTGACTATTCAGTTTTTGCCAGTGTAGATGCGTGACCAATCATTCGCCATATCAACAATCACCCATCCCAAATCCGGGCCTTTGTCCAACCCATCAACCAAACGGCCGATATGACTGTCTCTGTCATACGCCCATTCCCGTTCACCATCTGTATGATGGATTAACAGACCCATCCGCGGACCAGTTCCGGCAGTCGTCCATTCCAGCATCGCAAAGTCGCCATCTGAGTTGCCAGCTGCGAAGATCGGGCGCTTTCCGATCGTGCGATCAATATTGATGGGTTTGCCTTCCTTGTCGTCGATAAAGGCTAAGCCGGGTGCTTTTACGATGGTCGGTGTGCCATCGACGATTTCGTAGGTGCTGTCGTTGTAGGTTCCAAGGATTTGCTCGGGCGGAATCCCATAAGCTTTTTCAGCGAAAACGCGCATGAAATGAATGCCGCCGCCTGAGACGATATATGTCGTGAACCCCTCGTCGCGTAGATATCTGAGAAGCTCGACCATCGGCTGGTAAGTCATTTGATCATATGGCAAATTCGTCTTTGGATGCCGCGCCGTATCCAGCCATTCAGCGACCGATGTCTGAAAGTCAGCGACACTGAGGCCGGAATGTGAGGCGTTCACGACCTCGATCAGGGCTTCTTTGCCGCCTGCGGCAATTCCTTCGACATCCCCTTTGGCTGCGGCTTCCAGTGTGGGGCTGGACAGAATGGATGGATCGCTTTCAGCCAGTTCAGCCAGTTTGTCCATGGCGAAGATCAGTTGAAAATAGACCGGTTGCTCGGCCCAGAGCGTGCCGTCATTGTCGAACACTGCAATACGATCTGCGGGCGTGACGTAATCATCGCTGTCAGGATCCGTGACTCCATCAACGAAAGCGACGATCCGGTTTCTGGCCTCGGTATCGGTCCAACTTGGTAGCGGGTCGGCAGACAGTGTGAAAGGAATGAGAGTGGCAACAACGATAGGAATGAGACGCCGCATGAGAATACCCTTTTGATTCAATCGGGAAGGGCCGCCTGTTTATTGGCAGCCCTTCGACCATTCTTAATGAACTTCGACTTAGTTGTTCGTCGGAGTGGTTAGCTTGTCCATCACCTGATCCAGGTTGAAGCTGGCAGCTTTCTGTCGCGGTGGGAATTCCTGGAAGGTCGCGAGGAAATTACCAACGTACTGCTGTGCGGGAACAAGGAAGTACGCCCGGTCCAGCAGCCAGTCATAGTAGGTGTTGGATGTGCGATAAGCCCGTTCATATGGATCGCGCCGCAGGTTGATGATCAGCGGAATCCGCAACTCGGTCCAGGGTTCGATCCACGCGCGCAGCGTTGCCCATGCCTTCTGCTCAAGGAAGATCAGCTTCCAATCGTCAAAGCGAAGGGCGGTCAGGTCACCATCGTCCGAGAAATAGAAGATCTCCCTGCGAGGGCTTTCCGCAGTTTCACCTGTCAGCAGTGGCAGGATGTTGTAGCCATCCAGATGCACTTTGTAGTCGCGGCCCATGCCCGATGACGAATATCCTTCCTTCAGCTTCTCTTTGATCTCGGGATCACCCGCAACTGCCAGATATGTCGGCAGCCAGTCCATATGGTGCACGATCTCGTTCGTGACAGAACCCGCTTCGATTTGACCCGGCCAGCGAACCATTGAAGGCACACGCCATCCGCCTTCCCAATTGGTGTTTTTCTCACCCCAGAAAGGAGTAGCGGCAGCATCAGGCCAGGTGTTGTAGTGCGGACCGTTGTCTGTTGAATAGTGCACGATGGTGTTGTCGGCGATGCCGAGTTCATCCAGCAGATCAAGCAGTTGACCAACGTGCATGTCGTGTTCGATCATGCCAGCAGTGTACTCATCAGCCACGCCACCAACGATTTCATTGGCTTGTGCACGCATGTCGTCTTTGACGTGCGTCCGGAAGTGCATGCGCGTACCGTTCCACCAGACGTAGAAGGGCTGACCTTGCTCGTGCGCGCGCTTGATGAAGTCGATTGCCGCCGCAACGGTTTCCTCATCAACGGTTTCCATACGCTTTTTGGTCAGCGGGCCGGTATCTTCTATTGTGCCATCCGCTTTCGACTTGATCACACCGCGTGGACCGTAAGCCTCGCGGAATGTGCGACCATCTGCTAGCACCGCGTCACCGGGATAGTCTTCGTTTTCCGGCTCTTCCTCAGCATTCAGGTGATAGAGGTTTCCGAAAAACTCATCAAATCCGTGGTTTGTAGGCAAATGCTCATCTTTGTCACCAAGGTGGTTTTTGCCAAATTGACCCGTCACATAACCGTGGTCTTTCAACAGGCCCGCAATGGTGGGGTCTTCGACCTGCATGCCGAGATCAGCGCCGGGCAGCCCCACTTTCGACAAACCGGTACGGAAAACCGATTGGCCCATGATGTAGGATGACCGGCCAGCAGTGCACGATTGCTCACCATAATAATCGGTGAAAATCATGCCTTCATTCGCAACACGGTCGATGTTTGGCGTTCGGTATCCCATCAAACCCATCGTATAAGCGGATATGTTTGACTGTCCGATGTCATCGCCCCAGATAACCAAGATGTTGGGCTTTTGATCCTGTGCCCAGGCTGGAACGGCCAGTGCGACAGCGATAGATGCCACAGCGAACCGGCGCAGCCTGCTGCGCCAAATATCTGCAAAAGAACGGGGTGGTGACATGATTTACTCCTGCAATGGGGGGCCAAATCGACCCGGAAGTTATAGAGTATTGGCGACGACACGTTGTGGTCTAAGGGTCATCTGCTACATCGAATTCCCTGCCTAACTAATTGAATGGGCTTTGGAATCGGACACGCTTATTCTAATCGAGCAAACGCTCTTGAAATCTATCATATGATGAGATTGAAACATACTAATGTTTGATAAATTCACTTACATGCATCTGTTTCAAAAAGACGGCTGGTTCGCAGAGCGCAGCACGTCTTTTCAGAGCGATCTGCTTGGGTGTGCAATATCGAAGACCTTCGGCGTCGGAGAAACACTTTACCATCATGGTGATCCCGCCAACGGCATCTACGCCGTTTTGAAAGGAGGCATTCAGATCACTGCGCCATCTGATGATGGGCGGGATTTTGTGGTGCATCGTGAAGGCGCAGGTTACTGGATCGGTGATCTGGCCTTGTTTTCCGGTTCGCTCAGATTGGTGAGCGTGGTGACGACGCAGGAAACGCAAACCTTGTTCTTTCCCAGTTCACGTGTCGAAAGATTGGTTTACCGCAACCCTGAGTACATCCGTGATTTCTATGCCCTGACGCATGAAAATATGCAGACTGCACTGCGTATCATGGCGAATTTAGCCGTGACCGGAACAGAAAAGAGGCTGGTGCTCAGGTTGCTGCATCTCGACGAAGGTGCATCTGAGCCCGACGGCTGGATCATCGTTTCTCAGGAAGATCTGGCTGAGATGGTCGCCGTGTCGCAACCAACGCTGCATCGTAACCTGCACCGACTGGCTGATTTGGATCTGATCGAGCTTGGTTACGGTCGTGTGCGGCTTAAGGACAGGCGCGCCCTGATCGAGAGCTGCGTGAGTTAAGATCAGGGGTTAAGCGGAGGTAACACTGCCAGAGTTCTTGGCCTTCGCGTCTTGATCGCCTTGAATGCGAGCAGAGCTTTTGTCCAATCCGCATGAGTTTTTTGACTGTCAGGCGCATATCGGCTCGCCCCGATCTGCGTCAGCGTAGCCTCCAGATCAACCAAGTCTTTTGGTTTCTGGCCTCGCGTCTTACACATCTCAAGAGCTGTGTAAGATCCTGACAAATCGTGATTTTTTAGCGATTCATGTAGTTGGTTCAATGCAAATTCATATGATGTAAGATATCTTGTCCGGCGATCGTTTCTCCAAGCCCGATAGCGAGGCCGTGTCAGATGAACCGCCCCCCAAGACAGGACTGAAAATGCACCAAGCAAAAAGACCGCGTATATAAGTGTTTCGGGTGTCGGTGGTTTCCACTTCGGCGCTGCAAGTGTCAGTTGCACAGCATCCAGCTCGGCGGTCTCTATCTCACCAGATTTCAGGTTAAACCAGTTGATCGAGATCGCGGGCAGCTGAGTTTGTCCACCTTCACGCGCCACATAAACAGTTTCGTCCACACGCTGGCCTGACAGAATGCCCCGGTCCTCGGTTTCCGTGAAGCGAGGTTCTTTCGGATAGGGTTGGAGGAGTAGGTCCGACGCCTCAGGCAACAATGCGGGGATCATGATGGGTGACGTTCCGGTTATCTTTGCAGTCAAACGGCGTGTGATCGCATCACCTGCATTCATATCGGTCTCACCCTCGATTTCTTGCGTCAGTTCAAACCCATTCGCAATGATCAGAGGATCGACACCTCGCGCTGCGTCCGGAACCGTCGCAGTCAGCGTCGTAGCAGGAAGAGGGACTGATACCTGCTTGGGTTCATTCGTTTTAGGGTCTGCATATGTGACCAGCACTTCCTGAGGACCAAAGTCGAATACACCCGACGCCAAAGGGTACAGTCGATAACTGCGCTGGACGCCTGACCACGTTTCGCCATTCACAGATTCACTGATCGGACCAGAGGCACGTTCAGGCAGACGAACCAGCAGGTTTTCCTGCTCAAGTGAAGGAAAAACAGGTGGTGAAGGCATAAAGGTTGGGACCAGTACCTTGATTCTGACAATCGCGGCTTGCCCCACAGTGGTATCATCTTCGGGGGCTTCGATTGTGACCTGCGGGGCCATCGAGTTTTCAACTTGTGCATCTTGAGCCCAAGACCAGACAGGCAGCATGATGAAGATAAGAAGCGAGAGGTACCTCATTGGTTTCGCTCCTGATTTTCCAGAACGAACCGGCTGCGGAGGAAATCCTGCATATCGGTATCTATCGCGCTAATCCATTGATCGGCGGACAATGGTGTCGCCTCACCGGTTTGGTCCTGAACGGTTGTGTTCTCACCTCGGCCAGACTCGTTATCGAAAACCACGTCATCAGCCCCGATACCCGCTTCTTCACCTGTGTCAGATTGTTCTCGTGTCGATTCAACTTCTTCTAAGATGGCGCGCGACACTTCCAGATTGTGCTGGGCTTCGGGCCAGTCAGGCCTGCGCTCCAACGCCGTTTCAAAGGCGGTAATTGCCGGGCGGTATTCCCGATTGCGAATTCGGGCCATACCTTCGGCAAAAGCAGCCTCGGGTGTGTCCAGAGCGGTGAAGATTTCTGCAGCTTCCGGGTATTGGCCTGCCTTCAGCATTGCATAACCCTTGTGATACGGATCTTCGAACAGTGTACCAGCCTCGGCAAAGTTCTTTTGGTTCATGGCAATCTGACCTTGCTGATCCGGCGTCAGGAACCAGTCCTTCCAACCTTCGGCCTGTGCTGGCCCTGCAGCGGGAAAGAGGAGGAACGCCAGAACTGCCCAGCGGATAACCCAACCCTGCCGGAACCACAGAAGGCACAGCAACGCGGCAGGCCAAGCCAGCAACCAGCCCCGATCCTGCCAGTCCAGTCGGTCATCATCGTCAAGCGCTTCGCTGTATGCAGATTGGATCTGGCGCTCCAAACGTGACACGTCCTGATCGCTGCCAGTGAAAGGAACAATCGTGGCGCTTCTTAAACCGTCCAGCTGTGGAATACTCTGACCCTCTGGTAACATAGTCAGGAAGAAGACTGGCGCTGTTGTATCTTCAAACGCGGGCAGCTGCGATGGATTGATATCATCCAGAACAAAGAGGATCGCTCCGGTTATTTCCGACCCATCCAGAATGCTCTCGGCCAGCTGCAATGCATCACCTGCCGCATCACCTTGTTCCGGCATGACTGCCGGCGTCAGACCTTCAAGCAAGGGTCGGAGAATATTAGAATCTTCGGTGAGCGGAGCCACGCGATGTGGCGTGCCCGCATAAGCAACCAAGGCTGTTGGAGCGCCTGCGCGCGCATTGATCAGGTCTGTAATCTTGAACTTCGCCCGATCAAGGCGTGAGGGGGCAAGGTCCGTCTCCTCCATACTGTCAGTGACCTTCAAAGCGATCACAAGTGGCGCTGTATCCGAAATCAGTGGATTGGGTGCCCTTGACCACGTTGGCCCGGCAACCGCGAAAGTCACAAGCATCGCTGCGATCATCAGGATGTCTATGGGGTAGAACCGGCGTTTATCCTCGTCACCCAATTGCAAGGCTTTGGCGAGATGCGGCGCTATGCCCGAGGGGAGGTTTCCATCAACCTTCGGCTTTGGTCGGATTACCCACCAGAGTGCGGCGATTGGAATGAGAAGAGCCAGCCAACCTACTCGGATAAAATGAAATTCCGACAGAGCATCAAGCATCAGGCAAGCCTCCGCCGTTGGTGAATGTGAAAACCTGCAGAGCTCAAGAGGATCAGTATGAGTGCGGCAGCAAGCGGGTAATGAGCTAGGCTTTCGCGGGGTCGGTAGCTTTGTGTCTCAACTACGCGGGGGTTTTGTTCATCGATGCTTTGATAGACATCGGTCAATGCCGTTTCGTCATCTGCAAAGAAGTATTCTCCACCAGTTCGGTCTGCGATGTCACGGAGCGCCTCCAGGTCAACCCGATCTTCGCCAGACGCATTGGGATCGCCAACACCGATGGTGTAGATGACAACGCCTTTGTCGGCCGCAATGGCCGATGCATTGACGGGTGTCATTCGGCTGGAGGTATCGGCACCGTCGCTGAGAACGATCATCAAACGCTGTTCGACCTGGCTGGATTCAAAGGTGCGAATACCCAGTCCGATGGCGTCCCCCAAAGCCGTGTTTGGTCCAGCCATGCCCACCGCAGTCTGATCGAGGAAACCATTGAGACTCTGCAGGTCTTCAGTAAAAGAGGCCTGCACGAAAGCGCGCGTTCCGAAAATGATCAATGCCATTCGGTCTCCATCGCGCTCGGCAATGAAACTGCGCAAGACGTCCTTCACGGCTTCAAGCCTCTGCTTTGGTGCGCCGTCGGCAGTCTTGAAATCGCGCTGATCCATGGAACCTGATATATCCAATGCCAACACCACATCTCGCGCTGATTTCTCTGTCACAATGGGTTCACCCAGCCGTTCGGGCCGGGCCATGGCGAATACCAACAGTATCCAGACGATGATGACGATGAATGTTTGTAGACGTGTGCGCGTCTGAGTTACCGATCCCGATCTTGGTTCTGCACCAACCGCTTTTGCAACGTGCCGAAAAAAGGGAATGCGGATTGAGCTGACCTTTTCGCGATGGGGCGGCACGAAGAAGTAAACCAGTATGGGCAGTGGCAAAATCAGAAAGACCCAAGGCGCGGCAAAGGAGAACATCAGCGATCCTTTCCGACTTTGTGTGTCAGAATCCAGTTTCTGGCCAGTTCCGTGACACTTGGGTTCGAGATACTTGTGCGATAAGGAGCTTGAATAAGCGCGTGGCCAGTTTCGACTGGAATTGGTTTATTATCAGATGTTTGTTGTAAGAAATTCAGCCAATTCTTGCCGCACAGCCCGGCAACTTCTGAACGCGGGAATGCCACCAGAGCGGTGCGTTTAAGGATCTCCGCCACTTTGGCACAATCATCGTCGCATTGCCGAAGCTCGGCCAGGGCCAGACGACGGTATGCGTTCGCCTTCCGATGTCGCCAGAACAGGTAAAGGCTGATCGCGATTAAAACTGCGACCAACATGGCAATGGCGAGCCAACCCCATGTTTGAGGCATCATTGAAATCGGAACTGGTTCCGGGGCGGGCTCTAGCATGTCCAGCAGTTCGACCAGAGATTTGCCTTCGGTATCCACACTCATCGATGGCCACCGCGATGGCCGAATAACCGAAGTAACTGGTCAAGCGCAGGTTTTTCGGTGGTCATCGGGACGACGGGAAAACCATATCGACGAGACCAGATCTGTAGCGGCTCAAGCCGCTGGTCCAGGGCATCTTTGATGCGATCAGATAGATCAGGGCTCGTACTGTCGATTTCGATCTGCTTCTCACCATCCGAAACTGCAAGCTTGATTTTGGGTAGTATGCCATGTGAACTTGGGTCGGATATATTGAATAAAATCAGATCATTGGAGCATGAAAGTCGTCGTAGAATGGTCTCTGAATCTTCATCCAACCCATCAAAGTCTGAAAAGACGCAGACCAGTGCGTTGGTATGAGCTATCTGCGCTGCCTGTTTCAGGATCTGGTTCATGGCAACGGTGGGTTCTGGCCTCAATTCCGCATGAAGGCTGCAGTTCAAGGCGCCGACGGATGACAAAAACCGGGTAAGAGCTGCAGCACGACGCTGAGGGCGATGTTCGGCGACATCTGTATCACCGAACACAATTCCACCAACCCTGTCGCCTTGTGCAAGAACGCGATGGGCAGCAATTGCTGCTGCTTCGGCGGCAATGACCGATTTCATGTAGACCTTGGTGCCAAAAAACATCGAAATGCGCTGATCAACCAGCAATAGTGCAGGGCGGTCACGCTCTTCGGTATAGACCCGGACATGGGGTTCACCGGTACGCGCCGTAACTTTCCAGTCGATGCTCCGGATGTCGTCGCCCGGCAGGTAATCACGCAGTTCTTCGAAATTCAGTCCTCGTCCACGCAGACGCGATGCGTGGCGGCCGTTCAGGATCGATCGGGCGGGCTGCCGCGGCAACAGGCTGAGCGCACGGGATTGTCTACCGAGGCCAAGCAGGTGTTTCGCGTCGGTGTGTATGCGTGGGTCGCTGGGATATGCGGCGGTCTTTGACACGCGGCTTTCCTTTGTTGCGATCAGGGCAGGGCGACGAGTTTCAGGATTTCAGTTACCACGTCGTCTGCTGTTTTTGCATTTCCTTCTGCCTCAAAGCTCAGCGTGATGCGGTGACGAAACACGTCGTGAGCGATGGCCCGAACGTCAGCCGGATCAACATAGTCACGACCATTCATCCAGGCATGTGCGCGTCCGCATTTGTCCAGCGCGAGCGAGGCACGCGGGCTTGCACCGATTTCTACCCAACTGGCCAGTTCTTCGCTTAGCGCCCCGGGTGTGCGAGTCGCTTGCACCAAGTCTGCCATATATCGGTCCATGGCGTCTGAAACGTGTATCTGTCCGATTTCAGATCGTGCTGTGAATATCGCATCCTGTGGGATGGGTTCTGGTCTTTCCTTGGCTGTGTTTCCGCCTGATGCAATCTCTTCCCCTCTCACCAAACGGATAACCTCCACTTCGTCTTCGACAGGTGGGTAGGTGATCTGAACATGCATCAGAAACCTGTCCATCTGAGCTTCGGGCAAAGGATAGGTGCCTTCCTGCTCGATCGGGTTCTGCGTCGCCATCACTATGAACAACTGCTCCATCTTATGAGTTGTACCCGAGATCGTTACCTGCCGTTCTTCCATGGCCTCCAATAGTGCAGCTTGGACCTTCGCTGGTGCTCGGTTTATTTCGTCGGCCAGAACGATGTTGGCAAAGATCGGTCCAGGTTCAAAGCGGAACTCACCACCCTTTTCGGTTTGCTGATACACCTCAGTTCCTGTCACGTCAGAAGGCAAAAGATCAGGCGTGAACTGGATGCGGCTAAAGTCCGCATCAAGGTTGCGCGCCATTGCCTTGACGGCTCTTGTCTTTGCAAGCCCGGGCAGGCCTTCGATTAGCAGATTGCCATTGGCCAACAGGCCTATAAGCAAGCGATCAATGACCTGGGTCTGCCCGATAATGGCTTGTCCCATACGTTTTTTCAGGTCGTTTATCTGGTCTATTGCCGCCATCTATTCGGTCCAATCGAGGTCAATGGTTCAAATCTTCCGGTGGGGCCTCGGTATGAGTGCAACCGGGTTTTTCCAGTAATGATGGAAGGTTAGCAGCGTTGTTGTATTTGATCCACCACCAAAACACGATCTTGGAATGCTTGGGTGCTGCTGGTTGCAAAGCCATTTATCGATTTAGGTTGTTTTTGTGCTGCGACTGTCATCTTCGCCCAGTCGGCCATCAAGAGACATCAGGATGGCAACTGGCCGCAGAGCCGGAATGTGGCTGAAAATGATCAGGATACAGACGGTGAGCGGGACGCTAAGAAATGCTCCGATTAGCCCCCAGACCGTAGTCCAGAATGTCAGCGCCAGAATGACCAGAAATGTCGACATGTTCAGCGAACGACCCAGCATTGCGGGATCCAGAAAGTTCCCGATCAGGAACTGTATCGTGCCGCATCCGAATACGATGATCAGAAAGGGGCCAACGCTGTCGAACTGAACCAAAGCGATCATGGCAGGAAAGACAACCGCGATAATGGAGCCGATCGAGGGGATAAAGTTCAGGGCAAAAGTTAATACGGCCCAGGTCTCGGCATATTCCAGACCGAGAGCCCGAAACACAGAATAGCTGATCCCGGCAGTGATCAGGCTGATGAATGTTTTGACGCCGACATAACGCTGCAGACTGTATGAGATCGCATCCAATACCGTAGCCAGCTCAGCACCTGTAAGTGGGTTTCCAGCTGCCAGTTGGATTTTTTTTCGAAATGCTAGGCGTTCGGCCATTAGAAAGGCGACGTAAAGGCTGATCAGAAAGAACTGGTTCAAAAGCGAGGTTGCGCTGCCCAGCAAGATCCGCGCGACGTAGGACATGTCGATACTGACCAGATTGTCCCGAATGAAACTGGTCACGTCGTTTCCGACCAAACCTGTTATGCGGTTAACGGCACCATCGAACTGATTTTCATAGGTTCCGATTGAACGGGCGAACTGTGTTGCCTGGCTTCCCAGCACGTACATAATCATGAACAAGCCGGCCAAAACCACTGTGACAGCGGCAATATTTGCCAACCATACAGGCGCATGGGTCAGGGAAATTACCCTGTCGCTTAGGGCGATAATCAGGACGTTGACCAGCAAAGCCATTGTTAGCGGGATCAGAAAGCTGGCCCCGGCGTAAAGACCCAGAACCACCAACGTGGCAACAATTGAGATATCCCGAACGACCGTCAGTTTCAGACGTGGGCGGGGATTTGTTTCTGGTGCGTCAGAGGTCATGCGCTGGCCCTAGGCATCGGAGCCGTGACTGGAAAATATCTAAGCTCAGTTGATGTTGCGCAGTGATCCTGCACTGGTAGGTTGGTTTATGCAATCCAGTCAGGCAGTTATGAGCGAAAATTCGACCTGACGAAGACTTTGCCGGGTTATGCGATCAGGCAAGTCAGGCTAGGCTCCGGTTATGACTCGTCCAATGATTCCTATTTTCGGCCGCTTTGTTCAAGCGCTTTGGCTGGCGATTTGCCGGTTCAACGACAAGAATGGGTTTGTCATGAGCAGCCATGTGGCGATGTCACTGATGATGGCCCTGTTTCCGTTTGTTTTGTTCACCGTGGCGTTGGCTGGCGCTCTGTCGCAAGGCTATGTGACCGAAGAACTGATAGAATTGATCTTTGGCGCTTGGCCAAAGGACGTTGCAGATCCGATCATTTCCGAATTGAGGGCTGTCTTGGAAGGTGCCGGGTCGGGGGTGATTACGTTAGGGGGCTTACTGGCGATCTACTTCTCGTCAAACGGAGTGGCGGCTGTGCGCTTTGCCATGAACCAAGCCTATCACGACAAGGATAGTTGGCCGTTCTGGAAAACCCGTTTGCTGTGTTTTGTCTTAGTCATCTTGGGCGGGGCAGCAATTTTGGCAATCGCCGCGATCGAAGTTGTTTTACCAGTTTACACGCGTTTGGTGTCGGAAAAGACAACCGTCGATGTGTCAGATTGGTTTTCCGTTGATCGGTTGCGTTGGACCTTTACCGTGGCTGTTCCGGCAGGAACCGTGTTGTTGGCGCATTTGATCCTTCCTACACGACGGCACAGCCTTTTGCAGATTTTGCCCGGGGTAATCTTAACGCTCGCCCTCTGGACTGCTGGGGGCTGGGGTTTTTCAATCTATATCGCTCAATTCGCAACCTACAGTGCAACCTACGCCGGACTTGCAGGCGCCATGGCAGCTTTGATCTTTCTCTATC
The DNA here is from genome assembly GCF_009711355.1 of Roseibium sp. RKSG952. Lineage (NCBI taxonomy): Bacteria > Pseudomonadati > Pseudomonadota > Alphaproteobacteria > Hyphomicrobiales > Stappiaceae > Roseibium > Roseibium sp. RKSG952. The sequence goes on along the minus strand of NZ_SMMF01000919.1, from coordinate 31,070 downwards.
TTTGCTCGGCCATGCTCATTTTGGGGGCCGAGTATAATGGCGCCCTGATGGACCTGCAAAAAGGTGGCAATGATGGTGCCATTGAATGAGGTCATTTTTGAACAAGGTCGCATGTTCCCGTTTGGGTGACATCTTCGGCTCGGCAGTTTTTCTATTTGCCGCCGGCACATTTACAGTTGCAGCTCAGGAATATGTCGGCTCGGACACTTGCATCGAATGTCATGATGAACAGGTCCAATCCTGGTCAGGGTCACACCATGCGAAGGCGTGGACCGAAACATCAGAGAATTCTGTTCGTGCCGACTTTGACGAAACTTCATTTACCCATGATGGGATGACGGTCACATTCACAAGGCCTGAGGGTGAGTATGTAGCCAACGTCACCGAAAAAGACGGCAATACAACAGGTTACGCTGTGCACTCAGTGGTCGGGATTGAGCCGCTACAGCAGTATTTGTTTGAAACCGAGCCGGGACGTCTCCAGAGCTTTGACGTGGTATGGGATACTGAAGAGAAGAGGTGGCTGCATCTCTATCCCGATCAGGATCTTCCTCCTGACGATGGGCTGCACTGGACTGGTCCCTATAAGAACTGGAACGCCCGCTGTGCGGAATGCCATGCGACTGGTTTTGAAAAGAACTATGATCCGGTTGAACGCCAATATACATCACGCCAGTCCGAGATTGGGGTGGGGTGCGAGGCCTGTCATGGCCCGGCGTCTCAGCATCTGGACTGGGTCACAGGACAAGCACCGACAGATGGGTTGGATGAGTTCGGGTTCGCGATGAGTTGGGGCAAGGGCAATGTCGAAGCTGAGATACAGCAATGTGCCGGCTGTCACTCCCGGCGAGAAGCGTTGGAGGATGGTAATCCACTGCCAGGAACGCCTTACCATGATGCCTACAATTTAGCTCTGATGAGGCCGGGTTTGTATCATCCTGACGGGCAGATACTGGACGAAGTCTATGTCTATGGCTCGTTCCTGCAGTCCAAGATGTATGATCGCGGCGTCAGTTGCATGAACTGTCACAATCCACACAGTGGTGAGCTGATTGCCGAAGGGAACGGGATTTGTACCCAATGTCATTCTTTGGCTGGAAACTCGGAGTTTCCAACCTTGAAAAAGGCCGAATATGACAGCGTTGAGCATCACCATCACCCGGTTGGTAGCGATGGGGCTCAGTGTAAGAGCTGTCATATGATTGAGCGGGTCTACATGGGCGTCGATGGTCGGCGGGATCATAGCTTCCGTGTGCCGCGACCAGATTTGGCGCTTGGCGTTGATGCCTGCACGGATTGTCATGAGGACCGGGATCAGGATTGGGCTGCATTGCAAATCGAAGAGTGGTTTCCTGACTCGACGCATCGCAGTGCGCACTACGGAACAAGCTTTAGTGCTGCATTGAACGGTCAGCCTGACAGCGCGCCAGACTTGCTTGAGATCGCCCTGAATAAGTCGCAGGCAGGTATCGTTCGTGCCACAGCCCTGTATTTGTTGCAGCCTTTTGCCAATCCTACGATTGCTGATGAAACCGCGCTACTTTTGTCTGATGCCGATCCTCTGGTCCGGGCCAACGCAGCCGCGTTGCAGCGAACCGCAACACTTCCTGACAGGATCATCCGGCTTGAGCCGCTACTGTCTGATCCGCTGCGGAATGTCCGCATCTCAGCCGCCAAGGAGTTCCTGACCATTCCGGGACAAGCTTTGACGGACGATCAGCGTGCGCTTGCGGGGCAGGGTATGGCCGAGTGGCAGCAGACCATGTCAAACCGCCTCGATTTCCCTGAAACGCATCTGGTTCTAGGTGGAATGGCGCTGAACTTGCGCAATGCCCCTGCTGCAGAGCGGGCTTTTCGCGAGGTGGTGACGCTTGATCCGCAACGGGCAGAAGCTTGGCCTATGCTGGTTCAGTTGGCGCAGATCAATCGTGGCCCGCAAGAGGCGCGGCGTGTGCTGCAGGAAGGATTGAGTATCCTGCCGGATGATCCGGCATTGCAGCAGCTCGCTCTACAGCTTAGCCCCTGAAACGGCACCGAACTGGCCGGATTGCGCCACTTTACCGGCCAAGTTCAGAGTTATGGATCAGATCACGGGGAGAACCCCGCGGTGCCAGAGGTGATCCATGTCAGATATATCGGATACGAAGGTAAAGCAGCCCTTACACGCGAAACCGGTTGGAAAACCACCGCTTGACCGGCGGATTGCAGAGCTTCGAGACCGTGCTCCGGTCTACATCAGCCATGGCGATGCCTTGTTGCTGATCGGAAATGCATCTGCGTCGCTGCGCGAGCAACGCCTGACGGATCAACAGATAGAGCTGGACTGATTTAGCCTCGAAAACCTGTTGCCACCACGAATTTCTCGGAACTGTCCGAGCGGGAGGCTGGGGGTTTTACGTTGGCTACCTTATCAAATTTCTGTTTGAGCAACTTTTGCAGATCGCCTTCGGCGCCACCAGCCAGAACCTTGGCAACAAAGGTACCGCCTTCTTCAAGAACATCAAATGCAAAATAGGCAGCTGTTTCGCACAGTGCGATAATGCGCAAATGGTCGGTTTGTTTGTGACCTGATGAAGCTGCGGCCATATCCGACATCACAACATCAGCTTTGCCGCCAAGCCAGTCTTTAACCTTTACGTCGGCATCATCTTCCATGAAATCCAACTGATGCACCTCGGCACCGGCGACGGGTTCAACCTCTTGCAGATCGACGCCCAGAACCGTTCCGATCCGCTTGCCGCTTTTTTCGCCCAGGGCATTGACCCGCTTAACGGCCACTTGCAGCCAGCCACCAGGGGCACAGCCCAGGTCCACGACCCGCGCGCCGGGAACAAGAAAACGAAACTTTTCGTCCAATTCCAGTATCTTGAACGCTGCGCGTCCGCGATAGCCTTCGACTTGTGCCCGCTTTACATATGGGTCATTCAGCTGCCTCTCGAGCCAACGGGTCGAGCTGAGCTTACGCCCGCGCGCAGTCTTGACCTTTACTTTCAGGTCGCGCTGCCCACGGCCTGAGGTGTTTTTTCCGCTCGGCGTCTTTGCCATGCGATTGATCTCCTGAAAGTTGACCGGTCCATACCTCCTTATTGGAGGAGCAACAAGGAGGGTCTAATCCCTTATTATCAGGTCTGGCCACGGAGAAGAAACGCCAAACGCCAACCAGCCCGCACCATTCAGGATCTGCGATACACAAGTGGACCGGTCCTGAGACGTGGATTCGAAGCTGAGCAACAACTCACGCGCGTCCGAAACCTGTGAAGTCGGAACAGCGATATGAATACCACCAATAGCCAATGCCCAGTGTGGGACCATATTGACCAGGTTAAATCCTGGGCAAAAAACATCATATCCTGCGGCTTCGAGGAAGCAGATCGTGGTGGCAGCTGTGCTGGTTCGATAGGCGATTGCTACTATTGTGAAGTCAGCTCTCGGCAATCAGAACGGTCCATCTTCCAGCACACCATCTGCGCTCATCTGTGCATAGAGCAGACCTTCGCGCAGGCCCCGGTCCGCTACAGAGAGACGGTCGGTGGGCCAACAGCGCAACAAGGCCTGTAGAATGGCAGAGCCGGACATGATCAGGGCCTGCCTGTCGTCACCGATACGCGGATCACGACGCCGACCCTGAGGGCCGAGTTCCAGATACCCTCGTATGACTTTGTCGATCTGATCACTGGTCATGCGCAGACCGTCCACTTTGGTGCGGTCGTAGCGTTTTAGGCCGAGATGTGAGGCTGCAACAGTGGTCACGGTGCCGCTGGTTCCGACAATCTGAAACCCTTCGCGGGCCTGTTCGTCCTTGTAAGGCGCAAAATCCGCGAGGTTTTCCTCAAAGAACCAGCTCATCAGGGCAAAACGCGCTGAGTCGTCTTCGACGTCATTGAACTGGTCGCGCAGTGTTGCCACGCCCAAGGGGACGCTGATCCAATCGACAACCTTTGCCGCAGGGAAAGGACTGTCTGCAGTATGAAACCCGTTATGCAGGCGCATGATCGCCGGTGGACGATCCCGGCGCGGTACCGACGAGATATCGATCCAGACCAATTCGGTTGAACCACCACCGATATCAACGACCAGAAGCTGCTCGGTTTTGGTGGAAACCAGCGGCGCGCAGGAAATCACTGCCAGACGGGCTTCTTCTTCGGGTTGGATAATCTCTAAAGTCAGACCGGTTTCGCGTTTGACCTGCCGGATAAAGTCGCGAGAATTCTTGGCGCGGCGGCATGCTTCGGTTGCGACCAGTCGCATGCGTCTGACTTTATTCCGCTTGAGCTTTTGCTGGCAGATTCGTAGCGCCTGAATGGTGCGCGACATCGATGACCGTGACAATCGTCCGGTCCTCTCCAGGCCAGCGCCCAATTGCACGGACTTGGAAAAACTATCTACCACATGGAACCCGCTGCCCTTGGGCTGGGCTATCAACATGCGGCAGCTATTTGTCCCCAGATCCAGTGCCGCATATAATGCATCCGGATCGGGTCTTGCCGGCGCGGGGCTTTCGACCGCCTTCGGGAACGCGCCCGCACCTTTGGGACGCTTGGGCGCCATCTTCAACGCCCTCCGATTTTCGAGTTACCCTGACCATAGGTCGCGCATTTCGATCACGCAAGACGCTCATTAAAGTCATGAGGATTTTGATGTGCGCTTTTGTAAAGCAGTCAGGTAAAAGCTCGGTATCCCGTCGTGGGCTAAAAACGTCGCTGTGAATATGTCGGGTGTCGAAATTCGACCGACTGAAGCCCACATAGAAGTTTAGAACCGGCTCATCTGGCTAGGAGGAATCAAACAGGATGCCTGACGTCACAATCGTATATTGGCGCGACATTCCCGCTCAGGTCATCGTCGGCAAAGGCCGGCGCGGGGCCAAGCGGCAATTGGAGGAACGGTTCGAGCAAGCGATCGACCGGGCTGCCATGAAGGTGAATGCCAAGGACAGTGATGCCTACCTGGCCGAATGGCGCAAGGCCGAGCCCTTTGTGGTCGATGGCGACCCGGCAGAGATTGCCGAGGCAGAAGCGGTGCGTTTGGAAACGGAGTATGATCAGGAACGTGTCAAAACCCTGATCGCCAACGACGGTTGGGCATGAGCCCAAGATCTATATGGGAGGCCGCAATGGCTTTGCTGAACTTCAAGAAACGTGATGCCGTTGAAAACGGCCCTGTGAATCCGACCGTCGAAGCCTTTTTGCAGGGCTACTCGATTGAGGTGATGCCACGCACCGTCGAAAAGGTCGAAGACTTCCGCGCGCTGCTGCCCGAAGGAACCCGCGTCTACATCGCCCATATCGAAGGCACGCCCATCGAGGACATGGTCAAGACCGCCAAGCGGATCGCGGATGAAGGTTATCCGGTCATGCCGCACTTCCCGGCGCGGATCATCAAGGACGCTGCGACCCTGGAAAACTGGATTTCCATGTATCAGGGCGAAGCGGGCGTAGATCAGGCTCTGCTGCTGGCTGGTGGCGTTGCCAAGCCGCATGGCGAGTTCGACAGCTCGATGCAGTTGCTGGAAAGTGGCCTGTTCGATAAGGCAGGATTCAAGCGTCTGCACGTAGCGGGTCACCCCGAGGGCAACAAAGACATTGACCCAGACGGCTCGACCAAGAACGTCGACGAAGCGCTGCGCTGGAAGCAGAAGTTCAACGAGACTACCGATGCGGAGATGGCTCTGGCGACTCAGTTCGCTTTCGATGCCAAACCGATCATCGAATGGGCTGATAGTCTGAAAGAAGCGGGCATCGATATTCCGGTGCATATCGGCATCGCGGGTCCGGCCAAGCTGCAGACTCTGATCAAGTTCGCCATTGCTTGCGGTGTTGGTCCGTCGCTGAAGGTTCTGCAGAAGCGCGCAATGGATGTCTCCAAGCTGTTGCTGCCGTATGAGCCGACCGACGTGATTACCGAACTGGCCAACCACAAAGCGGCCAATCCGGACTTCAACATCACCAATGTACACTTCTTCCCGCTTGGCGGCATCAAGACCAATGCCAACTGGGCAATCAACAACGGCGGCGCCTCGGCAAAGCCTGTAAACTCCTAAGGAACGGACATGACCCGTACAGTCGTAGAATCAAAAACAAAAACCGCCGTTCTGGGCTTTGATGAGCCGTTTTGCGTAATCGGTGAGCGGATCAACCCCACCGGCCGTAAAAAGCTGGCTGCAGAGCTGGAAGCGGGCGATTTCTCGACCGTTGAGAAAGACGCGCTGGCTCAGGTAGCCGCAGGCGCGACCGTTCTGGATATCAACGCAGGGGTAGTTTACAACTCGAACCCCAACCCGAACGAGACCGAGCCACCGCTGATGACCAAGATCGTCGAGCTGGTTCAGGGTCTTGTCGATGTGCCGCTGTGCATCGACTCGTCGGTTCCGGGTGCGCTGGAGGCCGGTCTGGCTGCTGCAGAGGGCCGTCCGCTGCTGAACTCGGTCACCGGTGAAGAAGAACGCCTTGAGATGGTTCTTCCACTGGTCAAGAAATACAACGTACCGGTTGTGGCGATCTCGAACGACGACACCGGCATCTCGGAAGACCCGGATGTGCGTTTTGCAGTTGCGAAAACTATCGTTGAGCGTGCCGCTGATTACGGTATTCCGGCCCATGACATCGTGGTTGACCCGTTGGTCATGCCAATCGGCGCAATGGCAACTGCTGGCCAGCAGGTGTTTGCGCTGGTCCGTCGTCTGCGGGAAGAGCTGGGTGTAAACACCACTTGTGGTGCCTCCAACATCTCGTTCGGTCTGCCCAACCGTCATGGCATCAACAACGCCTTCCTGCCGATGGCAATGGGCGCTGGCATGACGTCTGCGATCATGAACCCGGTCGCATTGCCGACCACTCAGAAGAAGATCGCCGAGAAGAAAGAGGCCGTTGCTGCAGCGGGTATCATCCTGCCCGAAGGCATGGACGACGAAACCTTCGTTCAGATGTTTGGCCTGGGTTCAACCAAGCCGCGTGCGGGTAAGGAAATGGAGGCCATTCGCGCCGCCAACCTGCTGACCAACAACGACCCGCATGGCGGTGAGTGGATCCGGTTCAACAAAGCGCCTGAAGCGGCTGGTGCCGAAGGTGAGGGTGCACGTGGACGCCGTGGTGGCGGACGTCGCCGTCGCGCCTGATAATTTTGAACTAAATCACACAAAAGGCCGGATCAATGATCCGGCCTTTTTTTGTTTCCATGGGTGGGTCACAAAGTTTGAAAGCTCTTGCTCACGTTCTGAGAGTGATGATATTCAGTCCGGCGCGGCGGGTATGATGTAATGGTAGCCTGTCAGCTTCCCAAGCTGAACGCGCGGGTTCGATTCCCGCTACCCGCTCCAACTTGACCAGGTTGATCTGCGCGCCTGAAACAAGTTGATCACAGCAGGTATTTTCAGATCCTGCCCATTTTCAAAGGAACTGAACGCGTCTGCAACGCCTTCCTGAATGGCATGCACATCTGCTGACGTTCCATCAAAGTGCGAGATAACCCGCGCTGCGGGACCAACGCGTGTACAAAGAATGGCCGAATCCCGAACCGAGCCAATGCCCCTCAATCCAAGTGGCACGGCGTCTGCCTGAACATCGGAAAGTCCAGCTTCGGTCATCATGCCCGTTACGTGATCGATATCGTGAAACGCCAGAGGGCCGGGGGCAAAACGGTCAACTTTAGGCGGGTGTCCGAGGCGAGAGGTTGCCGCGATATGTGGAATCTTGAACCACGGATTGTCTGCCAGGGGTCCCCAAGCCGCGAATGTCATCTGGCCACCGGGCTTCAACGCGCGGGCCATGTTTGAAAAGGCGGCTACGGAGTCTTCAAAGAACATGACACCAAAGCGTGAAATTGCAGCATCCCGATTGCCTTCAGCAAAATCATGCGTTTGCGCATCAGCATACTGGAATGTGATATTGTTCAATTCCTGATCTGACGCACGGGTTCGGGCGCGATCAAGAAATGGCTCGGATATATCTGCGGCCAGCACATGTCCGCTTTCGCCGACCTGTTTTGCTGCAGCAATCGAGCTAACGCCAGTACCGCAGCCGACATCGAGCACACGCATGCCCGTTTGCAGACCGGCACGATCAAGCACCAGTTCAAGTACGGGGGACATCAGGTGATCAAGCTGATCTTCGTAGGTCAGCCATTTTGCGCCTGATGCCGACTTGCCCCAGTATTCGGCTTGTTCTTCGTTCACTGTCTGCATACGGGCCTCCTGTGGTTGGCCCGACTATGACCTTCTGCGACGGCGACGGCCAGAATTTTCCTGATCTCCGCCCGTGTTAAAGCTCGGATTTGGCAAAGTAACCACCTGCGCCAGTTCCGGAAACGGATCGGTTTTGTGCGGGATAGCGTTGGCGGCCACGAAATGATCCTGGAACTTAGGCTCGATTGCGGTTTCAACTTTGGTGATTTCCCGAACGACACGCTCGATTTCAGCGCGAGCTGAGATGTTGCAGAGCGCGATCCGCGCACCCGTTCCCGCCGCATTCCCTGCGCTGGAAACCTTGTCCAATGGGGCGTCTGGGATCATTCCCAACACCATCGCATGTTTGGTCGAGATGTGGGCACCGAAAGCACCCGCCAGTACCACGCGGTCCACCTTGTCCACTTCCATCTCATCCATCAGCAGCCGTGCACCGGCATAAAGCGCTGATTTCGCGAGCTGAATTGCACGAATGTCACCTTGAGTGACGGTAATGCGCGGACCACCTTCGGCGCTTGCGTCGTGGATCAGGTAGGAATGGGTGCGCCCTTCGGGAACTGAGCGAGACGTACCGGTTTGCTCGGCCGATCCGATCAGCCCACTTTCGTCCAACAGGCCTGCGATACGCATTTCGGCGACGGCTTCGATGATGCCCGATCCACAAATGCCAGTGATACCGGTTGTCGCGACATCCTGATCGAATCCTACTTCGTCCGACCATCTTTCCGAGCCGATAATCCGGAACCGCGGCTCTTTAGTTACCGGATCGATTTCGATCCGCTCAATCGCCCCGGGGGCGGCGCGTTGACCCGAACTGATCTGGGCACCTTCGAACGCAGGGCCTGTGGGTGAAGAGCAGGCCAGAACACGGCTGGTGTTGCCAAGCAGAATTTCAGCGTTTGTGCCCACATCTACGATCAAGACAAGATCTTCGGATTTGCCGGGTTCCTCGGACAACGCAACCGCGGCACAGTCAGCTCCTACATGACCCGCGATACAGGGCAGGATGTAGACCTGCGCGCGCGGGTTCATGTTGGTCAGGTCCATCTCGCGCGCGGGCAGGGACATGCTTTCCGACGTCGCCAGAGCAAACGGCGCCTGACCCAATTCTACCGGGTCCAGGCCCAGCAGGAGGTGGTGCATGACCGGGTTACAGACGAAAACCGTTTCGACGATCAGTTCCGCATCAATCTCCGCCTCGTCTGCGATCGAAGTCGTCAGGTCGTTGATGGCCTCGCGGACGGCCTTCGTCATCTCTTGGTCGCCGCCGGGGTTCATCATCGAGTACGAAACGCGGCTCATGAGGTCTTCGCCAAAGCGGATCTGCGGGTTCATCAGACCGGAGGATGCCTTAACCTCTCCGGTTTCCAGATCAGTCAGGTGAGCAGCGATGGTGGTCGAGCCCAGGTCGATGGCCAGACCGTAGAGCCCATGTTCATGAAGGCCGGGCCAGATTTCGACGACCTTGGCCACTTCGTCCTTGTGGCCCTTGTGGACTGCGACGGTGACTTCCCATTTGCCTTTACGCAGAACGGGCTGCAGCTTTGACATCAGTGAAAGGTCAGCGGTTACGGCCTCGATCTTCCACTGCTCGCGCAGGGCACGCTCCAGACGCTCCAGATCGCCAGTGGGAGAGTGCATGTCGGGCTCTTCCACTACGACAAAATACAGACGGGTTGCCGGGTCCATGGTGATCGCGCGCGCCGCTGCTGCCTTGCGGACGACCTGACGATGCACCTGGCTTTCGGGCGGAACATCGATGACGACATCACCCTGAACTGTCGCCTGACAGCCAAGCCGACGCCCAGGTTTCAGGCCGCGCTTGTCATCATATCGCTGCTCGACAGCGTTCCACTCACTCAGGGCATCTTCGGCGACGGTGACACCATGTTTGGGGAATTCACCAAAGCTGGGCGTGATCTGGCATTTCGAGCAAATGCCGCGTCCGCCACAAACCGAATCCAGATCAACGCCCAATTGACGGGCCGCAGTCAGAATCGGTGTGCCGACGGGGAAGTGCCCGCGTTTGCCCGAGGGAGTAAAGACGACAAGGGGGTCGGTGGTCATGATCGGCCTGCCTTTTGTATTCGCGCGTATGCCGCGCAAGATATGGGTTTGTGCGCAAAGGGAAAGGGCATTCAGCGGCACGTTTTAGGCAGCTTGCGTCGTTTTCCGCCGTGGCATCAGCGCGCAGCCCGAAACAACTTGGGTTCAGGGGCTTTTCCTTCGGCTGAATCCATGTAATAGGGTCACCGCCAAACGGGCTTTTGCATGGGGTAATCAGATGCAGATTCGTGAGGCACTCACCTTTGACGACGTTCTATTGGTTCCGGCGGCTTCGTCGGTGCTGCCGACGACGGCGGATACCGCAACGCGCGTGACGCGTGAAATCACCATGAATATCCCTTTGCTCAGCTCGGCAATGGATACGGTGACCGAGGCGAGAATGGCGATTGCCATGGCGCAGGCTGGCGGTATCGGGGTCATCCACAAGAACCTGTCCGCTGAAGAGCAATCGCGCGAAGTACGGCGTGTCAAACGCTTTGAATCCGGCATCGTTTACAACCCCGTCACACTGCGGGCGGATCAGACGTTGGCTGACGCCAAGGCGTTGGTTCAGCGCTACAATTTCACGGGTTTCCCAGTCGTTGAAGACGATGGTCGGGTTCTGGGCATCGTCACAAACCGTGACATGCGGTTCGCGACATCTGATGACACTCCGATCAAAGCCATGATGACGACTGACAATCTGGCGATGCTGCGTGAACCTGCGGATCTTGAAGAAGCCAAGAGCCTGATGAAGGCCCGCCGTATTGAAAAGCTGCTGGTGGTCGACGCCGAAGGCAAGTTGACCGGTCTTCTGACCTTGAAAGACACCGAACAGGCTGTTCTGAACCCAACTGCTTGCAAAGACCGTTTGGGTCGTCTGCGGGTCGCAGCTGCAACTTCGGTAGGTGATGCCGGATTTGAACGTTCGGAACTGCTGGTAGACTCGGGCGCTGACATCATTGTCGTCGATACGGCTCATGGACATTCGCAGGGTGTTCTGGATGCGGTGAAACGAGTGAAAACGCTTTCGAACGAAGTGCAGATCATTGCTGGCAACGTTGCAACCGGAGATGCTGCGAAAGCGCTTATCGATGCAGGCGCGGATGCGATCAAAGTGGGTATTGGTCCTGGCTCGATCTGCACAACCCGAATGGTTGCCGGTGTCGGTGTGCCTCAGTTAACCGCGATTATGGACTGTGCGGCAGCCGCGGGTGATGTGCCGGTCATCGCTGATGGCGGCATCAAGTTCTCGGGCGATTTCGCCAAGGCCATCGCTGCGGGCGCTTCCTGTGCCATGGTGGGTTCGATGATTGCAGGAACGGATGAAAGCCCGGGGGAGGTGATCCTGTATCAAGGCCGTTCGTTCAAATCCTATCGCGGTATGGGCAGCCTTGGAGCAATGGCTCGGGGGTCTGCGGATCGTTATTTCCAAAAGGATGCGGCCAACGACAAACTGGTTCCTGAAGGTATCGAGGGGCAGGTGCCTTATAAAGGTTCAGCCAGTGCAGTTATTCATCAGCTCGTTGGTGGATTGCGTGCTGCAATGGGATACACCGGATGTGCAACAGTGGACGAAATGCGCCGCAACTGTAACTTTGTCAAAATCACTGGCGCTGGCTTGAAAGAAAGCCACGTGCATGACGTTCAGATCACGCGTGAAAGCCCGAACTATCGGGTAATGTGAGCCATGTGAAAGTAAATGCGGCGCTCCAACCGGGGCGCCGTTTTGCGTTATGAATGTCGGATCCATCCGGTTCAGGATTAATTCAAACTAGGGAATTGCAATGACCCCTGCCGCGCGTGTTCAGGCCTCGATCGAAATTCTTGACGATATTCTTGCCGGAGCGCCGGTAGAGAAGGCGTTGACAGGTTGGGCACGTCGCAGCCGGTTTGCTGGGTCCAAGGATCGGGCGGCCATCCGTGATCATGTTTTTGATGCACTACGGCACAAGCGATCCTTCGCCGCGCAGGGTGGAGCAGGGACTGGCCGAGGGCTCATGCTTGGCTCGGTACGTGCTGCAGGGACCGACCCGAGTGTCTTGTTCTCGGGGGAACGGTACGCGCCGGAGCCAGTTGATGGTACCGAGAATGCGCGTGAGTTCATCAGCGATGCAGAGCGCTATGACATCCCTGACTGGCTCTGGCCGGAATTCAAGCAGTCGCTTGGGGAAGAGGCGGAGGCAGCCGCAATGGCACTGCAGAACAGAGCGCCTGTTCACTTGCGTGTAAATGTTGCCAAAACGGATGTAGCGGAAGCAATAGATTTGCTTGAGGCCGATGGCATTACCGCTGTTGAACACCCAGCGTGCGATACCGCGCTTGAGGTGACAGTGGGCACACGAAAAATCTCACAATGCCGTGCCTATACACAAGGGTTGGTTGAACTGCAGGACGCGGCCAGTCAGGCGGTCGTTGCCGCATTGCCCTTGCAACCTGGCATGCGTGTCTTGGACTACTGCGCGGGTGGTGGTGGTAAAGCGCTGGCATTGGCCGCACATAAGGGCGTTCAGGTTTATGCCCATGATGCCAATCCAGGGCGTATGCGCGATCTGCCTGCGCGCGCCCAGCGCGCGGGGGCAAACATCTCCGTGTTGACCAGTGATGACGTTGAAAAGAAAGCTCCCTTCGATCTTGTGCTTACAGACGTGCCGTGTTCCGGAAGCGGGTCGTGGCGTCGCGCACCTGCGGGCAAGTGGTCTTTGACTGCGGAGCAACTGAAGGAGTTGTTTTCAATCCAAATAAGGATCCTTGAGACAGCTTCTGTTTTGCTGAAGCGGGATGGAACACTGGCCTATGCAACCTGTTCAATGCTGAATGCTGAAAACGAGGCTGTCATGGCGACGTTTTTGAAGGAAAACTCTGATTGGAG
>NZ_SMMF01000919.1:0-17801 GCF_009711355.1 Roseibium sp. RKSG952 | reverse complement strand
ACTTGACGAGAGCGTAGATTCTACAACACAACCTATAGAAGATTGCGTCGCCGGCATCCCGTTAAGCGGCGGTTAACCAATTGTAGGTCGTTATCGGCGTGCAAATTCTGATTTAGGTTGTTGATGTCCGATACCGCTGCACCGTTTCCTGATCTGTCCGACCGTCATCTTCCCGATGTTACTCGCCTGGTCCCGATAACTGTGCTCGCCGTACTGATTTGCGCTCTTCCAGTCTTTGAAGTGCTTCCTGCCAATTGGAATCCGATAATTCTGATCATCGGTGTGTCTGTGTTGGTGGCAACGGCGGCCGTCACCCTAAAAGAGTGGATTGCAGTTCGCTCATCGCAGCAAGTCAAAGCACTCCTCGCAACCTTTGTTGAAAATGAGGATGAGCCTTGTTTCATCGCCGATGCTCAGGGCGACATTCTTGTGGCAAACAGGTCTGCAAAAAACAGGTTCAACGCTGTTGCTGGAACACGGCTGGATGTCTGTTTGAGATCCCTCTTCGCCAATCCATCCGCGATCCTGACGCGACTGCAATCTCTGGCTGAAGTGCAGGGAAAAACACGCGAAGACATCGTAACCAAGGGCCGCACAGTTCCGATGTCCGCGTACTCTCTTGGTGGTGGACTGATTTACTGGCACATCAGGATCGCTGAACAAGGTCAATGGGCAAGGATTTCATTGCCCGTACTTACTTTGGGGCGCAGCGATGTTATTCTGGATATGAATGTTGCAGCACGGGAACTGATCGGGTTTGCACCAGCAGCATTGGATGTGATTTTGTCCGAACCGCTTTCGGACAAGGCAAAAATCGCTCTAATTCAGACCCCAAACGGAGAAACACGCGTAATAGCTTCGGAAGTGCGCCGCTATGGATCGGGAAGGGATGTAATCCTGATCCCGTTTCAGCAGACGCTGGAAGGTCAGTATTCCACTCCGTTCGCTGATCTACCTGTTCCGGTGATGCGGCTGTCACCAACCGGAGAGATACTGGAGACCAATCGGCTTGCCGCAAAGCTGATTGGAGAGACAGGCTACGGTGAGACCAATATCGAAAGCATCATGTACGGTTTGGGCCATCCGGTTCGTGAATGGTTGGCACAGACCGCAACGCAAGACGTTGTACCAAGATCGGAATTTCTGCGGTTGAGTAGGAAGGACAAAGAAGTCTTCGTACAGGTCACACTTGCCCGTACGATTGCGGACGGGCAAGTGGGGCTTATAGCTGTCCTAAATGATGCCACTGAATTGAAAACGCTCGAGGCGCAATTCGTGCAAGGACAGAAAATGCAGGCGGTAGGGCAGCTTGCTGGCGGCGTTGCCCATGATTTCAACAACTTACTGACAGCGATATCAGGGCATTGTGATCTGTTGTTGTTGCGACACGATCAGAGTGACCCGAATTACGGTGATCTGGTTCAGATCAACCAAAACGCAAACAGAGCAGCCGCGCTGGTTAGCCAGTTACTTGCTTTTTCGCGCAAACAAACCCTGCGGCCTGAGGTGCTTGATCTACGGGATACGATTTCGGATCTAATCCATTTGTTGAACCGTCTGGTGGGGGAAAAGATCAGACTGACCCTCAGCCACGATCCAGTTCTCAAGCCAGTCCGAGCTGATAAACGACAGCTGGAACAGGTTTTGATGAATCTCGTCGTCAATGCCCGTGACGCAATGCCGGAAGGTGGGGAAATCCGAATTGAAACCGAAGTTTTGATCGTCAACCAGGCCATTGCCAGGGATCGTGCCACAGTACCGGTTGGTGAATATGTGACCGTTAAGGTCATCGACAGCGGTGTCGGCATACCTGCCGACAAGCTGCAAAAAGTATTCGAACCGTTCTACACTACAAAAAGGACCGGAGAGGGCACGGGTCTGGGCTTGTCGACCGCCTACGGTATCGTGAAACAGACCGGCGGTTTCATTTTTGTTGACAGTATCGCAGGCAAAGGAACGGAATTTACCGTGTTCCTGCCGGTTTGTGCAGCGAGAGAAAGCACCGAAATGAGCGAGCAGAACACTCCGGATGTTCATTCATCGCGTCAGGGCGAAGGGGTGGTTCTTTTGGTCGAGGACGAAGCGCCGGTGCGTGCCTTTGCCACGCGGGCGTTACGCCTCAAGGGTTTCACTGTGCTTGAGGCGGAATCCGCAGAAGATGCGTTGAAGTTGCTGGAAGATTCCGAGTTGAACGTGGATGTGTTTGTTACTGATGTTGTAATGCCGGGCATGGACGGGCCGACTTGGGTCAAAAAGGCGATGGAAACACGACCCGATGTCCGAGTGGTGTTCATGTCTGGATACACTGAAGGTGCATTTGGTGACTCAGGGCCCGAGCTTCCCAATTCGACATTTCTGCCCAAACCGTTTTCCCTTAACCAATTGACCGAAGCGGTGCTTCAGCAACTCAGCTAGTTGGGCCTGAATGTGGGGCGGGTCAGGTGGACCATTCCGGGCAGTATTGTGCTCAGAAGTGCGAAATATCAGTGAGGGGCTCAGTCATTGTCGGCTATGCGCCATTCTGTGGACTGAAAGTAGACCTATCGACACAATCCAAGGGACCAGAATCCCTCTCTGATAGACATGAGTGAAGTTCATTGCCAGTGCCGCAAATGTCAGAGTTATCGTGATTACTGTGGCACGGCCCAGTGCTTTGTGTGGCGTATCTGACTTTACCAGCAAAGCGGAGACTATCGCGGCCAGAAAGATCAACGCCAGGCCGAACAAGGCCATCAAACTACCTTCGTTTGCGAGCAGAAGGTACAGGTTATGCACGGAAATATTATCAGCGCTGACCTCGCGATATCGACCACCGCCCATGCCTATTAACATATAGTCCGGGAGAAGCCGCCATGCTTCGACCATGAGGTCTGCACGGTCATCGAATGTACCTGCTTCCTGCAGATCACCTTCTAAGATTGGTGTCAGCACTCTTCTCCTGAAAGTAGGGGGAAGAATGAGTTCAGCCCATCGTAAACCGATTGCAACAATGCAAGTGATAGCTGTCGTCCATATCAGGAAGACTTTGAATTTACCTAGTAATAGCAAATAGATAAGGGCGCAGATGAAGGCGCCCGCAAGGCTGGAGTTCGAGCTTGTGAAGATCAATGTTATGAACGTCAGTGCGAAGCAGCCCAGAAAAACAGCCGGTCGGAACGCTCGTGCGAGGCCCAGATACCACAGAATTGGGAACCACAAAACAATAAGGCCAGCCAAGCCGTTGGGGTTGTCCACAAGCCCTGTAACCCGTCTGTTTCCACTTACCAATATGAATTGCCGACCTTCCTTGGTTGAATATCCGACGGCATAGGCGATCATGCCGATCAGACAATTGAGCCCAATTGAGACGACTCCGACCTTTGCCAGCAATACAGCCTCTTTATAGGGGCGGCCTAGTATCGCCAGCGGAAGCAAAACCAGTGAAAAGAAATACTGTACGATTACAACAAAGGCATTCTCAGGATTGCCGTGGGCAATGCCTCCGATCAGCAACCCCGCAACGACCATACCAACACCCAGCATCCACATTGAGGTAGCCGAATGGATAGGGAATTTGGGAATGCTGCGCGTACACCGCAACATCAGAGATACGGTCAAAAAGAAATCACTGGCGGTGAAGAGGATGAATGGAGCGCGAAATGAGATGAAAGTGCTAAACAAAACCCCCAGAACGGCGCAAAAAAGCTCAGCTTGTTCAAGCGACGTTTTGGGCCGGTTAAGACTAAGTGCTCCTTTCGTCATCTCTTCTACTCTCAATCATAAACAGGCGGCATCTCGTTCACGGAACACTAACAAATTTACCGTGATTGACCCGTTACTTACATTCCTACACCGTCGCCGGCCAATTCATGAAGAAACTCTTCCAGATTTGTCCAACCGTCACCATCGCGATCGAGTGCTCCGTCACTTTGATCTTCGGGGTTCAGTCCCTTGTCCCGCTCCCAGTCATCAGCGATGCCGTCCTGATCTAGATCGTCATATGGCACGGTGCTGATCAGCTCGGGCCATCCGCCTACTTTTTCAGGATTTCTTTTGAGTATGCGACCGGAACGCGCCCGAACTTCATCGAGAACGCGTTCGTCAACACTGTCTCTCTCAGGGCGTGTCGCTCCCGCGTTTTGCAAGACTGTTTCGTACACAGATGACGCCGGATCAGCTTCGACTAACGGTGTTACGACTGGTGTATCGACCACGTATTCTCGATGTTCTGGAGCCAGAACAAGCTCTTCGGGCAGGCTACTGTCCGCGCGATTGTCTTCGTCGATGTTGTCTTTCAGAAACAGCCGGTAACCGTGTTCGCCACCGTCGAATAGATGCACCAGCTGGTCTGAAGCTATGTTCTTGCCCGTGAGCTTCAGGTTTCCGATAATATTTGCCGCCACTTCAACCCAGTGATTGTCGAGTGCGACCACGTATTGCCATCGCGGCGAGTACATCAGGTTGTTCACGATCTCGATGGTCGTTCCCGGTTCCTGCGGTGAAATCTGTGGGTTTCTGAAAATGCTATGAGAAAACAGGTTGTGATGAACGCTGAAGTTGCCACCTTTGGTCAGAAGCATGTTGCGAGCGCGATTGCTTTTGCCGGGACCACCACTCAATAACGGTTCGCTGAAGATGCTCCATTGTACAGTCAGCCGTTCGGCAAACTCGGAGTCCATCGTTTCGTCGCTGCCCCAGCTGGCCGAAATATGGTCGAAGATGATGTCGCGGCTTGCTCGGGTATATACTCCGATTGCACCCGAGCAGCATGATTTTACTTCATGGGGGCCGGGACGAATACGCACATGCCGGACAATTACGTCATGGGTGTGGATTTCCAACGAAGGGCGCAATTGAAGGGGGCCATTGCGAATTGCGATGCCACCGCCGGGAGCAGTTTCACCTGCTATTGTCAGGTACGGATTTACAGCAACCAGTGACTGTCTTTCTAAAACAATGGTTCCGCTGACCCTGAAGATACAGGTTCTTGGTCCGCGATCCTGAATACAATCCCGCAAAGATCCCGGGCCAAACTCATCTGTATTCGTTACATAGATAGCTCGGCCACCACGACCCCCTTTGGCGGCTGCGCCGTGTCCTTCGGCAGTAGGAAATGCCCGTTGTTGACCATCCGGAAGCTGGGGTGGGAAGGTTTTTTGTCCGACATTATCCTCGGCGAGAGCTAAGTTGGCCGGGGTGTAAAGCAGAATGAGAAGCAAACCACGAAAGAGAAGCCCAGACCGTTCCTGCGAACACGGGCGCGGGTTTCTAAGGAACCGAAATGAACTATACATGAGCGCGACATCCCATCAGACTGAAAATGTTAGTGACTGAACACTTGAGCATGCAAGCTCAGTCTTTTGAAATTTTCTGCGCTCCGACGATCATTGAATCTCGAAGATTTAACGGGACAACGAGCTGACCGATAAAGTCAGGGAACTTGAAACGCATCCATTTCGGAAAATAGCTAAGCGTTCTTTCCACCAAGTAGTTGATCGGAAAGTACCAGGTCGGTCGACGGAATTCTGTCTGTCTTAGGTTCGCTCTCTCGAGCGCAAAGTTAAGAGTTTTGGGATCAAAATAGCCGATATGCGCGACACGGTAATGCCACCACCGGCGTCCCATCAGCCTTGCGACCAATGATAGGCGGTCGGGCGTAACAACGATCAAAGTACCATTCTCGGACAACAACTCTGCAGCCGTCGCTATGAGGCCTACCGGATCGGGGACGTGTTCGATCACGTCCACGATGGTAATGAGATCAAATTTCCCCGAGATTTCAGGATGTGGAAGTACGCCCTTCAGAACAGGAATGCCAAGGTCATTTGCTGTTTCCTGCAGGCTCTGCGATGGCTCAACACCAATCGCATCAAATCCCATTTCAAGAGCCTCTTCGACAAGAATACCTGAACCGGCACCCACATCGAGCAAGCGCAGTGGTTTGCTTGCGGTCGGTTGCGGCAAGCATTTCAAAAGCGCACGTTCCTGCAACGCGCGTTGTTCGCGCGTTTCTTCATATCCGGGATCGTCCATGTCTTCATAAAACTGAAGAACATCCATCATGTCGGTGCACTGATGGAACCCGCAATTGGAGCAGCGATCTATAGATGCTGTAACTCCATAGTCTGAATTGGAGATCTTAAAATTATCCTTTGATATATCTTGGGGAAGACTACTTTCGCGCACCGTTACCAACGTGTGCTGTCCGCATAACCAACAGGTAGCAGACGATCCGAGTTCTAAACTTTGAGCAACATCAACCATTTCTTAACCAATCACA
The DNA here is from genome assembly GCF_009711355.1 of Roseibium sp. RKSG952. Taxonomy (NCBI): domain Bacteria; kingdom Pseudomonadati; phylum Pseudomonadota; class Alphaproteobacteria; order Hyphomicrobiales; family Stappiaceae; genus Roseibium; species Roseibium sp. RKSG952. Next base: position 11,542 of record NZ_SMMF01000919.1, on the reverse strand, counting down.
TTCCAATCAACTACTTCTAAATCGGCTTCGGACGCCAGCTTCATCAGGCGATCATTCGGATTAACAGCAACACCGTGCCTGGCGGATTCAAGTAATGAAAAATCCGAATGGTGGTCGCTGTAGGCCACATCAATATCGGAACGACCTGCAGACTCTGCCCAATTCTGTACCGCTCGCGTCTTGTTCGAACCATAAAGGTTTTGTGAGGCCAGATCGCCGGTCAGTTTACTTCCGTTCCACTGTGCCTGTGTGCAAAGCACGTCTACCTTATCAATGCCCAGTCTCTCGGCAATTGCGAGGGCGTAGATATCAATGCTCGCCGTTGCGATGGCTATCCGATCACCGCGATTTTTGTGTCTCTCCAACACCGGAATAGCGCCGGGTCTGAGCTTTTTCGAGATCACACGTCCGGCGACGTCGTCACCAAGCTGTTCAACGAATTCACGTTCACATCCGCCACAGATAGCACGCAGAAAAACTCTCTTGAGCCACGTGTTGTTCCGGAGACCCATCTTATGCATCGCGACGGCAAAGGGCAGGGGAATGCAATAGACCAGGCGCCAGGGTCTTTTGCGCAGAACGCTCAGTAGAAAGTATACGTATGTGTCATTTGTTGTAATCGTCTGGTCGAGGTCAAAGACAACCAGATCAGGCGCTGTAGCTGGAACAGAGGATAGATGCGCAGAAGTCATGTTAGCGTCTCCGCGCGAATGTGATGTTCTTGTTGACAAAAAAATTCAGCAAGAAAATGACCGCGGTTACGATTATCTGAGTCAAGATATAGTTCGGCTGCAGAATTTTCCACAACCCGGCAAATAAAATGGCATTCAACACAGCCGATATCATCGTAACGCTGGTGTAGGTCAAAAACTGAAGGCCGACTCTGGCCGACGATCGAAACACTATCTTTCGCTGAAATATATAGTTCACAGGTATTGCGCAAAAGAAGCCAATCACGCTGGCCACCACCGCATTTATCTCGGTGAACATGATCAGCAGGGACATAACGACCAGATGTACACCCAGCGCTATGAGCCCGCCGATAAAGTTCAGTGGAAGCAAAATGAACGTTGGCCTCTGACGCGTCATTCAAGTGCCTACAGCTTTGATTTCCAGCATCTCTTCAAGGAAGGGCAGTTTTATCTGCAAAAGGACGAACATAACGACAACCAGTATCAGAACCTGAGCAACCAATCCCTTTTGTTTATACAGGTTCTCGGGCGCTTGTGCGATGGAGTCCTTCGCGAGCCCAACAAACAGGTAACGCCCGAACAGCATAGCCACGAAAGGTAGCGATAGAAGCAATTCTACCTTGTACTTCGTCAGGAACACTCCGAGAAATGCAGTCGAGAGGATCGCATAGACTACTGCGGAAACTAGCAGCTTTGATTCATCATAGTTCTTGAAGGATGCACGATAGAGCGCTGCGCGACTGGGGTCATCGATTGTTCGATACTCGGCAAAACGCTTGATCGCCATAAGATATGCACCGCCAAACCAATATGAGATCAAGACGCTGGACGGGGCCACGATTGGCGGGACGAGAATGTACCATCCGGCAAAGAACCGGATTGGGTTGTTGATCGCCTCACTCAGTACATCAAGATATGCCCGGTCTTTGGATCGAATAGGTTTGACGTTGTAAATGACCCCCATGATCAAAAGGGCGAGGGCCGTCAGAAAGAAGGGGAAATTGATTGAGTAAGCCAGAACAAGCCCTACGACGCTCAGACCGGCCCATTGCAAAAACACGATGCGCCCGTCCACATCTGTTACAACAGAGGCTCTTTCTTTCTTAAGTGGATGATGGCGATCAAACTCACGGTCCAGCCATTCATTGATCGTGTAGTTGGCAGACGCGATCAAGCATATCGAAAATATGCCGATCAGCAGATTTACAAGAATACCCGCGTCGACCTGCGCTCCCATGATCCATGCAAGTATCGCGCCCGGGAGGATAAATATGTTTTTGAACCAATGGTCTATTCGCGCAAGCGAGACATAGTCCCGAAAACCAGCTTTTTTCATACCTCAACTCTTTCACTTTTTACCACAGGTGCCATCTGAAACAGACTTCTCGACAGAGACAGACACATGCAATTTACAAATAGTTCTAACTGCTCAATCCAGGATCAGGTTCCGCAGCCTGCCGCCCCGACACCTTCAGCTCTAAAATCAAAACAACACCAGCGCACATGACGACAGCGACGATAGGCCAAAGAACCGCGAGATAGCGAACCGCAGCGATCGATACTATTGAAGACAATAACAGCAATCCGTGCAGCAAAAGAACAGCTAAGCCTGCACAGGTTAGCATTCGCCGTCCATTCCAGTTTTTTCCGAAACAAAGCACCGACAGCACAAGTATTGTTACGGAAATCACCCAGCCGATCGCCAGTACGATGTGAATTGCTGTTGCGTAGGGTGGCGTATAGACATCTCTGTTAAAGCGGCCAGAGGCATTGTCCATGGGTAGCGGCGAGTTGACTGCAATGTAGTCGTCGATCTCTTCTTGTGAAATCGCGTAGTAGAATGGTTGCCAGTGCGCGATGTAGTGCTTGAGCGGTAGAGACAAGAAGCCAGAAATGTTCCGCTTAAGCCTTTCCGCCCCAATTTCGCCCATCAACTGGCGCTGAGGTCGACCGGCTTGTTCGGCCAAGGCAGCCAGTTCGTCTTTCTTGTACCTGAACAGCATGTCAGCCTCGTATCCATGCAGGATAAAAAACGAGATGTGGCCTGGTGGAGCTTTAGCGATAGCCTCTCTCGCTGCCTGTGCTTCGCCGTATTCAAGGAAGTTCCAGATCTCGGTCCGCGGATCTTCGACAGGATAGGGGCTTTGGCCCGCCGAAATGACACCACTTTTGGAAAACAGCACGTTTCCAAGAACACTTTCACGCTCGGCATCCTGATAGAGAGCATAAGCGAACTTTTCAGCTGCCAGTACGAGAACCACGCTGGCAACTGAAACTACAGCGGCTTTCCAGATTTTTTTGTGGTTCAGAAATCCGCTGGCAATCAAAGTCACAACCAGTGCTGGCAAAGCAGCATATCCAACGGGGCGGCTGATAACCATCAGGCCAGCAGACAGGCCCAGCAACGCGCAAGACTTCCAGTCCAATTTATAGCACAAGCGTATGACGGCCGCTAAAAACAGGCAGAGTGAGCTCTGGAATAGGGACTCCGTTAAGATGCTGTTATTAAAATAGTAAGTCATCGGGTTGACGATGAGTAACAGGATCAGGACCAAGCCCAAATTTGGCTTTCCTGAGAACTTTGCAAATGTGACCGCAAGCACAGCTGCAGCAATCGAAAACAACCAAGTCTGAGCAATCACCGCGGCGCGAAGCGGATGCGCCAGAGACTCAAACATGTCGAGGAACGCTGGATAGACGACACCTCGATAAGCTTCTGCATTAATGTAGCCTATTGAGTCCTTTGACAAAAACACATCCGACAGCTGAAAGACGGACTGAATGACCGCAGCGCCGAGAGCGATAACAACAATGAGTAGTCCTTGTCGAAGCTGGGGTTCAGCTTTGCGTTCCATCAATTGACACTCCGAATACTGATACTGATCACCAATGGTTTTACAAATCGCGTGAGAAATTGTGGTTTGCGGTCTCACGAGCCGCTGGGTTTCCAGTGATCCTGGGCCGGACAGCCACAAGATCACTCGTTGAAGGTGGATTAGTAGTCGTCGTAGCTCCCGTAGTATCCATCGTAACCGATCCAACGGAATTTCTTGGGGTCCACGTCATTTAGAATTGTCCCCAAAACGTTGAAACCGGCGAGAGAAAGGCGTCGAGCGACGGTCCCAAAGGCGTCTTGTCTGGTTTTTCCCCAACGCGCGACCAGCAATACCGCATCTACCAATGCATCATTGCGATAAACCTCATCCAAAATCAGCGCCGGAGGAGTATCGATCACAATCAGGTCGTACCTTGCAGTGAGCGCATCTCGAAGCTTTCTCAGTTTGTTGTCGGCAGCATCTGTGAGTTCGCGGGTGGGAGACTCGACAGTAATCAGGTCCAGAGTACCCGCTGCTTGAGCCGCGATCGGCACCGGTTGCACAATCAGGTTGTCACCGTAGATGTCAGATCGCTGCACGTCATCAGGGTTTGAAAACAGCAGTTTGGTAGACCCTCGTCGATGTGTGTCGAGATCGATCAGCAGCGTGTCCATACCATCGGCTGCAGCAGACGCAGCAAGCACCGAACTGACGAGGGATTTCCCCTCGTTCGGGAGGCCGGAAGTAATCAGGATGATCTTCGCATCCTGAAATTTGATACAGTTAGTCAACACGCCGCGGGCGGCCTCGGCCAGAGGGGATCGCGGGTTGTTCAGCAGATCCTCGATTACGTGCTCAGAGTTGGCATCTGAGCTAATTTGCTTGGTGAAGTAGCCAAGATTTCGCAGCCCGGTAGCTTTGAGTATCTGCTGTTCATTTCTGATGGTTCGATCCAAACCTTCCCGAACCAAGGCGACAATAAAGCCCAGAATAATCGACATCATGCCAGCCAGTAGCGATGCGAGTACCCGGTTAGGCGCATAAGGTGAAATGGGAACACGCGCGACTGAGACCTGCACAGTACCTTCCTCAACCTGTCCGATGCGTGTCTCAAGCAGATTCAGGTTGTCTATTGCCGTCTGAAACCTCGAACGCAGAAGTTCGATCTCACGCTCTTTGCGGAGGAGAGAAAGTTCCGAGCGTGTGCGCACTTGCAGTTTTTCTTCAGCTTCCGCGACGCGTGCCCGCAGAATCTGTTCTTCTTCTACCGAAATTCCCTGTTCGATACCGGCAGATAGAATCGCTTTCTCCCGCTCCACGTTGCTTCTGAGACGCACCATGACCTGGTCGTCGTCCAAACTGTCGTTGCGTATGAACTCGGCGAGTTCTGCTTCAGCTTGAGTGAGCTCTTCGCCAAGTAGTCCGACGCGCCGCTTCAGGTCAGAAATGAACTTTTCCAAACGAGCGACGCGTCCACTCAACTCGTTCTCAATATAGACGGAAATGACAGTGTTCGCCAAACTTGCGGCCAGTACCGGATCGGTCGAACGTCCTTCAACGGTAACTGCGTGGCTCTCTCCGGCACGGGATACGCTGTAGGAGCTAAGGACCTTGTCGATTACGGCTTCGCGGTGGATCTCTTTCGGGATCGGAAGGCCCGTACTTTTGCTGATGTTGTTAACGAAGCTGCTGTTGTCAAATAAGCTTAGTTGCTCGGCGACCTGCTCCGCGAAGTCTCTGGAACGAAGCTTGGCCAGTTCTGTTTCGACGCTTGCGCGGCCAAATTCAAAGGTCTCCATACGGCCGGTCGCTTCACTGAAACGTGTCTCTGATACGGCCAGCACCATCTGTGCTTTGGTTTGATATCGATCCGGGATCGACGACATGTAAATGGCTGTAAGCGCAACGGTGACAACAACCAATATTGCGATGGCCTTCAGGTTACGACGCAGAAGTAGCCAGATATTTATGAAGTCGCCGGTCTCATCCTGACTGCCGACAACGCCATTCGAAGAATGCACGATAGTACTCCAACCTTAATAACCCGATCATTACGACGCTAAATGGGTATCAGAATCCAGTAAAATATAGTGACGATGTTTTATCCTCACTTTCTTTAACGCGGTAGATTATTTCCCAATGAAGCCGCAGTTTTATACCTCCATCATAAGTGTCGAGGACTGAAAGTATGCGAATTTGATCACTATTGTTCGGTTTGAATGGCCAAGGGCCAAATTTTTCGGATGCGTATCTGCATAGTGGCTGTATCGAAAATAGGGGGTGTTTTGAGGTAATGTTTCCCATGGGTGAACAATGAGTGGCGTTCAAACGTTGTCCGATATCCAGTTCATGGGGTCGCTTATGTGGTGTCTGAGATTTTGTGTTGGCAGAACCCGCGGTAAATCCAAGTGATCACTCTGCGTCTTTGCTGACAGGGGCATTGCTCTGAAAATTAGCTCTTAATTCTTAAGCCTTACCCTCTGCGCTAGCCGTGAAATCAAGGGAAACGTGGCTGTAAACGACTCCTTAACTCCTTTGAAGAACAGTGGCTCCATAAAGTTTTTATTGAAATGTTCACTTTTTGGTCCCATAAGGAACAAGAGGCGAACAAAGCAGCGATTGCCGCCCGATCAAGGGTGTGACAAAAGAGAAGGCGACAGGACAATGGCGGATCTTCTGACGATGAGCGATAAGAAAAACGCAGACAAGCAAAAGGCGCTCGACAGCGCGCTGGCACAGATTGAACGACAGTTTGGAAAAGGCTCGATCATGAAGCTTGGCGAAGATGCCAAGCAAGATATCGACGCGAGCTCGACCGGTTCACTGGGGCTGGACATTGCGCTGGGTATCGGCGGTTTGCCGATGGGTCGAATTGTTGAAATTTACGGGCCGGAAAGCTCGGGTAAGACGACGCTGACGCTGCATTGTATTGCTGAGCAGCAAAAGCGCGGTGGGGTCTGTGCCTTCGTGGATGCGGAGCATGCACTAGACCCTCAATATGCCCGTAAGTTGGGTGTCGATCTGGATGAACTTCTGATTTCTCAGCCCGATACCGGCGAACAGGCACTGGAAATTACTGATACGCTGGTGCGTTCGGGCGCGGTCAACATGGTCGTGGTCGACTCGGTCGCGGCTCTGACACCCAAGTCCGAACTCGAAGGCGACATGGGCGACAGTAATGTGGGCGTTCAGGCCCGCTTGATGAGCCAGGCGATGCGTAAGCTGACCGGCTCGATCAGCCGCTCAAACTGTATGGTGATCTTCATCAACCAAATTCGGATGAAGATCGGCGTGATGTTCGGCAGCCCGGAGACGACGACCGGTGGTAATGCTCTGAAGTTCTACAGCTCGGTTCGTCTGGACATTCGCCGAATTGGCGCGATCAAGGATCGCGATGAGGTTGTTGGCAACCAGACCCGAGTGAAGGTCGTTAAAAACAAGGTTGCACCGCCGTTCAAACAAGTTGAATTCGACATCATGTACGGCGAAGGCATCTCGAAAATGGGCGAACTGCTGGATCTTGGCGTAAAAGCAGGTGTGGTCGAAAAGTCGGGTTCGTGGTTCAGTTATGGCGATGAACGGATCGGGCAGGGGCGTGAGAACGCCAAGCAATACCTGCGCGACAACAGCCGCGCTGCGCTAGAGATCGAGGATAAGATTCGTGCCGCGCACGGGCTTGATTTCGACATGCCCCCGAACGCTGAGGAAGATGATATCCTGGAGGCCTAACTGTCCTTTTGGGGACGTTAGAACCACTGCAATTTGCTCAAGGCGGTCCAATTGGGCCGCCTTGTTTCGTTAGTGGTCCCAATGCTGTGGACTATCCGGGGGGACGGGGATAAACCTTCGCAGAACAATTTGAATGCGCGCTGAGAGAGCCTTATGCCAACGCTGAACGATATCCGCTCAACCTTTCTGAACTACTTTGCCAAGCAAGGGCACGAAGTGGTCGCGTCCAGCCCGCTTGTGCCGCGCAACGACCCGACCCTGATGTTCGTCAACTCAGGCATGGTGCAGTTCAAGAACCTGTTCACTGGTGTCGAGACACGCGACTATCAGCGTGCCACGACGGCGCAAAAATGTGTGCGTGCAGGCGGCAAGCACAATGACCTGGACAATGTAGGTTATACGGCTCGTCACCACACCTTCTTTGAAATGCTCGGCAACTTCTCGTTCGGTGATTACTTCAAGCCCGAGGCGATCCCATTTGCCTGGGAGTTGATCACCAAGGAATTCGGCATCGACAAGAACCGACTGCTGACCACTGTGTATCATACTGACGACGAAGCGTTCGAAATCTGGAAAAAGGTCGGTGTTCCCAAGGACAGGATCATTCGTATCTCTACCAGCGATAACTTCTGGCAGATGGGGCCAACCGGGCCTTGCGGACCATGCACCGAGATTTTCTATGACCACGGCGACCACATCTGGGGTGGCCCTCCGGGTTCGGCCGAAGAAGACGGTGACCGCTTCATCGAGATATGGAATATCGTTTTCATGCAGAACGAGCAGTTCGAAGACGGCTCGATGGTGGAACTCGACATGCAGTCGATCGATACCGGTATGGGGCTCGAGCGGATCGGTGCCTTGCTTCAGGGGAGCCACGACAACTACGACACCGATCTGTTCAAGACACTGATCGAGGCTTCGGCAGATGTCACTAATGTCGATCCCTATGGGGATCAGAACGTGCACCATCGTGTGATTGCAGACCACCTGCGGTCGACATCTTTCCTGATTGCTGATGGGGTCATGCCTTCGAATGACGGGCGTGGCTATGTTCTGCGTCGGATCATGCGCCGTGCCATGCGCCACGCACATCTGCTGGGTGCAAAGGATCCGGTGATGTATCAGTTGGTGCCAACCTTGGTGCAGTTGATGGGTGCGCAATACTCGGAACTCGGCCAGGCGCAGGCTTTGATCGAAGAGACGTTGCTGCTGGAAGAAACCCGCTTTAAGCAGACCCTTGATCGCGGTCTGAAACTGCTGGACGACGAAGTTTCCGGTTTGTCGGAAGGCGAGGCGCTGCCCGGGGATGCTGCATTCAAACTATATGACACGTACGGATTTCCGCTGGACCTGACACAGGATGCCTTGCGCGAAAAGGGTCGCACCGTCGATACAGATGGCTTTGATGCTGCGATGGCCGAACAAAAGGCCAAGGCTCGTGCGGCATGGGCCGGTTCGGGTGAATCCGCAGATCAGGCCGTCTGGTTCGATATTCTGGATACGGCAGGCGCAACAGACTTCCTTGGCTACGACACCGAAAAAGCCGAAGGGCAGGTGGCTGCGCTGGTCGTTGATGGTGCGCTGGTCGACAAAATCGAAAAGGGTGGCAGCGGTTGGCTGATTGTCAATCAGACGCCATTCTATGGGGAAGCGGGTGGTCAGATCGGCGACACCGGTGAAATTCGTCGCCTGGAGGATCGCAATGATATCGCCCGCGTCGATGACACCAGAAAATTTGCAGATGGCAAGGTCTACGCGCATAAAATCACTGTTGATCACGGCACCATCGGTAAGGGTGATGCAGTGGAACTTGAGGTCGATCATACACGCCGGACCGCCATTCGGGCAAACCACTCGGCCACACACTTGCTGCATGAGGCGTTGAGGGAGACATTGGGAGATCATGTAGCACAGCGTGGTTCGCTGAATGCCGCGGATCGTCTACGATTTGACTTCAGCCATTCCAAGGCATTGACGCTTGAAGAAGTCAAAAAGGTTGAGCGGGAGGTGAATGACTTCATTCGCCAAAACTCAACTGTTGAAACACGTATTATGACTCCGGACGATGCGCGCGAACTCGGTGCTCAGGCCCTGTTTGGCGAAAAGTACGGCGATGAAGTTCGCGTTGTGTCAATGGGCAAGGCGCCTACGGGCAAAGGGCATGATGGCGAGACCTGGTCGATCGAATTGTGTGGCGGAACGCATGTTCGCCAGACGGGCGATATCGGCACTTTCGTTGTGCTTGGTGACAGTGCCAGCAGTGCAGGTGTGCGCCGGATCGAAGCCCTGACCGGTGACGAAGCGTTCAAATATCTGTCCGCTCAGGATCAACGCGTTGCTCAGGTTGCGCTGGAGCTTAAAGCACAGCCCGATGATGTCGTCGGACGCGTGAAGTCCCTTCTGGAGGAACGTAAGGCGCTGCAAAACGAAGTTGCGCAGCTGCGCCGTGACCTTGCTATGGCCGGTGGACCTGGTTCTGGTGGCAATAGTGAAGCCCGGGATGTGAATGGCGTAAAGTTCCTTGCGCAGGCATTGAGCGGTGTTTCCGGCAAGGATCTGCCCGCACTAATCGATGAACACAAAGCGCGTTTGGGTTCGGGGGCAGTGCTGCTGATCGCCGACGCGGGTGGCAAAGCAGCGGTGGCTGCGGGTGTGACCCCAGATCTGACCGACACGGTTTCCGCAGTTGATCTGGTCAAGGCAGCCGTAGCTGAATTGGGTGGCAAGGGCGGCGGTGGTCGCCCCGATATGGCACAGGGCGGTGGCAAAGATGCATCCAATTCCGATGCAGCGATCAAAGCCGCAGAACAGGTATTGGGAGGATAAATTGGCAGCACTCTGGATCGCACATGTCACGGTGACTGACACCGAGGCCTATGGAAAATACGCAGAGCTGGCTGGTCCGGCGATCGCGAAACACGGTGGTGAATTCATCGCGCGCGCAGCCCGCTATGTTCAGTTGGAAGGAAAAGAGCGACCTCGAAATGTTGTCGCTCGTTTCCCGTCGGTTGACGCAGCTGTGGATTGCTACCACTCACCTGAATACCAGAAAGCGCTGGATCACGCTCGCGGGGCAAGTGAACGTGAACTGGTTGTTGTAGAGATCACTGAATGAGAATCACCTCGGTTTGTACAGTCGAATCCGAGTAAAAACATTGAGCCGTCAAGATTGTGGAGGCATCTGCCACTTAATTGACGTATAGAGCCACCCTTGCCATGCACAGGGTGGTTCTTAAGTTGAAAAATATACTTTTAATCAAATGCTTGTAGGACGCATTACCTCTGATTGAGCGGTCGCTCTATCACAGATTGTGTCCTTTGATGCCACTTTCTTGAGCAGAAATGGCCATATTGAGTGACGAATTTCCGCCGCTTTTGCCTCCCAACCTGAGCTAAGATTGCACTGGCCTAGCTGTTTACGGATAAGCTCCCGAAACTGATAATGGTCTTGGCCTTCTGCAATCAATCGTTGGTCATGGATTGAGGAACAGGCATGAAATCGTTCGGCATCAAGTTTGACGCTTTAGTTGTGCGCGCTGCTGCGGGTTCAGCCCGGACCATTGGGCTTGTTGCGCTGGTTTGTGGATCGGTCGTCGCAGGAACAAACGCGAACGCGGCAGAAACTGCCTTTATTCCAAGCGTGGCAGCGTCACCGCCACCGGCCGGGGCTCAGCAACTTTGCCGGCAATACACTTGGGCTTGTGCAAAAAAGGCTGCGATTTCGCTTCCCAGTCATCAGGAATTGCGTCTGGTCAAACAAATCAACCGGCAGGTCAACGCTTCGACACGTTCGGTGAGTGATCAATCGCAGTACAAAACGCGTGAACGCTGGGCGCTTCCAACATCTCTGGGCGGAGATTGCGAGGACTTCGCACTGCTTAAAAAGAGAGATTTGATCAGGGCAGGTATAGATCCCAGTAAACTGCTTATCGCTACCGTACTGGATACGCGTCGGAACGCTCATGCAGTTTTGGTTTATCGTTCTGGCCAGGGTGATCTTGTCTTAGATAACCTGACCAATAAGATTAAACCCTGGTCTGCGACACAATATCTGTTCCTGCGTATGCAGGATCCCAAGCAGCCGCGTAGATGGGTTGGCGTATACGGAAGAAGCTGAGTTCAAACAGCTTATCGAATTCTGGTTTCGAGAAACCGACATAGGAAAGGGCGCGTGTAATCGCGCCCTTTGATCGTTCTGCAGCCTAATCAGTCGAGGCCAGCGCCGCCTTGACCACCGGTTGTGCCGCCATCGCCGGACCCACCACCGTCACCGGAGCCGCCGCCATCGCCGCCACCACCGTCACC
>NZ_SMMF01000602.1:0-2420 GCF_009711355.1 Roseibium sp. RKSG952 | reverse complement strand
TCCCCCGTTTCCGGCGACGCGGAAAAAGAAACGCCACCCAGCCGAAAGGCTCAGGCACAAACCCGCACGCAGGAGCAAGACCAATGACCTACGGTTATTCTCAAGACGATTTTGAAGCGACGTATTCGGCAGAGGACAACAAGCTGCGCCTCTATTGCTGGAAACGGCTTGATGACGAACTGTTCCAAAAGGTCAAGGCTGCGGGGTTCAAGTGGGCACCGAAACAGGAGCTTTTCGTTGCTCCGAAGTGGACGCCAGCCCGCGAAGATTTGTGCATCGAATTGGCCGGAGAGATCGAGCCGGAAGGCACGACGATGGCCGAGCGTGCCGAAGCCAAGGCCGAACGCCTTGAAGAACTGGCTTCAAAGCGTGGACGGCAGGCAAACGCTTTTTTCCGGGCTGCCGACGAATTGTCTGAAGCCTTTTACATGGGGCAACCCATCCTTGTTGGTCATCACTCGGAAGCCAAGGCGCGCAAGACGCAGGAGCGCATGGATAACAACATACGCAAGGGCATCAAATGCCAGAATGCGATTTCCTATTGGCTGAGCAAAGCGAATGCATCCGAGGCACACGCCAATCGGAAAAACAGTGACCGCACCCGGGCGAACCGCATCAAAACGCTTTTGGCCGAGTTGCGCGACCTTCAGCGCCCTATCAACCATGCTGCCTTGTGTTTGAGCCTCTGGAACAAAATCACCACAGACGAACAAATCAAGTTGGTTTCCGGGCATCGCCTGAAAACGGGGGCGCTGGTTTATTGGGATCATTACTGCGCCTTTGAGCGGGGCGAAATGACCGCCCAGGATTTGCGTGACACCTCCATGCAGAATGCGCAAGCCGTGATTGTTTCGGAAAATCGACGGCGCTGGATTGAACACACGCTGCACCGTTTGGCTTATGAGCGGTCGGAACTCGGAGCCGTTGAACGGTTTGACGGAGAATTGACGCCGGTCATTCTTCAGGGCTTTGCCCGTGAACATGGGGCGATGACACCGAAGGCAGAGAAGACCGAAACCGGTTTTAAGCTCGCCAGCCCTGTAACCTTGCCGCTGCATTTGGCCGACGCTGATACGCTGGAAATGGACGCCGACGGTTGGCGGGATCTGATGCAATCGGCAGGCTACGCCGTACCGGTCAAGGCTCCGGCAAAACCGCCGATTCTGAATTTCCGATCTGAAACCCTGCAATCCGTGAACCGGTATCACCGTGACAGTGTGGAGACGTTCCCACAGATCGAACTGACCAAGGCGGAGTTCTCCAAGATTTACAGCGACTGGCGCGGCATTCGATTAAGCGTGTGCGGTACGTTCCGGTTCAAAGTCTGCGCGGATCCAAATCACAAAGGCCCCACGTCTTATGCGCCGCGCGTTGCTGTGTTTCTAACGGATAGCAAGGTTCACCCAAAGCCCGACACGGTGCAGGAAATGCGCGCAGCCGCATAATCGGAAATAGGGCAGGGGGCAGCGATTGCCCCCTGACATGCTGACACACTCAATGGGTCCGCGAATATGAAAGCCTCAGTTTACACCCGTCCGAACAAGCCGAAATTCATTTCCCGCCGCCGCCGTGATGTTCCGCCGCTGCAATCTGCTCCCGCGCTTCAAAAGCCGGTTGTTGTCCATAAAGGCACGGAATGCCATGTGACACGCGCGGACATTGCGGCCCGTATGGTTGAATATCTCCAAGCGGATGGAAACTATAACACGCTTGAGCCAAGCGCCGGCACTGGCGCTCTTGTCTCGGCTCTTTTGCAGTCCGGTCATAGTTCGGCGGAGATTTGCGCGGTTGAACTTCACCATGAACTTGCGGCCCAGGTCCGCCGCCTGAGCGTCCCGGTGATACAGGAATGCTTTCTTGAGTATGCAGAGCGCGTCAGGGGCAAGGTTGAGTTTCCGCGTATCATCATGAACCCGCCATTTTCGAAGGTTCGCGCACATATCCGCGCTGCCTTGTCGCTGTTGGGGCGGAATGGCCATGCTACGCGGCCGGTGCTTGTGGCGCTTGTCCCCGTGACCTTTGAGCACGAAGGGTCGGAGACGGTGGAGCATTTGCCAGATGACGCTTTTGCTGCTTGCAAAGTGCGGACGAAGATCATTCGGATTGTCGGCGCGTGAAGCGGTCCCGCCCGAATCGGGCGGGGCTGATTCGCTGGGGCAGGGGACTTGCGCCCCCTGCCGGGGCAAGCGGACCAGCGGCTTCGCGTCGGCACATCCGCGCCGTTCTCACGAACGGCACCGGAGCGCCGCCGCTTCGCCGCTGACCCGCTTGCTGAAAAAAATCAAATTTCTCGGTTAAATAAGCAAATTGAAGCGAAACTAAAAAATCCGTAAGGCGCTATAATATCACGGTTTTTTGTTGGTTCGATCGGTCATCGATCACTGTTGAGGACCAAAAGTTTGCCCGCGGGCAAACTTTTG
>NZ_SMMF01000182.1:0-337 GCF_009711355.1 Roseibium sp. RKSG952 | reverse complement strand
TCTCCCGCGTCCGGAGGGCTTCCGGAACATCTTCCAACGCCCTACCGTTTTGCCTGACCGCCTCGAAGCACATCTCTCGCGTTTGGAGGACTTCCGGAACATAGCATAACGCCCCGCCGTGTTGTCTCACCGCTTCGAGGCACATCTCTCGCGTCTGGCGTCCTTCCGGAACATGTTGCAATGCCCAGCCATTTTGCCTCACCGCCTCGTGGCAGATCTCCTCCGCCCGGAGTTTTTTCGGCACATATTGCAACGCCCAGCCGTTCTGCCTCACTGCATCGAGGCAGAACTCCTCCGTCAGGAAGACTTCCGGCATATATTTCAGGGCCATGCCGTT
>NZ_SMMF01000285.1:0-505 GCF_009711355.1 Roseibium sp. RKSG952 | reverse complement strand
TTTTTTCGGAACATATTGTAACGCCCTGCCATCTTGCCTCACCGCCTCAAGACACATCCCAAGCGTCCGGAGGGACCACGGCACATAGTGCAACGCCCTACCATTTCGCCTCACCGCCTCAAGACACATCTCAGGCACCCGGATTTTTACCGGTACATATTGCAACGCCCGGCCGTCTTTCCTCACCGCCCCAAGACACATCTCAGGAGACCGGAGTTTTACCGGTACATATTCCAGTGCGCAGCAGTTTTGCTTCACTGTCTCGAGGAAGATCTCAGACGTCCGGAGGCTCTCCGGCATCCATGGCAACACCCTGCCGTATTGCCTCACCGCTTCAAGACACACCTTCCTAGTCCGGAGATCTTCCGGCACAAAGTATAACACCCCGCCATCTTTCCTCACCGCCTCGAGGCATATTTCCGGCATCCGGAGGTTTCCAGGTACATCTTTCAGCGCCCATCCACTTTGCTTCACTGCCTCGAGGCACATCCCCTCCGTCCGGAGG
>NZ_SMMF01000790.1:0-9507 GCF_009711355.1 Roseibium sp. RKSG952 | reverse complement strand
TGGCGATACCGGCGGCACTTGCAGCGGCAACGGCCGCAGCCGAGGCGACCTTCACACGGCGGGAGAAGGCGGCAAGGCGCGCATTGGCCTTGTCCATTTCGCGGGCAAGACGGCCGAAGCCGCGAGAGCCTGCTTCGCCAACACCTTCCAGCTCGGAACGCACCTGCCGTCCGCCGACGGCTGCAAGCCGGACGCTAACGCGTTTTTCCGCCATCCGTGTGGTCCATCTGTTCGTTGAGTTTCACGACCATCACCGCTTCAATGACCGGCAGCAATTCCGCCATGGCGGCAGGGGCAATTCCGAGTGCCGTTCCGAGCGCCAGGGCGGCCGTCAGATCCCAGCCAACAACAGCGCCGGGCAGCACGCGCAACTGACCGCCAAGGCGGCTGGCAAGGTCCTGGATCTGCCAGCCCTCAAGGGTCACTGGCCGGTTCAGCCGCGCCGGGCAGTTTTCACACGCCGTCTGGCAGGCTTCGCAATATCGCTCGCCCCCGCCGAAGCTCCATTCGGCAAGAGCGCGGAGGCGTTTTTTTCCTGCTCCAGCAACAGGCCCTTCGAGACATAGGTCAGCTGGAAGGCCTCGAAGACCGGCCAGACGTCGAGCAGCGCATCGATGGCCTCGCGGCCGGGGTCAATTGCGCTGCCGTCACTGTCGCCCACGCCCTCCCAGGTAAGAACCGCGCGCCGTGCGAGCGCCTTGGCGAAGGCGACGGCGCGTTCCTCGTCGGAAGCTTCCCCGGGCACGGCTTCGACAGCCGGGTCGCTGCGCGCCGCCACCATCAGGGCCGTGGTCAGCGGGCGCAGCCGGACCCGGACGCCGGGCACAAGATCATGCCAGCGCGGCGCGTTGGTCAGGTCTAGGGTGAGCATACTCAATACACCTCAATGTCGTTCGTGAGTATCGCCGTGCACATCCGGCCGACCGTGCTGTCGCGGGCGGCCTGCCAGTCGAAGGTGGCCTGTACGCCCTGCGGGCCAGAGATCTCGATCCGGGGGCGCGGCAGATAGACGGCGTGCACGGTCAGGCGCAAGCTCTCCCCTGAGGGCAGTGCGTAGCCGAACTCGAGCTCGCAAGGATCGCCGTTGATCGCTTGGCTTACCAGCGTGCTGTCGGCGAAGCGGACCTCAATGGAGCCGGTCAGCGCGGCGATGGACGGGTCTGCCCCGTCGATGCGGCCATCGTTCCGGATGGTCTCGATCCGGTCGAGATTGTTGGCATAGGTGATCTCGGCCGAGACCAAGTTGCCGAGCGAGGTTCCGTTTCGCGTGATCGATCCGTTGAAATGGCCGAAGCGCTTCAGCTCCAAAGCTGCCGGAGTGCCAGCGCTGCTGGTCGTGCCGATTGTCTCGCCCTGCGCCACCAGCCGCACTGTAGCGGTCAGAAGGCCGGATCGCTGCATCTGCCAGCTGATCTGGTCGAGCACGCAGCCGGAATACATGGCATAGCGCGGCACCTCGGGCATGCCGGTCTCGATGGTGATCGAGGGCAACGTCCAGGCACCAGACTGAAACTCATGCGTCCAGGGGCCGGTGCCACTGGTGATCGGCGCGCCAAAGGCCGCCTTCAACCAGAAGCCGAACGCCTCGGCATCCAGCGGCACGACGACATCGCCGTCGGCCGTCACCGCATCCTTGATCGGTGCAAGTGGATCGCGGCCATAGCCTAGCAGCTCGGAGTTCAGCAGCGGTTGTTCTGCCCCCAGCGATGTGCTTGCGAAAGGCATTCTGGTAAAGCCGCCCGCGGGCGGCGTGCCATAGACGGTCTCGAACGCAAGCGCCATCAGCGCCCGCGCCCCTTGGGCTCGTGCCATCGGATTCGGTCCTTATGACAATTATCGGTTGATATCTGCTTGCAGTATCACACCATGGTTTTGACGCTGCATGACAGGAACCTCAAGGCAAGAGGAGTAAAGCGCCATGACCTTCAAGGATTTGTTCAATCGCGTCCGTTACCGCCATGTCATTCGACGGGAAGTTGTCGCCCTTTACCTTGAACATCGCGAGGATGCCTTGGATATGGTGCGCCGCCTGGCTGAGGCGCGCAACGGATCACCTGAACAAAGGTGGTTTTATCGCCGGGTACAATCGGGTCTTCACAAACAGATTGAACTGCTGCGAGACCTCAAGACCCACTACCGCTATCTGGAAACCAACGATCTGAAAGATGAATACAGGAGGTGCGAAATGCATAACCGGACCAATGCCTTGATCAACAATGTTGAGATACCTGTTTCAGTTACCAAGCGGATCGGCCGTTGAATAATGCAGCACAATCGGGATCACCGCTGCCTTCAGGCTGGCAGCCCCCGCGACGGACAGATCGACCGGGCGCGGTGCTTCTGCTTCCACCCAGTCGCAGAGGCCGCCAAGTGTGTGGTCGTCGGCAAGCGCAGTACCGATGCTGGCGCATAGCCCGTCGAAGGCGGCGTCGCGATCATTGCCTTGAACCACCGCTTCGATTTCGGCCCGATGCCGGTAGTGGTAAGCCAGCGGCGACAGAGTGACTTCCGGCTCTCCTGGCTCGCCGTCGCGCAGGATCAGCAGCCCTTCGACCGGCACACGCTCGGGCAGCACGTCGCCGCGCAGGGCAGTGGCGGGCAGCGCCGAGAGCCGTGTGTGCAGGGCGGTGAGGATGGTTTCGCGTGGGGTAGGCATGCGTTATTCTGATGTTCTTTGGATGGTCGGGACGATCATCACCATGTTGATCATCGTGGTGAACATGGCTTTTCCGGTGCGGCGATGCTGATCATCTCCATGCCGACCATTGACATGTACGGCGTTATGCCGTACATAAGCTAGCGAAGGAGACCGATTATGTTTGCGATCGAAACCACCACACCTACGCCGGGCAAGATGGAAGCGCGCAAGGAGCTGCGCATGCATCGTGCTGATGAAGAGCGCATCAAGGCTGCAGCTGCTGCCACCGGCCTGCAGGAAGCTGACTTCATTCGCCAAGCAGCCCTTCTGCGTGCGCAGGAGGTCGAGCAACGTCTGTCCCTCTCCATTCTGCCCATTGACGCGTTTGAAGCTTTCAAGGCTGCTATAGAGGCGCCGGGGAAGGTTGTGCCCGGTCTGGCACGTGCAGCGGAAGCGTCGAAGGGCCTTCTTAAGGATGTTGACTGAGGCCACGGCGGACACGCCCGCCCTTACAATCGCCAAATTCGACAAGGCGCTGCATGACCGCAGCGCCTTTTCTTGCGGATTTGCGCCCATCGACAACTTCCTGAAATCTTCGCTTTCGGATCAGGTCAAGGCCGGGATGGTCACAGCGTGGATCGCAACCGCTGACGATAATCCCGCCGTGCTTGGTTTCTATACACTCGGTGCGATGGCCATCCGGGCCAATCTTGGCCCCAAAAAGTGGCAGCGCGCTGGCGTACCCGACATTCCCGTCATCTACATCCGTGCCGTAGCCGTCCGCGAAGACAGGCAAGGTACGGGTCTGGGAACGGCTCTCGTGATCGATGCTTTAAGGCGATGCCTCGGGATTGCTGATCAGATGGGTGCTGCGGCCATCACACTCGACGTCCTGCAAGACGATCATTTTGATCGCCGCTGGAAGTTCTATGCTGAACTTGGCTTCCAACCCCTTGGTGATGCTGACAATCCGTACCGCGTCTTCATTCCGATGACAGATGTACGGGCGTCTCTCGGCTGAAGCTCGATCCACATTCAAAGCCTGTCCTCCACCCAATTCGTCACGATCAGTCCCGGCACGCTGTCGAGCGCCCGTATCGCATCCCGATCGAGATCCAGCCGCTTGGGTAGCTTCACTTGCGGGACCAGCAGGAAGATCGGAGCGGTGACCTGGCCCCGGCCGGTCTTGGAGCGCGAGGCCACGGCCCGTCCGCGTTTGTTGATGCGGGCCTTGTCTGTCACCAAGAGGCTTGGTCCGTGCTTGCGGTAGACAAACCGCAGTTTAATGCCGGTTCTACGCTCCCATTCGCCGGGCGTGATCCGACCGCCGCGCAAGCCCCGCCCGGCTTCAGGTGTCGCAATGGCGAGCCAGAACCCGTCTTTTGAACGGATCAACGGCCCCGTGTCATGCGCACTGACGATGACCGGTGCCTTCGACCACACCAGTGCTGCGGCGCTCAGGCTTTTGTCAGCCTTGGGATAGGTTTGGCTGCGGATCGAGTTTGCGAGCCTCCTGCCGAGCCCCGCGCCAGTGATCTGGTCCCGCCAGGCGCTCTTCAATCCGGTGCCTGCTTCGCGCATGGCGGCCGTGACGGCCTTTTCTCCGGCGGTCACCTCGGCGGCCATGGCGGCAACAAGGCCGGGTGTGATGTCGAGTTTGAGCTTCATGCGGGCCGGAGCTCCACGGTCCAGACGAGCCGCTCGCGATCCCGGACGGGCTCGCCCTGTATTGTGAACGCTTCGCCGTCCAGTTCGATCCCGTCGCCCGGGCGGGGGGCGGCAACCTCGCTCACGCGAAGATCCAGCCGGGTGGTTTCGGACCAGAGCCGGGCCTCGCCAAATCCGGTGATTTCGTCCGGTCTTCGCAAGATCGCCCGCACCTGGACCGCAGTACTTCCGTCCATGGCGGTATGGGTCACATCCCGGGCCAGATCCAGATCGGCAAACAGGATGTCGAGCGCCTCCTTGAAGGCATCCATCAGGTCCGCCTTGCACTGCGCAGCACCTGCGGACGCGTACAGATCGGCAGCGGGTTGCTTTCGATCTCCAGCCGCACCCATTCATCGCGGTCCCGGTCCGGGATCGTGCGGGCGTAAAGCGGCAGCCCGAGTGTGTTGACCGTTTCGAATGTGTCTGCCGGGGCGTGATAGATCTCGAAGAGCCCTTCCACACCTTCGGGATAAAGGAAGGCCTTGTCGGCTGGAACACCGAAGGCCGAACTGCCCCGGTACCGGCGGAAGGTGATGCCGCCAAAGCTGACCTCGTCGGCCACACGGCCCCTGAGATCCGCCGCAGCTGCCGTGTTGAGATAGCTTTCCCGGACTTCCTTGTGGGCCACGAGATCTGCAAAGAACGCCGAGCCGCATTCGGCGCGAACCATGACGCTGCCGGCTGCAAGTCCGCCAAGGCTGTCCTCGACACTTTCAATCAGGGCCTGGCAGCGCTTGCGCAAGGCGCCGGATGCGGGCGAGGAATTGTCGAGGTCAAAGTCGATTTCCGCAGCCGGGGAGATGCCGAACTCGGCCGCATAGTCGATGACCGTGGCTCCGTCCTTCGGGTCCTTGACGATCCCCTGAATGCCGTTCAGGAAATGGTACTCGAAAGTCGCTTCCGCATCCTGGCGCAAGCGCCGGAGGCGGTGGGCCACTTCCGACTGGACCTGCTGGGTGGCGGTTTCGGACCCGAAGTCCCGCACGGACTGGATCTCCGAGGCCCACAGCACGTCCTGTTTCTTGAATTGACGGCAGACAAAGGCACGCATGCCGCGCCGTTCGGGAACCTGGCTCTCGTAAGCTGATCCGCGTTCGGAAAACGGGATCAGCGACAGCGTGCCGTCCCGGCTTTCGATGACCACCGTGCGGGACCGGACACCGCGCGGGCTGAACAGGCTGGAGCCCGAGATCAGCGCCGGTTTGAACGGGATGTTTTCAAGAGCGCGGGTG
This sequence comes from Roseibium sp. RKSG952, assembly GCF_009711355.1. Taxonomy (NCBI): domain Bacteria; kingdom Pseudomonadati; phylum Pseudomonadota; class Alphaproteobacteria; order Hyphomicrobiales; family Stappiaceae; genus Roseibium; species Roseibium sp. RKSG952. The sequence continues at coordinate 3,927 of NZ_SMMF01000790.1, read as the reverse complement.
AGTTCGATGACCGTGAAGGCATCGGCCTCGAAGATATCCATCGTGGCCATGTTTGGTTTCCTTTTGATCAGTCGGGGGTAGGATCAGCGGACGAGAATGCCGGCGTCCAGCAGGCTCGTGTGGGCGGCTTCGATTTCCGCTTCGGCCGGGGTGCCGGCAAAGACAAGATCATGGCGGTTGACAATGGCAGGACCGCGCACGACCGCAACAGCAAGGGCATCGCCTTCACTGGCGTCCGCCGCGCCCCAAAGAACAGCGGCGGCGGTTTCGCTACCGTCAACGGCAGCAGTGTCGTGAGCGGCGTATTTGCCCGAGACCGTTATCCTGCCGAGCACGGTGCCGGGTTCGAGTTTGCCGCTCGCAACCGTAATGGTTTCGCGCGTGTAATCGCGGAAAGCTTCCCAGACGAGAAATCCGCCGGGATGTTTTCCCTCGCTCAGCGTGGTCATGATGTTCCTTTCTGCTTGAACGTCCGGGCAACGATTTCACCCCAGGGGCTCGCCCGAGTGCCGCGGCCCGGCTGGGGATGTTGAGAGGCAATATCCGGTTCGGACCCGGCCCTTGCGGCAAGCAGGGCGGCGCGCACCTCCTCAAGGTCAATGTTGCCGTCGAGAAAGCGGGCTGCCATCTGCGGCTGGCCCGCAAGCTGGCAGAGATCCACGATGGCCCGTGCATGGGCAATCGCTCCGGCGCGGACAGTGGCCGGATCAGGCGGCGCGCCGCCAATGGCAGCTGCATCCGGCAGTGCGGTTTGTGCCTCCGGAGCAACGGCGCGGGATTCATCGTCGGTTTCCGGGCTGCCGTCACTTGTCTCTCCGTCCGGCTGGATCGGATCGGCGCTTTCGGGTTCATTGGCCGCCGGTTCGGCCAGTTGGCCGGGGGCATTCCGGAAACGGTCTGTGTCGAACCGGGCTGCAATGCGCACCGGAGGGGCAAGCCGGTCAGCAAATCCCTCGGCCACGGCATCGGCCGCGCCAAACCAGGTTTCAGCTGCCATCAGACTTGCAACGGTTTCTGCCGCTTTCCCGGACCGGGCCGCATATCCTTGCACGAGACTGCCCTTCACCTTGTCGAGGGCCTCGGCCATGGAGCGCATGTCGCCTGCGGATCCGCTCATCAGGCCCTGCGGATCATGGATCATCAGGAAGGCGTTTTCAGGCATGACGATCTCGTCGCCCGCCATGGCGACATAGGACGCGGCAGAGGCGGCAATGCCATCAATCCAGACCGTCACCCGGCCCGCATGGCGCGTCAGGGCATTGTGGATGGCGACCGCATCGAACACCGAGCCGCCCGGGCTGTTGAGCCGGAGATCAATCGGCGTGCCGTCGGGGATCGCGCCGAGTTGATCCAGAAACCCCTTGGCCGAGTTCCCGAAAGCGCCGATCTCGTCATAGATCGTCACTTCCGCCTCTCTGCCACAGGCGCGGATCGCATACCAGCTTGCCATTCTTTTACTCCTTGATGTCGGGATCGCTTGCCTGTCCGGCGCTGCCCCCGGCGGGGTCCGCATCACCGTGTTTCGTATCTCCGGGGTCCGCATTACCGGGGTCCGGCTGTCTTGCCGGTGTTGCCCGGGCTCCCTGTGTCTCGCCCGGCTCTGTCCGGTAGTGCAGTCCGAGGTCGGATGCGCGGGCGGTATCGGCGGCATTTTCGCGGTCGATTTCCTCGATGTCGTAACCGGTGGCCTCGACCACCTTGCGCCGTGAGGTGATGCCGGCCTCCATGGCGAGCACCTGTGCCTGGATGTCCTTGAGCGGATCGACCCAGTCCCAACGCGGCGGTATCCATTGAACAGGCTGGGCGGCGTCCAGATCGCCGGGTTGAACAGCCCCGGAGAGGGCTGCCGTTTCCAGCCAGCGCCGCCAGACCGGACGGCACAGCTGATGCGCGATCACGCCATGCTGCAATTGACCGATGCGGCGGCGGAATTCGACCAGCTCGGCGCGCAGGCTTGAATAATTGGCCTGCCGGACATCGCCGGTGACCAGATGGTAGGGCAGGCCGAGCGAGGCTGCGACCGCAAGCAATGTCCGGTACTGAAACGCCTCGTAGCCGCCACCGACATCGGCAGGAGATGAAAACCTGACATCTTCGCCCGGCAGCAAGACCTGCAAGGTCCCCGGTTCAAGGCTGGCAATGGCGGCACCGTCAGGATCCTCGGCTGTCTCGCCCATCACCGGATCCTCCGGAGCGGTTTTTGTGATGAAGCCCGCAAACATGGCTGCGGTCTTCTTCCGGTCGAGTTCCGCATCGTCGTACTGGTCAAGCAGGAACAGCCGGACCATCGCCGGAGCGATATGCGGCAGACCCCGGATCTGACCGGCATCGACGGGCCGGTAGACATGAAGGACATCGGCGGCCGGAACCCGGACGGTCTCGGGGAGCACGTCACCGTGATCCGTGCTGTCGCCGGGGTGACGGCGCCGGAAGTGGTAGGCGGCGCGTCGGCCGATCCGGTCGAACTCGATGCCGCACCGGATGCGGTTGCCGTTTGCTGCGGTTCCGGTCTTTTCAAACGGCAGCATTTCGGATTGAAGCAATTGCAGCTGCAGGGGCACCGTCAGCCGATCTCTCAATTGCCGGGGCCGCAGCCGGACAAAACATTCGCCCGCCACGAACATCTCACGCGCGACCATGGCCTGCAGGCCGTAGAAATCGGTCAGCCCGTCTGCGTCGGCTTCATCGGTCCAGGCGAGCCAGAGCCGCTGCACATGGTCCCTGAGCCCGTCGTCGCCGATCAGGGAGGACGGTTTGATGCCGTCGCCGACAAGATTGGCGGCAAAAGCCTCGCAGGCATTTGATGCATAGCCGTTTGTGACTACGAGCTCCCGGGCGCGGGCCAGCAGCCGGGGACCGCCGGAGGCAACCAGTGAGTTGATGTTTTCAAGCGGCGGGTTCCAGCCCCTGAGCCGCCGTTTTGCCATCGCCCCTTCCAGCCGCGCCCGCATGGCCGCGGCGCCGCCGGACGATGGGCGGCGGAAACGGTCGAACAAGCCCATATGTCAGAGACCCTTTGAGGCCGTTACGCGGACATGGCGCACAAATTGCCGTCCTTCGGCGGCTGCGATCTCGCGCTCAAGGGCTTCGATGGCCCGGTCAATCTCGGCCACGCTGCGATAGTCCACGGTCTTGCCGTCATAGCTGACGCGCGCGACACCCGAGGACCGCCGGGCAACGAGGGCATCACGCCGGGCGCGGAGATCTGTGCTTGTTGGCATTGAGATTGCTCGCTAGGTTCTTGGCCGAAAGAAAACCAAGGTTAGAGCCATGTCCGAACCCGTCATTCGCCTGCTGATAGAACTTGATGATATAGAGCCGCGCATCTGGCGCCGGGTCGATGTCCCGGCAGGGGCAACTCTTGAGGCCTTGCATGACACCATTCAGGCTGTCATGCGGTGGGAGCATGCGCATCTCTGGGAGTTTCAACTCGAGAACCGCAGATATGGGGAACCAATGCCGTCTTTCGGGGATCTTGGTGGCCGTGTTTATAAGGCCAAGGGGTTCAAGCTGGACCGGTTGGCCGGACTTGGCATCAAGGAATTTTCATACATTTACGATTTTGGTGACGACTGGCGTTGCACCATTCGCGTGGAAGACCATCGCGATGGGGATGAGAGCACGAATTACCCGGTTTTTGTTGATGGTGAGCGCGCAGCTCCACCAGAAGATATTGGCGGAGTTCCGGGTTTTCTGGAATTTCTGGATGTAATTGCTGACCCCAAACACCCGCAGCACTCCGAACTGCTCGATTGGGTTGGGGGTGAATTTGACCCGGCAGATACCAACCCGCAGGACATTGAACGCGATCTGGCCATGTTGGCGGAATTTCGCAGACGGGCGCGGGTTGGACACAACAAACGGGGTGTATGGACAAGAGGGTGACTGGCATCATCCCATATAGCTTGACCGGACAGATCTCCGGCG
>NZ_SMMF01000528.1:0-1584 GCF_009711355.1 Roseibium sp. RKSG952 | reverse complement strand
CCCGGGCACCGAAACCTGCCTGCGCGTTGGTGGCCGTGTCCGCGTTGAAGCCAAGACCGCAAACTTCGCTGATGATGGCGCTTGGGGCGACCGTGAGTCCAACGACGTCAGCTTCCGTGCACGTGGCTACCTCTACCTCGACAGCCGCACCAACACCGAATTCGGTCTGCTGCGCACCTACACCAGCCTTGTTGGTACCCAGGACACCGGCAACGGCGGCAGCGCTGACTTCTCGCTGTTTGACGCTTACATCCAGTGGGGCGGCGTCACCGCTGGTTTTGCTACGTCGAACTTCGACTTCTTCACAGGCCAGACCTTCATGGGTGTTGTCACCCGTAACTGGTCCGACCTGACTCAGCTTCAGTTCGCTTACACCGCTGCCTTCGGCAACGGCTTTTCTGCAACTGTCGCTCTTGAAGATGCAACTCTGCGTGAAGGCGATAACGAGTATGCTGGGCAGAAGTGGCCGGACCTCGTTGCAAACCTGCGCGTCGACCAGGGTTGGGGTTCTGCAAAGGTCATGGGTGCTCTGCACAATGTCCGTCCGCTTGACGCATCTCTCGACGGTTCCGTCGGTTTCGCAGTTGGTGGTGGCGTGATCATCAATCTGCCGATGTTGTCTGCTGACTCCAACATCGCCTTCCAGGCACAGTACGCTGATGGCGCCCTGTCCTACATTGGCGGTGGTGACTACAACGACTTCAATTCCTCGAACGGCAACACCTCGACCGGTTACTCCTTGTCCGGTGGTATCTACCACCAGGCAACTGCAACCATCGGTCTGGCCTTGGACGGTTCCTACATGGATCTTGATCTGTCCGGTGCAGATGATGTGACCCGTTATGCAATCGACGGTTCCGTTCAGTGGGAGCCGGTCTCCGGTTTCGCAATTGGTGCTGACATGGGTTACGCTAACACCGACACCGACGGTTCTGGCGACCAGGACGACATCCGTGCAGGTATCCGTCTGCAGCGCACGTTCTAATCCGGTTGACGGTTTAGAGATCTGACGGATTTCATTTAAGACTTCCAGTCAGTCATGCGGCCCGGTGGCTCCAACCCACCGGGCCGTCCCCTTTTTAGGGCCGGGCTCAAGCGATTCTGCCCGAAATGGTCATTCCTGTTCAAAAGCGGGCGGTTTCCGCGCTCGAATCTTACCCGTTTCTTAATGGGCTCCCCGAATTTGTGACATTGCCGCAACACCGGATTTGCAAACAGGCTGCCAGACCCCGTCGGCGGCCTTTTCCATGTTGAACCAAAAATCACGTTGCGTATGGTCGGTTCTGCGAGCGGCGTAACGCTGCACCGCCTTGTGTGTTCCGGACATCCAACCTCCGGAACGAAGCAAAGCGGAAGATTTCGCGGGGACATGACATTGAAATGTTGGCGCAACGCTACGTCAGTGTCGATTGCATGACTGATTGGAGGTCACAAATGAAACTCAAGAGCTTGATGCTCGGCGCTGCCGCAACTGCTGCTGCTGCCACCGGCGCTCAGGCGGCCGATCTTCCGGTCGCTCCGGAGCCGATTGATTACGTGCGTGTCTGTGATGCCTACGGCGCACGCTTCTACTACATCCCGGGC
>NZ_SMMF01000543.1:0-1706 GCF_009711355.1 Roseibium sp. RKSG952 | reverse complement strand
AGATTGACCGCAAGGCCTTGCCCGATGTGGACGGGGCTGTTGCTGCACGCGTCTATGCTGCCCCGCGCAGCGAGCGGGAAGCCCTGATGTGCCAGATCATGCGGGATGTGATTTCGCATGATCGCCGGCATCTGAAGCGGGTTGGGATAGACGATCATTTTTTTAACATTGGCGGGCACTCGATCTTTGCGGCGCAATTCGCCATGCGACTGGAGAAGGCTCTGGGGACCCATGTGCCGGTGCGGCTTGTGTTCGAGTTCCCGACAGTGCGCCGGATGGCGGAAAGGCTGGATGAAGATTTTGGACGCGCCTTGCCTTCGGTTGTGCCCGCAAACCGGGCAGCACAGGTGCCAGCATCGTTCGAACAGGAGCGTATGTGGCTGGCCAACAGTCTGTATCAAGGTCAGCCGGTTTACAATGAAGGTCTGCCGCTGAAGATCACCGGCCCGGTTGATACAGAAGCGTTTGTGACGGCAGTGCAGGGGATCCTGGACCGATACGAAGTTTTGCGGACCCGGCTCCTGAGCAAAGATGGTCAACTATATCAACGAATTGACCCTGCTGGGGCGCTGAAGGTAATGTTCGAGGATTGGTCGGGTTACCTTCAGCCGATTGAAGAGCTGGAGCATGCCGCGCATGAGCGCTGCATCAAGCTTATTGCGGTTCCTTACGATCTGGGGCGGGACCACCCCTGCCGGGCGCTCGTCGTGAAGCTGTCCGATGTCTGTCATGTCTGGTGTCTGGCAACCCACCACAGTGTTGGTGACAACTGGTCCTTGAGCCATGTCATGCCCGCAGATTTCCTTGAACTCTACACGGCAGCGGTCGAGACGCGTGCCCCTGATTTACCTGATATAGCCTTGCATTATGCGGACTATGCGGCCTGGCAGCGCTCGGACGCGATGTTGGATGTTCTGGGTGCCGAACTTGCATGGTGGAATACCAAACTTGAGGACGCGCCGGAAGTGATTGATCTTCCAAGCGATAGGCTCCGTCCGGCAAAGAGGGATCACGTTGGGACCCGGGTTGCTGTCTCAGGTTTTGACAAGGCGCAGTGGCGGGCGGTTGAGGAGTATGCGGTCCTCCACAACGGCACACCGTTCATGGTGTTTGCGGCCGCCCTTTCCGGACTGTTGTCGCGGGTGACTCTCTCGACGGACATTGTTTTGGGCACGCCCCATGTGATGAAGCCGGACGCAGCCCTTTGGGACGAGTTTGGCTATTTTGGTAATACGTTGGCGCTCAGAACGGAAGTGGACGTTGAGGCGAGCTTTGATCACTTGTTCGAACGCGCCCGCACAACGGTGAATGAGGCCTTTTCCCATCAATATGTGCCGTTTGAACAGGTTGTGGCGACTTTGGGGTCAAAGCCATCCAACGCAACACCAGTATTCCAGGTTCTGCTGGTCATGCATGCGTTCCGGGACGATGGCACGTTCGAGCGAACAGACATGGCGTTCGACATGTTTGGAGATGCCCTGCCGCAGGTTTCCAAATACGACCTCACGATCGACATTAATCCAGGACCCACCGGCGTTGATGTGTCTATCGAATACGCCACGGATCTGTTTGACGAGGTCACGGTCCGGCGCCTCGGAGACCAGCTGCAAGGGTTTCTTGTCAGCGCTTTGACCGCGCCACATGTCGCCATCTTTACCTTGCCGCTTCTAAACGAAGCGGAGCGGGAGCTTGTGCTGCATGGCTTC
>NZ_SMMF01000596.1:0-2321 GCF_009711355.1 Roseibium sp. RKSG952 | reverse complement strand
TTTTCAGCACAAACTGTCGAGACTGCTGGTTGACGAGAGCCATGCGATTTGCGTCCCTGTCAGCTTTCATGGATTTCTCTGACGAATGCGACGAACAAGCGGTCCGAACGAGGATTAGGGACCACATCTCCGGCATGTCCTTGTTCAATGCCAAGCGCGTCGTTCGGCACATGAGTCTGGCTGTGTTCGACTAAGAGCATCCGTCGAGCGCGGCGGAAGCGATCGAAACGGCGACGAGCTTCGCCTGCCAGGTAACCGGAACGAAGCCGCTAAGGGATATCTGCAACAGCAGGCTCGAAGACTACCGCTATGGCTTCGTTTGGGTCTTGGAGGCCATCCGATTGGGCATCGAGCAATGCGACGCCTCCAGGGTCAATAACACCGAGGAACGGCTAGATCGGGTTCCGGCGGCCTGACGAGCGAAATCCTCGTCTTCCAGCCCCCCTGCTGTTAACATCACCGAACGAAAGCGCCGTCCGAATCTATTCTTTTCCTGAACAAAAAAGCGACCGGCGAACCTATCGCTTCAGGACTTCTCGCGTCGAAAGGCGCTCCGTGAAAAGCGCAGTCGGGCTGATGTCGCTGCGGGTCAGACCGATATCGTTCAGCTCGCGGTCGGTCAGGGCGGAAAGTTCCCGGCGTGTCCGGCGGAGGCTGTTTTTGCGCGCGATGCATTCGCGGACGGATTTGAACATTGTCGTTCCTCGTGAGTTCATTCGATGTTTTCGGGGGGGGTGGCACCGAAGAAATCGCGAGTGCCTCTATGCTGATCAACTTGATGATTCGAAATCTGATTTTCAACAAGGATTCACGCAACACTGACATGCGGAAAGTGAATGACTAGTGAGCCGGTTCCGCCCCCTTCAGCACTTGAAGGATTTCGTTCTCCTTCGACGTTATCTCTAGGAAATTCCTGACTTCATCTGGTGCGTCCGGGGCGGGAGGCGCGGACTTTTGGGTGTCGGACGTCTGTGGCGTTCTCGTCTTGCGGACGTATTCGGCGGCGAGGTCTCTCAGGGATTCGGACCCGCTACCGTCGGACAGGGTTTCACTCCACCATTCAGCGAGGGCGACGGGCATATCCTCCTCCCAAGGGCCGGAGACGAAGAACGAAGCGTCGCCGGCAGTATGGCGGAAGATCTCGACTGGTGTACCGTCCTCGAGGACGACGAAGCCCCGAGTCCGGCCGTACTCGAAGACGATCCGATAGAGTTTGAAATCGAGGCATTCGTAGTAGGGGTCGCGGCGGTTCGGCATCATGTCGAGATCGCACATATCTCCGTATCCCTTTGAAACGGCGCGTTTTGCCTCCGCGACGATCGGAGAGGTGTCCGCCAGCGCAGCTCCCGTAATCAGAAGAAGAGGGATGAGGGACATCCGAATGATTTTCATGGGACTTTCGTCTCGCCGAACCGATTGTTGAACAAGGACACGGGGTCTTAATTGACGAAGAACCGCCGCCCGATCATCATAATCTCGAAGGAAGTCCTTGGAAAGACGGAACCCGGAAGCCGCATGATCAAAATTATCGAAAAATTCTTGATGCGAAGGATTCACCATGGATTTGGAATGGTTGCATCCGGAGTCGTGATGGCGATGTTTCCCTTCTCGAGTCCGCAAGAGGAGCTCGTCTTCGGGATTTTCTCGGGCATTCTGATGGCAACGGGGGGTGTGTTTTTACTCGCGGCCGCCGTGCTCCGGTTAAGCAAGAGGCTGAAAAATGGATGACGAAACGACGATTGAAATTGAATTCGCGGGAGACGCGCCCGTCGAGACCACCGAGCGGAAGGCCGTAAAGTCGTCCTTCTCCAAGGTTCTGTTTCCGCAGGACCGCGCGCGGATCTACATCTGTCTCGCGGCCCTCGTTGCCTCTGATGGCGTGATTTCTGAGGCCCTGAAGGAACTCGCCGCCGAATACAAGGCTCTTGACGACGACCGCGTCGTTAACCTCCTCAATGAGATAGGTAAAGCTCTTGCCGACGAGGAGAAAACCCTTGTCCAACGGAGCAGTCGACTCAAGGAAGTGCTCATTGCGAAGAGTGTGACTGCCGAGGAGGCCCTGCTCCTGGCCAAGGCCGGGTCGCCGAGCGGCTCCGCCTGCCTGAGAGCGGCGGCCGAAATCGCTCTCCTTTCCGAGAAGTGACCCAGAAGCGCTGCCCCCTTCCTTCAAAGGGGGCAAAAGCGCACCTCGCGCAGCGAGGTATCAAGATTTACTCCGTTGTTATTCAACGTATTGCCTGACAGACCTGCGCCGAATGTGGCTCTATTGACAGGCAGAGCCGCGAAAGCTTAGCGCTCTTTCACTGCAAATCCTGCGGACA
>NZ_SMMF01000393.1:0-803 GCF_009711355.1 Roseibium sp. RKSG952 | reverse complement strand
TGAGTCACTTCATCTGAGACTTGGTATGACTGTAATCCATGCCCTCCCAACCTGTATAACCTATCTTAAAATGTCTGTTCCTGCCTTTTGACGACGGTTACGCCATGTTTGCATACACCACTTAAAACAACCATGTCAGAATTTACAAGAAAAATACCGACATGATCGGAGATCAGAACGGTCCGAACGGGTCACATTGCGGGGAACATTTATCAAGCCCCGCCATCCCGCAGGAACCGCCAAATACCCGTGAGAACGCTACCCTGTAGCCTCATCTGACTAAGAACGCCCGGACACACCCTTTTGCCATCTGCGTACCAACAGCTTCGCACTGTCGATAACGCCCGGAATAGGGGCAAGACGGCATGCCCCGCATCGCTCCACCGAACCCACTTGGCCGAACCGTCAAAAGCCGGGTCAATACCGGCCACAAATAAGCTTCCCGGAATGCATCAGCGCCGGGCCGCTCGCCTTGCTGCCGCCAGTCCCACAACAAGATCACTCGACTCGGCTCGAGGACGCGTCTCGCATGCCCGCTTAAGCGTGCAAACACCCGCCATCCCGCAAGGGGCCGCAAATCCCTGATTGCGCCAGTTCCACCATCATCCGGCAATAGCCCCCGAGGCCCAATGCTGCACCCCGCACGAATGGCCACTTCTCCATGTGCGCCGCAACAAATCACACCGAACCCTAATGTCGGCTCAGGGCTCGGGAACTGCCATGCGGCGGCGCCGCAAGCCTGCCGTATCCAATCGACTTCGCTGGCGTCGGTTCCGGCCCATGGACGAAGCCGCTCGCGCGGC
>NZ_SMMF01000622.1:0-2631 GCF_009711355.1 Roseibium sp. RKSG952 | reverse complement strand
CAAACTGTCCGGAAACAGGGACGAACTCCAACTCCAGTGGACACCTTCAATCTGTGCAAACTCATAACCAGCCGGTCGGGTTCACCAGGCGCTCACTCTCGTTTAATGATAAATGTGGGTCAAGCCGCATGATATGGTTGGCGTTGTTACGAATTTCTTGCAGCAGTTTAAGCGATTTACACGCGTCATTTTGAGCAGCAGTCTGTTCCAGCAATTCGAGCATTTCCGCCAGCATCGTCGCACCAATTGCGCTCGCATCACCCCGCGCCGTATGGGCGATATGTTGAAGCTCTGAAAAATTCTCCCGAGCGATGCAGGTTTGAATCCTGTATTCTGTATCCGGGTAAGACGAACAGAAGATGCGGTGCAGTCTTGTAAAAACCTCATGAGAAACCTCACCATAAAGTTCATCAAGGTGTGAAACGTCGATGAAAGTGTTGCCGCCTGCGCGAGATGCAAACTGTTTGGCATCATTTATGTTTATGGAACCATCAGAATTTGTTGGTTTGTTTTGAGCGCCTGACGCACGGAGCCTGGCAACCGGCGCCCATTTATCAATTGCTGTCTTCAAGTCAACGAGCTTTATTGGTTTGGAAAGGACATCGTCCATACCGGACTTACGGCCTTTGTCCCTTTCCCCGCCAAGAATACTGGCAGTTATACCAATGATGGTTGTTTGGGCCTCAGTATCCTTTTCGTTCTGACGAATCCGTTCTGTCAGGGCATACCCATCCAGCTCTGGCATGTGGCAATCGGTGAGCACCAGAGAGAATTTTTGTTGCCGCCAAAAATCCCAAGCTTCTTCTCCGTTGTTTGCGGAAACAGTCCGACAACCGATTAACGCAAGTTGTTGCTGGAGAAGACGTCGATTTATATCGGAGTCATCAACAACAAGAATGACGCAATCATCCATCGCAAATACAGGAACATCAGATTCGGTTTGGTTGTTGGTATCGGGTGAAATTTCCTCAACGGTATTATTCTGTTCAACCCTCTGTAGAGTAACAGTGAAAAAGAACTCTGCCCCGTTGCCGAGTTCGCTTTCAACACCGATTTCTCCACCCATGAGTGTCACGAGACGCTGGCAAATAGATAGCCCAAGACCTGTACCGCCATACCGACGGCTTGTAGAAATATCCGCTTGTCTAAAGTCAAGGAAAAGATCGTTTTGCCGATACTTACAAATGCCGACACCGGTATCTTTGACTGAGAATCTAAGCGTATCGACCGATTCATCGGATGACATATGAGCAACGCTTATTACAATACTCCCGTTGTCCGTAAACTTGATCGCGTTGCTTACAAGATTGTTGATCACTTGACCAATTCGCGTTGGATCAGCAAGGAAATCATTGGGGGGAATGCCTTCAAGGCTCGTATTGATGTCGATGTCTTTGTCAGCAGCTAGTTTCGCGAAGTTCTTGATGGATTGGTCTACGATGTTGGATAATGAAACTGGTATATGTTCAAGAGTAACTTCGCCAGCTTCCATTTTTGAATAATCAAGAACATCGTTGATGATTGTGAGAAGCGATGATGCTGAATGATTCACAGTCGCCACGAGGGATTCTTGGGATTTGCTGAGTGTCGTTTCTTGGAGCAATTCTAAGCTCCCAACCACACCGTAGAGCGGCGTTCTAATCTCATGGCTCATTATGGCGAGAAATGTTGTTTTTGCCTTATCAGCGGTCTCCGCGGCTTGTTTCGCTTCGACGGCCTTTCGCTCAGCAAGGACCAGCTCACTTACATCATAGAGAACTTCCACGTTACTCTGATCGGAGAGTCTCTTGTAGCGGCCCTCTAGGTGGGTTCCTTTTTCATCAACACTAAAGCGTTTGATACCGCCCTTGTCCGAACAAAACTGGTGCAATGAGTTCGCGCAGACTGCTGTCGGGATGCGAGACCAGAGTTCTTTTGAAATCGAGTCGTTTGAAAAGACTTCGGAGCCATCTTGGTCCGTTAGCCGAACACCGATAGGAAGCTCTTGCAGGACCTCTCTAAACCGAACGCGCTCGGCGAACGTCTCGGCTCGAGCCCGCTCAGCTTCTTTTAGGGCCTCGATCGTCTGCTGATTTCGGATAAACCGGAAAACGAACAAAATTCCAAGAACGCTGGCTAAGAACAGGGCACCGAGCGTAAGAAAGGCGGACTCGTAAGACTGCCGAGCGGCTTGACGCCAATCGTCTTCGATCAGATTCCGTTTTCTCTGCAGCTCAACTGACAATAGGAGGAGGGTGTTATCGATATCGCTGATATTCTCGAGATCTTTAATAAGCTCTTCCGAAATGGCGACAGGGTCTGCCCCTTTTTCGAGTGCCTCATAGTGTTTAGATGTAACGTCGTAGAATGAAATAAGCCGGGAGACCGACTTTTCATAATTCCTCAATTCAGCCAAAAAAACCTTACCTTGCGGCTCAACTATGTGAGAAATTTTGCTGTGTATCGACTCCAACCTCAAAAGGAGTGAACTCGCGCGGGCATCTTCAAGCAAATCGATTTTTGGAGGCGCCAATTCCAATCCGGTGGATATTTTTAACGCGTCTCTCTGGAGGGCGTTTATCTCAGACGCGATTGATGAGGTGGCATAAGCATCATATGAGCTCCTGACCTGCCCCTTTTTTCAGGGCCACT
>NZ_SMMF01000770.1:0-8336 GCF_009711355.1 Roseibium sp. RKSG952 | reverse complement strand
AAGAAAGCCGCCATTCGCGGTACCTGGCACGAATGGCGGCAATGATGTGCAAAGCCGACTAAGCACAGAGTATAAACTGCGTTATTTATTGCTATAATTGGCAGGAATTGTTTGTTGGAGTAATCGAATTGCTCAACAACCTATTAGCCAAGCCGACCATGTCAGGCAATCTTTCTGCTTGCAATAGCCGCATCCAGCCAACCGCTGTCCATCTGGGGCACCGAGGACAAGAGAAGTCCAGTATAGTCGTCGAACGGCGGGCTTAAAACCTCGGTTTTTGTGCCATATCTCACCACCTTGCCTTGATGCATCACGGCAATCGAGTCGGCAATTGACGTTACCGTTGCCAGATCATGTGTAATGAAAAGATAAGCAACGTTGTCCCTTGCTTGAAGCTCAAGTAGCAACTTCAAAATGCCGTCTGCCACAAGCGGATCAAGGGCCGAGGTCACTTCATCGCATATGATAATGCCCGGACGCGCAGCCAGCGCCCGGGCGATACACACTCGCTGACGTTGCCCACCTGACAGCTCCGCAGGATACCGATGCCCTATGTCCAGCGGCAGATCGATCTTTTCAATAAGGCTATCAACTTCAATACCCAACTCCTTGCCGCGCTTGTTGAAATAAAACTCGATCGGCCGGCCGATAATCGTCCGGATCGACTGACGCGGGTTCATCGCCGTATCCGCCATCTGATAGATCATCTGGATCCGGCGCAACTCTTCTCGTGTGCGCTGCGCAAGTTGCCGCGAGAGCGGTTGACCTTCAAAACGGATCTCTCCGGAGCCCGAAGAAAGCAGGCCGGTCACCACGCGTGCCAGTGTCGATTTTCCAGAGCCGCTTTCGCCCACGATCGCCAGGGTCTGACCTTCGCTAAGCTCCAGTGACACATCATGCAAGACCTTCAAGCTGTTGCCATAACAAGCGCTAACACTCTTGAGTTGCAGGACCGGCTGCTTGTCTGGTTGCTTTTCGTGGTGGCTGACAGAACGCACCGATAGAAGCGCTTTTGTATAGGCTTCGCGCGGAGCATCGATGATTTGCGCGGTTCGTCCGTATTCGACCTGACGACCGTCCTTCAACACCATGATGTCATCGGCAACCTGAGCGACAACAGCCAGATCATGGGTGATGTAAATGGCGGCAACACCATACTTTTTGATAACGGACTTTATGGCCGCAAGCACATCAATCTGGGTGGTGACATCGAGTGCCGTTGTCGGTTCATCGAAGATGATCAGGTCGGGTTTCGGGCACAGAGCCATCGCGGTCATGACCCGCTGCAATTGTCCACCGGATACCTGATGGGGATAGCGGTCGCCAATGGTGTCGGGATCGGGCAGGCTCAAGGCCTTGTAAAGTTCCCGGGCTCGCGCGACCGCATCGGTGCGTGACATCAAGCCATGTTTGAGCGTAGCTTCGATCGTCTGGTCGATCAGGCGCTTTGCCGGGTTGAAGCCGGCCGCTGCCGACTGTGCGACATAGCAGACTTCCTTGCCACGCATCGCATTCAGCCCCTTGCGGCCCGAGGCGAGAATGTTCCGGCCGTTCAAGACAACTTTACCATTGGTGACTTCAATGTTGCCCCGGGCGTATCCAAGCGGAGACAATCCGATGGTCGATTTGCCTGCTCCGGATTCCCCAATCAGGCCCAGAACCTTGCCTTTTTCCAGCCGGGCTGAAACGCCCCTGACAATGGGATGCAGGTCCGGCGCATGCCGGTTGTTCCCGCTGCGCGGGACGCTAATTTCGAGGTTCTTGATTTCCAGCAAGGTCTCAGGCATCGGCTCCGCTTCCCTTGAGGTTCGAGGTTCTGTTGAGGATCCAGTCGGCAACGAGGTTCACGGAGATTGCCAGAAGGGCGATCATCGCAGCCGGAACGAGAGCCGCAGGGATGCCAAACACGATACCCGCCTTGTTTTCTTTTACCATACCACCCCAGTCCGCTTCGGGCGGCTGTATACCCAGCCCGAGGAAGGACAGTGCCGACAGGAACAACACCATGAAGATGAATCGCAGTCCGAACTCGGCGACCAGTGTGGACAGCGCGTTGGGAAGGATTTCGCGGGTAATGATCCAAAACCGTCCTTCACCGCGCAACTTGGCCGCCTCGACATAGTCCATGACCCGAATGTCGACAGCGACTGCACGGGCGAGGCGAAATACACGTGTGGAGTCGAGAATACCCATGACAAGGATCAACGTTGGGATGGTTCCGGGCATGACCGAGAGGACAACAAGCGCAAAAATCAACGTTGGAATAGACATCAGTAAATCGACCCCGCGCGACAAGACCTGATCGACCAGCCCTCTGGCTTCCGCTGCGATCATGCCCAGCGATGCTCCGAGGAAAAATGATAAGAGGGTTGCAGCAGCAGCGATTGCAAGGGTGGTGCGGGCGCCGTAGATGATGCGGCTCAGGAGGTCGCGGCCAAGATTATCGGTCCCAAGCCAATGCTGACTCGACATTGGTTCCCATACCCCACCTACAATCTCGGCCATCCCGTAAGGTGCTATCAAAGGAGCAAATACCGCTGCCAAGACAAATACGCCGGTAACAATCATGCCAATAAATGCACCAGGAGGAATACGTAACAGTCTCATGAAATCCTCCCTCACTTCGGATACAATAGACGTGGATTCGTCAGGATCGAAATGACGTCGGCAAGCAAATTCAAAAGAATGTAAATTGCTGCAAACACCAGCCCGCAAGCCTGAACGACTGGTACATCACGCTTGGCGACGTGGTCGACGAGATATTGTCCCATGCCCGGGTAAACGAAGATTACCTCGACAACGACCACCCCGACAATGAGGTAGGCCATGTTCAGCATCACCACGTTGACGATTGGCGACAGTGCATTCGGCAGGGCGTGTTTGTAAATGATCTTGAACCGGCCCAAACCTTTTAGTTCGGCCGTCTCGATATAAGCGGCTTCGATTACATTCAAAATGGCTGCCCGGGTCATGCGCATCATGTGGGCAAGGACAACCAGAGTCAGCGTGACCCCCGGAAGAATAATCGCAGTCAGACGCTCGGCAAAGTTCATGTTTTCGTTGACGATAGAGACCGTCGGCAGCCAGCCAAGTTTCACACCGAATACGAGGATCAGCAGGTAGCCGATAAAGAACTCGGGAAGTGAAATCGAGGCGAGAGTGCTTGCTGAAATGAGCTTGTCCGGAAACCGGTCCTTGTAGCGAACTGCGACAAGACCGAGCAAGACCGCAAGCGGGATTGACAGGACCGCCGCAAAAGCTGCGAGAAACAGTGTGTTTGCCAGCCGGTAGCCAATCGCTTCGGAAATGCTGGCGCCACTGGACAGAGCGTTGCCAAGATCCCCTTGCAGTACCCCGCCGAGCCAATGGAAATACCGGACAACAGCGGGCTCATTCAGACCCAGCTCCTGTCTCAAGTTGGAAAGGCTCTCGGGAGTGGCTCCCCGGCCGAGGATCGATTGCGCGACGTCTCCAGGCAATATTTCGGTACCCGCAAAAATCACGGCAGAGACCGCGAGTAGCAGGAGGCAACCCAGCGCAATGCGCTGAGCCACCAGAACTAGGGCGTGGGTCATGTCAGGACGCAACCCACATTTTCATCGGCGCATAGTGGTTCATCATCCCGAACCCCTGTGACGGCCCCCAGCCTGCAATGCGATCAGACGTTGCATCGATGAAGTTGTTGAACATCGGGCAGATCAGGCCACCGTCGTCCCGCAGTATAACGCTCATATCGCGGTACATCTGCTTCCGCTTGGCTTCATCCAGTTCCGCCCGGGCAGCAAACAGGAGCTGATCGAACTGCTCGTTGAAGAAGCGCGTATCATTCCAGTCAGCGGTTGACAGATAAGCGGTTGCAAACATGGCATCCTGAACCGGACGACCGCCCCAGTAGCTGGTGCAGAACGGTTGCTTGTTCCAGACTTCCGACCAATAGCCGTCATCTGGCATCATTGCCAGATCAAGCTGGATACCTGCCTTGGCGAGGTTCTGCTGGAAAATCTGTGAGGCATCAGGCGCACCCGGGAAGGAGTTTTCAGAAGTTCGGAGCAAAACTGCCCCCTCGTGCCCTGAGGCCTTGTAATGAAATGCAGCCTTGTCAGGGTCGTACTGCCGCTGTTCGATGTCGTCGGAATAAAGCGGGTAAGTCGAATTGATTGGTGTGTCATTTCCGATAGACCCGTTACCGAACAGGATCTTGTCTACCATTTCCTGGCGGTCGACCCCGTATTTGAGAGCGAGGCGCAAGTCCTTGTTGTCAAATGGAGCCGTGTCCACATGCATGATAAAGGTATAGTGACCAGCGCTTGGAACGGAATGGACGGTGACATTTGGCGCACGGCCAATCAGGCTGGCAAGCTTAGGCGGAACGCGATTGACAATATCGACGACGCCCGACTGAAGGGCTGACATGCGCGCCGTGTCGTCATTTATCACGTAAAGCTCGATTGTACCTGCATGCCCCCAACCAGAGCGCCAGTGGTTAGGGTTTTTCTCAAAGACTGTGCGGACCCCGGGCTCGTGTGCCTTGATCACGTAGGGACCGGTGCCGATTGCCGCCGCCGGCGCGTCCTTGCCGCCATTCGGCTGGATCATGAGGTGATAATCGGCCAATAGGTATGGCAGATCCGCATTCGCCGCGTCGAGCGTGAAGACAACACTGTCGCCGTTTGTGCGAATATCGGAAATGCCGCGTAACACACCGAGCGCACCTGATTTGGTATCCGCACCTGTGTGACGTTCAAAGGTAGCCTGCACATCGTCTGCCGTCAGAGATTTACCGTCACTGAATGTTACGCCGGGTCGGATTTTAAATGTCCAGGTTTTGGCGTCTGTGGACGCGCTGTACGCTTCGGCTAGAACCGGGTCCAGCCCACCTTCTTCATTGAGTTCTACGAGCGGTTCTCCCCACATGCGCAGGATTTGCGTTGCGGTCGAGTTAGAGGCTGTGGCCGGGTCGAGACTGTCAGTCGAAGCTCCCCCTTGAATACCGATTTTCATCGTACCGCCGGAAACCGGGCCAGTGGCCTGCACCCGCGTCGAAAGCATCGTGCCAGCCATTGCCGCCGTCAGCCCGAATGCCGAAGCGCGGCCAAGAAAATCTCGTCGGTGCATTTTTCCTTTCACGGCCATGTCAGCCAAAAATTCCAGTTCTTTGCCCATTTTCTCCACCTCTGTTTTTTAGTTTTCAGTCTTGTTGCACTTCCGGTTTCCGGGGCACTCTTTCGAAAAACTCCCGGCTGAAGATGCAAGTGCCCTCCTCCAGGGCTTCCAGCTTGCCTGCCAGATAGATGAACCGCGCATCGGCCCGCATGGATGTCTGCAATTGCGTTCCGGCCGCAAACCCTTCTCGAGACACCAACCCGTTCCACTCGATATCAACCTGCGGCGATGAAATGTCGCCGGGATCTATCGACCACTTTTCTCGAACCGAACTGAAGCGCTGTAATCCGAATTCTTCGATCGCGATTCCGCCATCGTTCGAGAGAATTTCAAGTACATGGCGGCCGTCTTGCTGCTGAAGCGACTTCGTCTTGACTGGTGCGTTCAAAGACCGAACAAACATCGACCGCTCAATTCGGGCAGGCAATTCATTCGCAAGCGGTGTCTCCCTCCCGGCAAATACAGGCATTGACAACTGGCCGCCCGTGACGGTCAACGTGCAGGGTTCCGCGTCCGGCCAGCTATATGGCCAGTAGGAAGAAGACAGGGCGAGCCGCAGCCGATGACCGGCTGGAAGTTCGTAGCCAATATGGTCAAGCCCAACATGCACACGATAGGATTCACCCGGCTTCAGGTCCGCAGCCCGTTCAAATCCGTCACGAAATAGCAGGTTTAACATTCCGATAGAGATCAAACGCGAGTCGCCATCCGGTGCAACATCACATAGTCGGGCAACCACTTGGCCGCTGGTGGTGTCTGAGGCAACACTGAGCGTGACCTTTGGAGTGCCCAGAAAGCTGATTGCATCTCTGACCGGTCGTGTTTCGAAAAGCAGTGACAGGGCATCGTCTGGTGATTGTTCCGCCGGATGATCGAGATCGCAGAGTTGCGTGCTAAAAAACTCCCCACTTTTTATTCCGCACAATGGCTGAGGATTGACCCGGCGAACAAACTGCCCCTCCTCCGCGCCTAGTTCTTGGCCATTGAAGTGAAAAACACGATCCGACACCGAGCTATCCGGCCAGTTCTGCAATGAGACCCAGCGACCTGGAACATCAGGGCCATGCCGCTCTCTTGAAGTGCCATTCATGATATAGGCACGCAGTGCCGGGCCAGCGTCCGCTCCATTTTCGATGCCCTTTAACCAACGGTCCCACCAACGAACCGCTTCTTGCGGAAAATCCAACCACGGTCCGTAGGATGCGATATGCGGGTAGTTGTGATCCCACGGACCAAGCAATGCCTTGACCGGAGTCCCGTTTCCAGAAGCGTTCAGGAGATTGATCGGCAGATTCCGATAGCCGTCCCTTAGGCCGGCTATCGCGAGCACCGGAATATCGATCCGTCTGGCATCGTCCAGCACCGACCCGCGTTTCCAATAGGTGTCACGGCTTCTGTGGCGGCTCCAGAGTCCGGGCAGGAAAGATGTTTTCTCCAAGCGATTCAACCAAAGGTCCCGCCAGCCTTCACCAGCTATTTCAGGGTCCGGAGGCAGCGAAATGATTGACATGGCCCTCGCGGCCCAGCCAACATTTTCGGCAAGTTCGCAACCACCCTTGTAATGAATGTCGTCGTCGAACCGGTCGAGAACAGCCGCAGCAGCAATCACCGCCTTCAACGCCGACGGACGGCGGGAAGCGGTCTGCAGGGCATTAATGCCGCCCCACGAAATCCCCATGATCCCGACTGAACCGCTGCACCATGCCCGGGCTGCCGCCCAATCGATGACGTCCTCGATATCATCAAGTTCCTGGTTGGAGTATTCGTCCTCAAACACCCCCTCGGAATCACCGGTACCTCGAAGATCGACACGGATACAAACATATCCATTTGCAGCGAAGTGATTATGGGTCGTGTTGTCCCTTGCGTAGGTTCCGTCCCGCTTCCGATAAGGCAGCGCTTCCAGGATGACAGGAAGAGGGTATATTTCGGACACCTCCGGCATCCAGACCCTCGCGGATAGAGACACCCCATCCCGAAGCGGGATCCATTCGTCTTCTATGACTTTGAACTTGTCACGCATTTGGTTTTTCGCTCCATCCATAGAATAACGGTGGGACGGTTTCCAAACGCGATCAATTAAGCGAGTTTAGTCCTTTTTAAGCTTTATTACGCTACTTTGGTGTTTATAATCAGTCCAGCCCGGAACAAATTTTGACGTTTTAAATACGTTATCCGGTCTGGCTGGCCGCTACTATTCTGGAGCTTGGTTCCAGAAAGATTAGCAGTGCCAGTGTTTTACATAGCGCTCCGGTATTAGGCGAGAAGTCAGTTTGGGGAGTACAATGCCGAAAGAAGACGCTCGTAAACTGTATGCGACAAATTTGCGCTTGTTGTGTCAAAAGCACAAATCTGTCTCCGAAATCGCGCGGAAGATTGGCATTAACCGGCAGCAGATAGAAAAGTACCTTAAGGGGACCTCACTTCCTTCGGCCTATTGGCAACATCAGATTGCCGAATTCTTTGAGACCCCCGTAGAGGCATTTTTCCTGGGGGACGTGATCCCAGGCACTTTATTGGCTCAGAGTAAGGCAACAGCGTCTCGCAACAATCCATCCGTGTTGGTGGAAAGTCTTTCCTCAAGCGAGTTGTCCCGCTTGAGGAATTATGAGGGAATCTATCATGTGCATTTTGTTTCTCCCGCCTTCAAGTCATTGATTCATGTCGGTGTCACCCTGATCCGGGAGCAAAACCATCGGATGAACTCCGTGTTTTTTGTCAGAAGCCGCGATCCTGAAACCGGCATCATTCACCGTTCCCATCTCTATGGAACTGTATTCTTGCGCGGAGAAAGGCTCTTCATTGTGGAGAGTTCCAAACGTGCGCAAGACCGTTTGTCGGAGACTATCCTTTATCCATCACATGGCGACCGGATGAAGTATATGACCGGCATATGCGTCGGACTGACGTGGCATCCGGAAAGTGAGCCCTATGCCTCACGTACGATCTGGAGGCGCGCCGGAGCCTCGCTGGATCTCAAGCAAGCCATCCGCGGATGCGGTCTTTATTCGCTCTCTAATCCACAAATCGACCCTGTGGTGCGGAACTATTTTGGAACCCCGGGATCACTATTTGAAAACAATACGATCAGCGCTTGAAAGCGCTCCACGAGCGCGCGTGGTCTGCATCAACCGACGTCTAGCGGTCAGAACAAGATTAGTAAAAAATCCTGC
>NZ_SMMF01000467.1:0-1165 GCF_009711355.1 Roseibium sp. RKSG952 | reverse complement strand
GCAGCCTGACGGCTTGCGCTTCGCTAAAATACCCGTCCTTCAGGGCGGGGAAGACATTAAAATCCACAGAAACTTTAGCACGAAAATTTTTCGCGCTAAAGTCGTGCGCCTAGCGTATGACTCGCGGAATTCTTTGATTTTTGTTGACGAGTAAATTTTTCGTTCGCACAAAATTCGCGCAAAATTAAACACAACCTAGACACAATCATAAGTTGGTAATTTTCGGATAAGGTATCGTCTATAAGTGCCCGTCAGCCCAATGTTTCGGCCCAGCGTGATGCAAAGTCTCCTCAGCGACGGCGGCCCGGAAGATTAGGCTAGAAGTTCGATTGCCTTGGCTGGGTGGCGGCCCGGCCAAGGCAACTCTACACAATGCGATTTCCCCTTCGACAGCATCGATCTCTCCTATAACTAACAGAACGATACCCCATGCAAATCGCAACGGCGAAAACCCTCTTTCAAGATCTAGATGTCAACCTCGTCGATTCCGGAATGTCAGCCCTCGAAATCAGCGAGTTTCTGGAAACGGTCCGATGCGCCGATTTCATCTTCGACGACTCGTTGCGCAAATGGATGTCCAAACTCACGATCTGTTCGGACAACGCCCGGGAGGACGAAGCTCCTCCGATCATTCATGTCGGCTCTCAGTCCAGCCAGCGCCAACTTTTCGGCCGCAATTGGATTCGAAATTTAGGCGAGGGAATCAGAACTCCCGACCCTGTCCTGGAGAAAAATTCAGCAATCGGCTACATGAAGGCCCTGCACGAAGGCGTCTATTACGGATATGCGAGCACTCCGGTGTCATTTGACAGTGCAAGTATCGATATTTCCTTCGAACGCCTAATCGTCAGTCTGAAGCTCCCTACAACCCCCCTGAGACGAGTGCTAGCCTATTTCGGAAGCATTCAGGATATAGAGAAGCGACTGTGCGCCTAAGACGAGGACTTGCCTTGCTTTCGGCCTCCGCGTAAACGGGAAACAGGAATTCCCGTTTGCACGGAAGCACCTTGTGTCCCGGACCTGAAAGACCGTGTTTTACGGCCCA
This sequence comes from Roseibium sp. RKSG952, assembly GCF_009711355.1. Taxonomy (NCBI): domain Bacteria; kingdom Pseudomonadati; phylum Pseudomonadota; class Alphaproteobacteria; order Hyphomicrobiales; family Stappiaceae; genus Roseibium; species Roseibium sp. RKSG952. The sequence continues at coordinate 120 of NZ_SMMF01000467.1, read as the reverse complement.
GCTTGACAAGAAGCGTTGGGAAGCCCGAAATACCTCAGAGCCACCTGTACGGCGGCGAACACGTTCTGAAACACGCATGTGCCTCACGACATCTTCAGAGCCGCCTGTGCGGCGGCGAAC
>NZ_SMMF01000555.1:0-1776 GCF_009711355.1 Roseibium sp. RKSG952 | reverse complement strand
CTTGCGCCAATGGCTGTCCGGAAAGCCGTATTGACGATCTCCTGCCATTGAACTTCAAACCGTCAAACTGAAACTTGGTGGGCCGTAGACAGCGCCTACAAATAATCAGTCAAATCGATGGAAGATGTTTCGTAGGTGACAATGCCTCCGTCTTCCGAAAGATCATACTCGGAACCATCCGAAAAGGTGATATACGCGCTTGCGAAGTCTTCGAGAGAATCGTAAGTGGTTGCGTCGTCGTCATCCAGTGTGACGGTCCCTGTATCCTCATCGTAGGTTGCACCATAATCTTCGAGATAAATGACGATTGTATCACCCTCGTCGGCGTCAAAATCAGAGATGCTCAGGCTACCCCCGGCGAGTATGAAGGTATCCGCGTCGTCACCACCTTCGGCTGTATCATCGCCACCGGTGGAGATGATTATGTCATCCCCATCATCTCCTTCCAAAGTGTCATCTCCGTCACCTGATATAAGCTCATCATCACCATCATTGCCAATCAGGGTATCGTCTCCATCGTACCCGTATAAGATATTGGCATCATCACTGCCCTCTATACTGTCGTCGTAAACGCTGCCCCAGATATTTTCGATGCTGTAAAGGTCGTCAGTGTCGCCATAGCCATCGGAGGCTTCCGAGTAGGTGCCTGCGTCGTCTTCCAAGGTTTCGGACAAATCGACAGAAATTGCACTGGTAGAATCCATGTAAGAGGACGTATCCGAGCCATCGCCGCCGAAGATGAGGTCGTCTCCTGCGCCTGCTTCGATCCAGTCATCTCCGTCAAAGCCGAATATATAGTCTGCCGCGTCATCTTCCCCATCTGTATAGGTGGAGTCTGGGTCATAGCCATAAATGACATCATCATAATCGTTACCTACTAGATAACTGGTTCCAGAATCTCCATAAACATACCACCCCGTATAGGCGCCGATAACGATGTATTCCGTACCATCTTCCAGAGAGTCGATGTCATCGGTGTCCACAGATCCGTCGTCCGACAACGAGTAGGCGTTCCCGTCGGAGGTCACAACGATCGCATTCAACATCAGCGAGTAATAAAAGGCGTCAGACAAGTATTCCGTCCAGCTATCTTCACCCGTCACGTTGTACGCATCATCAAAATCTATGACGGCAACAATATCGGTTTCTGTACCCGTATCGTATGAAATTGTGATTTCACCATACGTGTCACTCTGGCTGATGAAAACATTTCCCAAGCCATCGGATGAAACCGGAATGATGATGATGTCTTCAGTCGGATCAAAATCGTCGATTACCGTGTAGGCTGCTTGCGAGTCGCTTTCATCAATAGTTTCTGTCGAGTCAACCTCTGTCGACAAAGAGTCATAGAGGCCCCAGGCAACCGTATTCGCCGCCCATGCAGCTGAGGACGCTCCCGAAGCAGTCAGAAGCAGACTCATGGAGCTGCTGGCGATTGTTGTGGCAAGATCTGTCCAATCCGTCGTCGTCACTTCGCTGGAAGATGTCTCAGCTTCTTCCCCAAGCACGAAAGTATCGGCGCCATCCCGCCATAAAGGGTGTCGCTTTCACCATCGAATAGCGGTCCGGAATAGATCCAGTCGTCACCATCCCCGCCATAGATAGTGTCACTGCCGTCATCTCCAAAAAGGACGTCATCTCCACCATTGCCATAAATATTGTCGTCGTCGCCGCCGCCATAGATGGTATCATCGTACTCCGAACCTTTGAGGTTATCATTGCCTCCCTCTCCATAGAGATCCATGGCATAGCAGCCCGTTGAAAAAGGCCGGTGTT
>NZ_SMMF01000180.1:0-336 GCF_009711355.1 Roseibium sp. RKSG952 | reverse complement strand
AAATGTGCGAAAAATTTTATACGTTATCTCAATGGCAACAGATTTGCGCATCAATCCATGTTTTCCAAAACTGCTGCGCACCAAATTCTGATCTCAAGCGCAAATGTTCTATGGTTGTTCGATTTCGTGGCCATTCTCGCAGCGACGTTCACACTGGGCCGAATACGCAGAGAAATGTAGGTTAGCAGTTTTCAAATCCCTCCAGTACATTCACGCAGTTGGTGCCGAGAGCATCGACCGCGTAGCCGCCTTCCATCAGAAATATCGTTGGGATTGATGCCGTAGAAAGCCTTTGGCCCAATCGATAAAAATGTGAGCGTCCGGCGAACCCGACCT
>NZ_SMMF01000626.1:0-2687 GCF_009711355.1 Roseibium sp. RKSG952 | reverse complement strand
CCCGCGAGGCAATGACCGGCAGGTCGGGTTAGCCAGACGCTCACCCTAACGCACGCGTGTAAAATGGCGAAATGTAAAGAGTGTCACCATTTCATTTCACCTTTTGTTCCAGATTCTGTCCGATTTTGCAGGCTGGGGCCTCTTGGGCCTGCTTAGAGTGTCATTTCGCCCCCTACCGGAACCGACCCCACGATGGGAGCAGGCCCCTGCAGTTTGCAGGGGCCAATTTGTATCTACTTCAATTCATTGAGTTTGCGTTGCAGCCGGGGACCGTCTGGCGTTGCCAGGAGGTTGAACGGATCCTTGTTTTTTCCCTTTGGATTGAGCAACACCCAATTGTCTCCTGTCACACGGGTTTTTCCGTTTTCGTTGGTGAAGGTCAGTTCAAGGCGCCCAACAGGTGCCCCCTTGGTGCGCCCCTTCAACGGATTGTTGTCATTGACGTTTGCAGGCAAGGTTTTTCCAAACAAGAGCCGGTTATTTGTCTCGCGTATCACCCGGAAGCCTTGCATGGGGCTTGTAAAAATTTTCTTCGCCTCGGCCTTTGCTTGCGGGATGGGCTTTGTAGTCAAGACCGATGGTTTGGGTCCTGACACACCAGCCTGATGGATCGCATCCGGATCGGTCAGGGCGGTTCCGGTAGTGGTTTGGCAACCCGCCGCCAGGATCGCGATGAAGATAGCGGCAAGAATTCTGGACATGATTGCTTCCATTTCTGGCAAGCGCTATTGGGCAGAGATAGCGCCGGAAAACTGAGAATGAGAATGAGAATGAGGATGGGTTAGGTAAGGTGGGAGCAGGTGGTACGGAGTTGTGATGTGAACCCTCTTATCCGTGCAATACACGGTCTCTCCGAAGTTCGGACGAGGGGTGAGAGCGGGTCACAGTGTCCGTCACCGACCCCCCATGCCACTCGTCGGAGTGTCCTAATTCATCAAGAGCGGCAGCCATGCCTTCCGATCCCAGCACTTTTCGCGCAAAGGCGTCGGCTTGATACTCGGTTGACTGAGATGACAAGCGCAACAAGAACTGTCCAATATCTGCCGGAAGCCGGAAAGCGATCAAAAGCAAAAACCCGAATAGTCCAATGAACGGGATACGGTTCACCGTATTGTTCAGGATGGAAATTGCGAGATTGACTGGCAGACCAAGAAACCGGTTTGCCATCATGAAACGGGTATCCCAGTTACGCAGATGCCCCATTTCATGGGCAGCGATAGCTGCAAGGTGTTCAATTCCATCGGTCCCGTGCCGGTGCAGCAGACCTCTTGTGAAGGCGACGCGGTTTCTACCATATGCGCAAGCATTGATTTGCCCCGTATCAATCACCCGGTAAACGACTTTCGGAAGCTTCACTTCCCGCTTTTCGGCTGCCTTAACAAGATGGGCATGCACGCGATCAATGAGTTCGGTTTCGCGAGTGGAAGGAGCCCGGCCTCCGTTTTCAACGTCCAAGAACCTCTCGGCCCAATAGGGCAAGACAAAAGCTAACCAGACCGGGGAAAAGGCGACAACAGCCACCCAAACATATGATTCCGCATCTGATTTAATGCCCTCTAGCCCTACGAGCATGGCTGCATAGTGAGTGATGGGAACCAACACAAAAGCCATTGCAACAGAGGATAAGGCTGAAACAGCTATCGACAGCATCCGCAACAGTTCAATAAACAGCAGTCTTGCGATGCTCTTCATCTTTTTCTCCCCCGTATTGTTCTGTTTCTTGGCCGGTGTCTTTTCCGTAGGGCATGAGCCCATAAAGGGCGGCCTGCATTGCCAACGCTGTGCGTTTGTTGCAACCGCGCCGTTTCATAACGGCGATGCCGTTCATACTGAGGCCAATCCGTTGGTGGCATTCCTTTGATGTTTTCGCCAGTCCTTCGTCCTTCATATCCTCGACCCACTGGCGAACGTCCTTAGCCTCCTGTCCATATGGCTTCAGACCGTAGAGGATCGCCTGCATGGCCAGGGCAGTGCGCAGATCACAACCGTTGCGTTTCAACCTTGAAAACCCATCAGGAGTGATACCAAGTGCCTCATTGCACTCCCGCGACGTCCTGACCTTTCCGGCCGCCTTCATTTGGTTCATCCATTGTCTCACCTGGTCGCCGTTCAGGGCGAGAAACGGTATAATGCTCATGATCGACAGCACTCCAATCTCAAGGTTTCCAGCGCTCGGCCGGAATTCGATAGTTTCATTTGGTACTCGCGAATTTGCTCGGTGTTCCGTTTTGATTTCCGCGCCGCCGGAACCGGGGGAGCGTGGTCCAGATCCTGTTTTCCGGCCGCCGATGCTGCACAAGCGATAAGCGCGGAAGCTTCGGGGGGCGGGAAACGGGCCGGATATCGGCTTGGTCTTGACCATGCGGGGGCAGCGCCCCTTTCACAGGATCAGCCCGGCCTTTAGGCTGGTCCGCTACTGGACGGTTCCGGTGCATTTTTCCAAGCCAAAAACGCTTTTGTGCAGTTTGAGTTGACCGTCTTTTGCGCGTTTCAACATGCCTCGAACGAAAGCGCCGGGACTACGGACGGGGTTTCTTGGGTCTGTGATCCTGCGTTCAGCAATCACAACGCAAACGGCGGCAGCGGGTGCCCCAACTTCAGCTTTCAGTTCTTCCCACAGGCTTTTGTTGATGCCGAGATATGCGGCAGCGATCTGCGCGGTTGAGACAAGATCGGCCCATGTTGGT
>NZ_SMMF01000215.1:0-379 GCF_009711355.1 Roseibium sp. RKSG952 | reverse complement strand
GGAACTGTCAGCGTTATATTTGGAGGCTTGCGGTGGTCTGGCGGCGGATTTGCCGGGTCTTGCGGTCCAGTATGCCGACTATGCGCTGTGGCAGCGGCAGGTTTTGTCGCCTGGGCGGCTTGCGGCGGAGACGGGCTGGTGGCGGGCGGAACTGGCAGGGGTGCCCGGGGCGATCAGCCTGCCGTTTGACCGGGCGCGGCCGGAGGCGATGGATTATGCCGGTGGAGCGGTGCCGGTCAGGGTGGGTAGCGAGGTGGCGGTCGGGCTGAATGCCTTGGCGCGCGCGCAGGGCGCGACCCTGTTCATGGTTCTGGAAACGGCTTTTTCGGTGTTGCTGTCGCGCCTTGGGGCGGGCCGGGATGTGGTTGTCGGCACGCCG
>NZ_SMMF01000353.1:0-684 GCF_009711355.1 Roseibium sp. RKSG952 | reverse complement strand
CAGTGCGCTGGAAACCCCGTCCTTCAGGGCAGGGAAGACGTTAACAAGCTGCGCCTTGTATCCCGGACCTGAAGGATCGGGTTGTACAGTTTCGCCGTGCGAATGACGCAATTTCGCTTGAATTTCGGTTTGAGAAGCTACCGGGCCATGAGGTTCCGGCCTGTCTCCTGCCTCTCTTTAGGTATTTTCACCTCCTATTCTGGTACAATCACGACCACTCAATTCCACCACAAGGAGCCACATGCCATACTACCACGCGACTTGGGTCGAAAACCTTCCGTCCATCCTGAAGCACGGTCTCGGCGGCTCTGAGTTAAGCCGAAGCAATTTCGAAGGCATCCCGCAAGGTGTCTATCTCGCTCTGGACCCCATGGTTTCGGTCGCGGTTCTCATCGAGGCTCTGGTCGATAATCCCAACGTTCGCGATTGCGCATCGCCGGCCGACGACCTCGCTCGCATTCGGGTCATCGTCGTTGACGACGCTCGCGTTTCCGCCGAGAAACTCTCCGTTGACCCCGTGATCGGTCGGGCCGATGTCGCTTTCCTGCATTTCGGTGTCATAGACGTGACATCAAGCGCGATTCTGACGGTGGACCAACTCCTGTCCAGCGCCGAAGAAGAGACCGCAACAGCCATCAGTCCTTAAGGTGGTTATTAACGTCTTCCCCGCCCTGAAGGGCGGGG
>NZ_SMMF01000576.1:0-2053 GCF_009711355.1 Roseibium sp. RKSG952 | reverse complement strand
GAGATTGTGGCCTCCGTGCCGTCCGAGAAGGTGACCGTCCCAGAAACGCCATCAAGATCGACAGTTATTCCGTCATCTTCATTGGCGAAACTGATCGTATCGGTGCCATCGCTGCCGTCGTAAGATGCATCGCCTGCCTGGACATAGAACGTGTCATCATCTTCCGTTCCCACAAAATCCTCAAAATTGGAGAATGTCGCGCTTGTGTCATCGGAAAAGCTGACCGTTCCAGAACCTTCGTCAATATCAACGCTGATGCCATCGTCAGAATTGCCGAAGTTTAACGTATCGGTGCCGTCCCCGCCATCGTAGGAGGTATCTCCCGAGCCAACCGTAAATTCGTCATCATAGTCGGAGCCCGAAAAGGACCCGAACTTCTCAAACGTGGCAGTGCTGCCATCCGAGAAAGTAGCCGTCCCATACCCCGAATAAATACCATATTCAGCATATGTACTATCAGCCTCGATATTGACGGTGACTCCGCTCGTTGCTTCAGTGAAATTGAGTGAACTGTAATAACCTCCGTAATAGTCTGCATCTCCGGAACCTATATTGAAGGTTGAATCATACCCTGTATCCGACGCATAACTTTCAAAGTTCGACAAAGTCGCAACCGTGCCGTCAGAAAATGTGATCGTCGCATCGCCGTCACTTACCGTTATCGTGACCGCGTCGTTTTCATAACTCAGGCTTACATAATCGGTGCCATCTCCACCATCATAGGTGACGTCTCCCGAAGTTATGTAGAACCCATCGTCCCCGTCGCTGCCGTTAATCACCTCGTAGTCTGTAAAAGAGGCCTCGGAATCGGAGGAGAACAAAATTGTTCCTGAGCCTCCATCATAAAAGACCATCAAACTCTCAGATGAATCGGAAAAGTCCAGCGTGTCGGTCCCATCACCGCCGTCATAGCTGCTGGTACCCTCTTCCGCGTAAACATAATCATCTCCATCACCACCATAGATCTGGTTGGTGCCGCCATCCTCATAAAAAATGTCATCCCCAAGGCCGCCATAGGCTTCATTACTGCCAGCGCCAAGGTAAACCATATCGTCGCCATCGCCGGCGTCGATATAGTCGTCGCCATCCCCAAGCTCGATTACGTCATCACCGTCGCCGCCGTAAACTTCATTCGCGCCGTCGCCGCCATAAAACGCATCATCATCATCATCACCATATACCTCATTGTCTCCGTCTCCGAGGTACAGCGTGTCTTCACCTTCTCCAGCCTCGATGTAATTGTCACCGTCTCCCGAATAGATCACGTCATTGCCAATCCCACCGTAAATCGTATCGTCGTCATCTCCTCCGTAGACCGTGTCGTGACCATCACCGGCTTCTATGTAGTCGTCGCCACCGCCGCCGTAGATTTTGTCACTGCCGCCTCCGGCATAAATCTCGTCAGCACCGTCGTCATCATCTGTGTAAATACCATCATCGCCATAGATGTAATCCTTGGAGTCCCCCCCATAGATCGTGTCTTCTCCACCGCCACCTTCAAGCCAGTTCCCATCATCATCGCCGTAGAGTGTATCGCTTCCCGTTCCCCCAAAAAGATAGTCCTCGCCATCATCGGAGTACAACGTGTCATCGCCATCGTCGCCAAAAATCTTATCTGTCCCGGCACCTCCGTACATCTCATCTTCACCATCCCCGCCGGTGAGGATATCGTCGCCATCATCACCTTCGATGTAGTCATCGTCATCACCGCCGTAGATGAGATCGTCGTTATCTTCGCCGAAGAGCTGATCATCTCCCCCATACCCGAGAATCGCATCCGCTTCGTCGGTTCCGGTCAAGACATCGTCTCCATCAGTGCCGTAAATATCATTGTATTCGATGGAGGTATCGAGATTATCAGACATGGAGCTCTCCTTCCTTAACTCTCATAAAGGGAAAGGAACTATGCTTAAATAATTATTTACGGATCATTTTTGCGAAATTAATATATATAATATATTTTTCTATTTAAACTAATCTTCTATAGCAGATCGATGAACTGGAAGGGGCATTGCCATTTGTAGACAGCCCCTGTTTTGCAAGAGTTTTCTTA
>NZ_SMMF01000918.1:0-57469 GCF_009711355.1 Roseibium sp. RKSG952 | reverse complement strand
CCGGAAAATCGCTTGAGTCGTGTACAGGGGGCAGCACCAAAATTCAAAGAAAGAATTGAAGAGTTGCGCGAGCATGGAGATGTCGTTCTTGCCGAAAGGCTGTCACGCGGAAAGCGCGAGGCACTGAATGAAAATGAATGGGAGTTCCCGGGGAATAAAAAATACGTCTTGCGGCAACTTCAAAAGATTGCTGATCGCAACGCTGATATGACCCTGGAAGCCGCCGAATAGTCGCATCTTTCGCCGAACAAAATGAAAGGCCCGGACCCAGAGGCCGGGCTTTTTTGTGCCCACACTAACGTTGCCGCCGGTGGTTTTTGCCCGAAGCATAAACGTTGAGCGTGGTTACATGGGTGCGGCATAAGGTTTGTTGCCAGCCATGTGGTCAGGACCACAACTGGGCAGGGGACTTTTCAGTCCCCGTGCACCCCTGGAAGGCGGCAAATGCGACAGGATGCAATCATCAAATTTCGAGCGACAAAAGGGGAGAAAGAGCGTCTCCGTTTGGCCTCTGAACGCTCTGGCCGTTCTGTTTCGGCGCTGCTTCGGAAGGCTGCGAGAGACATCGCGACGGGGCGTCCTGTCGACCAAGAGCTGCGGAAAGACCTCACTGCGCTTCGTCGAGCCCTTAACGCACTCGTCGATGAGACCGGAGACACACCGTCGAAGGAAACCTCGGAAGCCGCGAAGAGATTGGCAACGAAGTTGTTGGCGAGGCTCGCATGATCATCAAAAGTCACCGGGTCCGCACCAGCCAGGGTGTTCGCCGTCTTCTCCGTCATCTCGTCCACGGCGATGAAAACGAACAGGTGGCGTTCCTCCGAGGTACGGAAGCGGATGTTGGTGACATGCATTCTGATGCGAAGGCGTATAAGAGCCGTTACTGCCTGAGACATTGGATCGTGTCACCCCATGAAATGATGTCGAGTGACCAATGCCTCGCCGTCGTTGGGAGGCTGGCCGAGGAATTCGGCTTTGATGCAAAAGCTGCGGTTGTCGTAGAGCATCAAAAGCCGCGTGCCTTATCGTCGGCATTCGACCGGCATTGGCACATATTGGTCGGGGAAATCGACCCAGTGACTGGGCGGGTGTTATCTACCTCTTTTGATCATGTCCGGCACGAATTGATCGCGCGATGGTCCGAGCACGAACTGCGGCATGAGTTCGTTCAGGGGCGACACTCGGAGGCCGTTCTAGCAGGTCTTCGAGAACGCGGTCTGTTCAACGTCGCGAAGGCGCTGGCGGCTTTCGTCGCGAGGGGTGCTGAGCAGAATAAGCCCCGCGAAGGTCTTAATCACGCACAGCATCAGGAATGTAAGCGCAAAGGACTTGACCTCCCTGCAATCCGAGCCGTCGTGAAAGAGGCCTGGTCTTCTGCTTCGACACCTGAAGAATTCAGGGACATGCTCGCGCGTCACGGATTGGCTGTCGAAATTGGAGAGAAGCCTGGCACCTGGATTGTCCAAGCGCATGGAGGCGAATTGGTAGGGGCGCTTCATCGGCTTGCTGGTGTGCGAAAGCGCATCGCTGCGGATCTTATGTCGTCGCAGGTTGATGTCGTTAGAACCGCAACGAGTGGGGTTAACGCGAAAAACGCCAAACGAAAGGATGTCAAGGCATCGGATCTTAATCGACAAAAAGCCGAAATGATGAGCCATCTCGACCATCTCGAAGGACAGTTGCATGAGGCGTTGTCCATTCCCGAACCGTCACCACCCAAGACTGTTTCACCCAAGAAATTATTCGAGAAAGAGAAGCAGGCAAAAGCGGCTTTGGCGAAGGCTGAGGAAGCTCAGGGAGACGTTTGGAGTAAGGTCCAGAGGCTTCCGAAACCGCGCTGGTGGTGGGCGTTCTGGCCGGGAAAACGAAAGCGCGTTGCCAGAGCCTTGGCTGCGCTGAATCAGGCGTTGACTGTTGCTGATCTTGCCGTTCAATCGAAACGCCAGCAAGTGGCAAATGTTGGTTTCGAAAGAAGCAGAAAATTGCGGCTGGCCGAAAAGGAACACAAGAAACGCCTCTCGGAACATTCCAAGTGTGAGAAACTTGCTCGAGAAAGGCTTTCGGTGCTGGAGGCGTGCCGGGACATTCTCGCCAATGATCCCGATGCGGTCTTTCTGGGGTTTCAGGGGATATGGAGCCAGGCAGAACAAAGCCTGCAAAGCGCTGATGACGACGGTGCGGTTGACGATGCTTTATTCGACGTTGAAGAGAGAGCCGATCCTCTCAGAATCTGAGGAATTTTAAGAAGGAGAAATGTCAACAATTTGATTCTCTAAGATATTTTCCTTCCGTTCATTCAAAAAAGTTCTTGCAGCGGTCGTGAAATGACGACAGCATTTCTGTTGTTGGGGGTTTGAACGGCGTTCGTTCAACTCTCAGCCGGTTCGGGAAGCCGAGGTCGTCAGGGATATAGTTGCAAGACGCGGCACAGCGGACGCTATTGAGTATATCGAAAAAATGCATATCCGCGCATTTGTCATATGAATGAGGGCCGGACATCGTCCGGCCGATAACACTCAAGCAGCCAGTGGAATTGCCGCCGCCTTCTTTGCAAACTTCTTCGCTTGTTTGAGGCTCAACGCCTCGTGCGTACGGAACAAGACGTCGGTCCTCTCCGCCATCGTTGGCAAGTGCGGCATTTACGATCGCCGCCTAACGAAAAATGTGGCCCAATTTGCCAAAAGAAATCCGACTTGCGTGATCCAATTCGTGATCCATAATAGCTGGTGGATCACACTCTTGAAATTAGTTTTTATTTTCAATGATATAGTGGTAGCGGAGGAGGGACTCGAACCCCCGACACGCGGATTATGATTCCGCTGCTCTAACCGGCTGAGCTACTCCGCCAAATCGACGCTGTCGCGAACGTGGGCTGCTTATAGGGACGGGCAGGGCGCGATGTCAAGCAGGAGACTTGCGCCCGCCCAAAAATCTTCCTCAGGCCGCAGGTTGCCGCGCGTCCGGCTGTGGAAAATCGATCTTCCAGTCCCCGTTTTTCAAGGTTTTTGCAATCCATCCGCCGCCAAGCACCCGGGCCTCGCGGCCTTCGTCATCGAAAAACACACAGGCCTGCCCCGGAGCGACGCCCGTTTCCCCCGCGACCAGCTCGACAGTTACGGTGTCATCACTCTTGCGCAGGATTGCAGGCGCCGGCGGGCGCGTGCTGCGCACCTTGGCATAGACCTCGATTTCCGAGCCTTCGTCCAGAGGCAGGTCACCAATCCAGTTGACTTCCCGCAACAGGATCCGATGCGTGGCAAGCGCTTCGCGCGGGCCGACAATGACCCGCCGCTCGTCCGCGTCCAGACGGACGACATAAAGCGGCTCACCGGTCGCGACGCCTATTCCCCGGCGCTGGCCGATGGTGAAATGAATGATACCGTGATGCCGGCCCAGAACCCGGCCATCCATATGGACGATGTCTCCAGGCTCGGCAGCGTTGGGACGCAGCTTACGAATGACCTCGGCATAGTCGCCATTGGGCACAAAGCAGATGTCCTGGCTGTCGGGCTTGTTGGCAACCGACAGTCCGAATTTTTCGGCAAGCGCCCGGACCTCCGGTTTCGGCATGCCGCCCAGGGGAAAGCGCACGAAATCCAGCTGCTCCTGCGTTGTGGCAAACAGGAAGTAGCTCTGGTCCCGGTCGAGATCTTGCGGACGGTACAGCGCGCGCTTGTTCCCCTTTTGGGACGAGCGCACATAGTGGCCGGTTGCAAGCGCATCGGCGCCAAGGTCCCGGGCTGTCTTCAAGAGGTCGGTAAACTTGACCGTCTGGTTGCAGGAAACGCAAGGGATCGGCGTTTCGCCGGCAATGTAGCTGTCGGCAAACCGGTCCATCACCGCTTCCTTGAACCGGCTTTCATAGTCCAGCACATAATGCGGAATGCCGATGGTTTCCGCCGCGCGGCGCGCATCGTGAATATCAACCCCGGCACAGCAGGACTTGGCCTTGCTGACCGCTGCGCCGTGATCATAGAGCTGCAGAGTGACCCCGACCACATCATATCCCTGATGCGCCAAAAGGGCTGCAACCACAGAACTGTCGACACCTCCGGACATGGCCACCACCACACGTGTGTCTTCCGGCCGGCCCGGGAGGTCCAGTGAATTCATCATTTCCAGATCACCCAGATCAAATTGGTTCTCCGGCCATTGCTGTCAGCCTGTCAAAAGGAGCGGCCGGATTTGTTTGTGTGTTCCAGCGGCCAATTGACATCGTTGCCGCCGGAAAAAGTTGACCGCAATATACAGATAATCCACCGTCTTGCCAATTCCAGTTGCAGGTGACAGGCAGGGCTTGCCGCACCCGGCAAGTGTTGCCGGACAAGCGATGGCGTTCGGTATGCGGGACACATGCATCATACTGAAGATGCTATATTAATTTGATTTCTGCGATTGGTATGGGACTTGCTTTCCATGTTCGGAATGAATTGATCAATCTGGAATTGGGAAGTCCTGTGCAGCCATCGGGAACGCTTGTTAGTATATCGGGCAACGTGCCCGCCGGTTCCGGTGGAGCTGCCGGTCTCCCGCAAAAAAGACCCGCTGAAGCCTCGGATTTTTCGCAGTTCATGGATGCAACCGGCGGGGCATCTGGAGACACCGGCCCGGATCATCCGAGGGGGCTGCCGAAGAGTGCCGGTCGCATGGACCCAACGTCAGACGAGCCGAAAGAGGCATCGGGGCAGGAAGCAGCGCCCGAGCAGGAAAATTCTGCGCAGCTTTTGCCGGCTGGCGTCCAAACCGGCCAACAACAAGTTCTCTTTATGCCCCAGGGGCTGGCGGATGAAGGCTCTGCTGGTCAAGCGGTGCAATCCTCGGTGTCAGATGGCGGGCCGGAATCCCCTGATAACGGTGTTGCCGGGAAAACGGTGAGTGGCGAAGGCCGTGCAGGGCCAGCGCCGTTGGCTGTAGCACCCGGGCAGGCGACTGGCCAGGCAACGCCGGGTTCGATGTTTGTTGCCGGTCCCGAAGGGAAGTCTCCGGCTCCGGTTTCAGACCTGACGGAGATTGGTTTCGACCTGTCTGCGGGTAAAGGATCAATGCCGGAAATTGCGGCCAGGTATGGCGTATTGGAGACGGGGCTGGTCGATGCGCAGCTGACTTTTCAGAGCGCGACCGAGTCGGGGTCTCCGGGAATGAATCGGGATACTGCTGGTGATAAGACTTATGTGTCCGGCCGGACCGGAACGAACGAAAGGGACGTAAAGACTGTTGCTGGTCAGCAGGGTGGTGTGCTTCCAGCAGAAGCGGGAAGGCCGGTTGCGCCAGAGGGCATGACCTATGGTGCCTTGCCGTCCGCAGCGGCCCCGAAGCAACATGCTGACTTTCAGGGGGATATGCTGGCGGGCTCTGGCGGTTCGTCTCTCTCGGGCTCAAACGCCACGGTCAATACTCTTTCAGTCAATACAGGTTCTTCAGCCAGGCGGGAGGGCACGCAACTCTCGGGCACGCAGGGGCAGCAGGTCCCGGTTATGGGGCCGTCATTGGGGAGCGAGGTCCGGGGGGGGAACACACAAACCCGGGCCAGTAAAAACGGCGAAATGCAGAAACTCGCTGCCGCAACCGTCGAGAGCGACCCGGAACCTGAACGCTCCGATGTGGCGCTGTTCCGTGCGAATGACAGTGGCGTGAATGCCAAACCCGAGCTTTCCGCTTTGGGTAAACAAGCTCCGGCGCACCACGCATCCTCAGCCAATGCGGGTCTGCAGGTTGCAGCCGAAATGAACCGGAATCTTCAAAACGGTCAGACCCGGTTTCAGATGCGGCTTGATCCTCCCGAGCTTGGCCGTGTCGATGTCAATATGCGGGTGGGGGCTGATGGTGCCGTGCAGGCGCATCTGATTGTCGAGCGTCCCGAAACGCTTGACATGTTCTTGAGAGACCAGCGCGGGCTGGAGCGGGCGCTGGAGTCGGCCGGATTGAATGCGGATGGAGAAAGCCTGAAATACTCCCTGCGCGACGGGTCTGGCCAGAATGCGCATTCCGGTAATTCAGGCAACCAGCCAGATCAGGGGCAGCGTGCGTTTGGCGGGGGGCGGGAGCAAACATCCGGCAGCGATGGCGAGCCGTCGTTGGAGGTGACTGTGAACCTGTCGCTTGGCGAAACGGGCCTCGATATAAGGGTCTAGGACGGCTCGTGCTGAGTGAGGTGTTTCCCTCGACATTTTCAGGTTTGTTGCCGGGGGGCGCAGCTCCCAAGTCCTTCGGATTGTACCGCCCGTGTGGCCTCTGAGTGAAACCATGGGCGCTGCCCGGTGTTATTTGAAATTGGTTTTTGCAAACTGCCGGGCTGACGAGCTACGCCCGCGTCTTTATGGATGGGTGGATGAGTGATCGCCGAGTACCGTTGGTATGTGGCACATTTGGTTTATCGTTCAGGTTTGATTGAGTGACCGGTTTCGTAGGCACGCAAATGAAAATGCAAAATGCAATTTTGGTTTGGTCTGGTTAACGGCAACCCGCCATAGCTTTAATGAATTCGTCTATTTGTTTCTGAAATGGTTATATTTATTAAGAAATTTGACGCTTTATAGTAAATATACACTGTATGCCGGTTTAGGCGTTTGTTAAATAGCGGCACGTATTCTGATCACAACCAAGGTCATGGTTAGTGTGAGAGTACAATGACCGAACAGATTCGTTCGCGCGTAAAATATGTTATCGGGCCCGATGGAAGCCCGCTTACCATTGCGGATTTGCCCCCGACTTCAACGAAGCGTTGGGTGATCCGCCGGAAGGCAGAGGTTGTGGCGGCCGTACGCGGCGGGCTTTTGTCGCTTGAGGAAGCCTGTCAGAGGTATACCCTTACCGTTGAAGAGTTTTTGTCCTGGCAAAGCTCGATCGAAAGGCATGGGCTGGCCGGACTCAGGGCAACCCGAATCCAGCAATACCGAAACTGATGGCGGGTCAGGCCTAGGATCTCGGCCGGTCATCCGAAAACCTTTATCGCTTTGGGTCGGCTTTGCCGGCCCATTTCTTTTGGTGGGATTTTTTCAGTCTCTGCGAAACAGCTAACGGTGATTGTTGTTTTTCCCCATATGAAATCGCATTTTGCTTCCGATACTTTGGCGAAATTCGGGCAAATACGGTAAATCTATGGCGTGGCGTTAACTCCCTGTTAATGCTCTGGGCGGCAATTTTTGCCTATTGCAGGGTGTATGCCTTAACTTACTTAGCGTTAAGTTGTGGGCTGGTGAACGGGCGGGCATAGGTGAACGGGCTGTTGGAATTCATCAAAACGCTGGGGCCGGCGCGGGTGGCAGCGATGGGAGCTGTGGCGGCATCTCTCATTGGCGTGTTTGCATTTATCATTTTTCGCGTCACCGCACCGCAAATGACGACGCTCTACAACGATCTTGCGCTGGAGGATTCAAGCGCGATTGTGTCGCAACTCGAATCCTCCGGTGTCACATTCGAGATCGCGCGTGAAGGCAGCACAATTCTCGTTCCCCAGGATCAGGTTGCACGCCTGAGGATGCAACTGGCGGAGGAGGGCCTTCCGACCGGAGGGTCGATCGGCTACGAGATCTTTGATCGAAGCGATACGCTCGGCGCCACCAGCTTCGTTCAGAACATCAATCACTTGCGGGCGATGGAGGGCGAGCTTGCTCGGACCATTTCCTCGCTCGACCGTATCAATGCCTCCCGCGTCCACTTGGTGATACCCGAACGCCAGCTGTTTCAGCGTGACCGGCGCCCGCCATCCGCGTCCATTGTCCTGAATGTCCGAGGCACATTGAGCGATCAGGAAGTGCGGGCCGTTCAGCATTTGGTTGCAACTGCGGTCGAAGGTCTTGATCCGGAGCGCGTTTCCGTAGTGGATGAAACAGGCCGTTTGCTCGCATCCGGGGCCAACGCTGATGGGAATGGTCTCTTCGGGAACGGACTGGAAGACAAGGTCGTTGCCACCGAAACCCGGTTGCGCAATCAGATCGAGGAAATTCTGAGTTCGGTTGTCGGCCCGGGCCGGGCCCGGGTCCGAGTAGCTGCGGAGATTGACCATAACCGCACGACGGAAACAATCGAGACCTATGATCCGGATGGCCAGGTCGTCCGGTCGACGCAAACCCGGGAGGAAGCTTCCTCAAGTACCGATGCTCCCGGACAGGTCACGGTGGGCAATCAGCTGCCGAATGCGGGGGACAATGCGGCCGCTGCGGCTGATGAGGACCAGAGCAGTCTCTCCGAGGAAGTCGTCAATTACGAGATTTCCAAATCGACACGGACCGAAGTCGTTGAGGCCGGGCAAATCAGGCGCTTGTCGGTCGCGGTTTTGGTCGACGGCACATATGCGCCGAATGCCGATGGAGCAATGGTCTATGTGCCCCGGACCCAGGAGACCCTGGACCGTATTGCGGTCTTGGTGCGTTCCGCCATCGGCTACGATGCGAGCCGGGGCGATACGGTCGAGGTTGTGAACCTTCAATTCGCGTTGCCGCCACAGACGGAACTCCTGACAAGTTCGGGCAGCCTCTTCGATTTTACCAGAGACGATTTCTTGCGCATGACCGAGCTTGGCGTTTTGCTTCTGGTGTCGGTTTTACTGCTCTTGCTTGTTGTCCGTCCCTTGCTGCGCAGGATCGTGACGCCCGAGGAGCGCCAGCCGCAGGAATTGATCATCGGTCCGGACGGGACCCTGGTCGCGGATGCGGAAGTACCGGATGAGCTCTCCGAAGAACCGAACAAGTTCGCGATCGAATGGCTGGAGGAAGCCAAGCAACAAGGTGCGATGCAGGCGGACTCGATTGCGAAAGTGGGGTCCATGATCGCGGATCATCCCGGTGAAGCCGTAACGATTGTACGTAGCTGGCTTGACGAGGCGGCGTGATGAAACAGGCAAAGAACCAGTTGAAAAAGCATCTCCAGGTCAGCGTCGATGGAGAAGAGCGCGAGCTCAAGGGCGCGGAACGCGCCGCGGTGCTGCTTCTGGCACTGGGCGAGGAACACGGGGAGCCAATCTGGCGGAAGCTGGATGACATGGAAGTGCGTCAGATTTCGGCTGCCATGGCAAATCTCGGACCGGTGACACCGGCCATGCTGGAGAAGCTGTTCATCGACTTCGTCCGGCGGTTGAGTTCGAGAGGATCGTTGACCGGAAACGTCGAGGCGACAGAGCGGCTGCTATCCAGCTTCCTGCCACAGGACCGGGTGTCCATCATCATGGAGGAAATCCGGGGGCCTGCAGGCCGGAACATGTGGGAGAAGCTCTCCAATGTTCAGGAAAATGTCCTCGCAAACTACCTCAAGAACGAATATCCGCAGACCGTTGCCGTTGTCCTGTCAAAGATCGATTCGGAGCATGCCGCGCGCGTTCTGAGCATCCTGCCGGAAGAGCTCGCGCTTGAGGTGGTCAGCCGCATGCTGAGGATGGATGCGGTTCAAAAGGAAGTGCTGGAAAAAGTCGAACAGACGCTTCGGATCGAGTTCATGTCGAACCTGACCAATACATCCCGCAGGGACAGCCATGAGATGATGGCGGAAATCTTCAACAATTTCGACCGGCAGACCGAGGCGCGCTTCCTTGCGGCGCTCGAAGAGGAAAACCGCGAATCGGCGGATCGTATCAAGACCCTGATGTTCACCTTCGATGACCTTCTGAAGCTTGATGCAGCGAGCTGTCAGACACTGCTGCGCAGTGTTGAAAAAGACCTGCTGGCAGTGGCCTTGAAAGGGTCGACCGACGCCGCGCGCGAGTTCTTCTTCAGCAACATGTCACAGCGTGCGGCCAAACTGCTTCTGGATGACATGGAAGCGCTGGGGCCGGTGCGTCTGAGGGACGTTGATGAAGCCCAAACCAGCATGGTGAACAAGGCAAAGGACCTGGCAGCCAAGGGAGATATCATGATCTCGAAATCCAAGAGTGACGACCAGATTATCTACTGATGGAAACACGCGGCATCCGGAAACTGGCAGCAAACGGCATGACCAGCCCTTCGAAGTTCCTGTTTGATCTGGATTTCTCCGAACCGGAGGAACAGGAGACTGCTGCCCCGCCGTCCCCACCGGAAGTCCCTGTGATCCCGGTTGCGGAGCACAGGCAGGCGCTGAAAGTGGCCAGGGAACAGGCTTTTGAGGAAGGGCGCGCCGCCGCTCTGGCCGATTTGCAGGCCTCGCAGGACAAGCTCCTCACAGACGAGGTGGTGCGTCTTGCCGGTGTTGCCGAAACCGTTCTCCAAACCCTCGATGAGCACCAGGCGGGGCGGGAAAAGGATGCAATCGGACTGGCGTTTCTGGTGGCACGGCGCTTGTGTGCGCATCTGATCGCCCGCCAGCCGCTCGCAGAGACGGTTGCGTTGGTGTCCGAGTGTCTCGGTCCTTTGCGCAAGGCTCCGCATCTGGTGATCCGGGTTCCGGAAAAGGATGTCGAGGCCTTGAAGAGCCGCATTGATCCGATCGTGCAGGAAAAGGGGTTTGAGGGGCGCCTTGTTATTCTGGGCGAGCCGGAAATTGCCCGCGGGGACTGTCACATCGAGTGGGCAGACGGTGGTATCCGGCGAGACCGGAAAGCCATAGAGCGGGAAATCGACGCAAGCATGAAAGCCTACCTTCAGGCACAGGCGGCTGCGGCCAAGGCGCGGCAGACGCAGCGAACCGCTGCTGGCGCGGACGGGTAAGAGGACAAAGACAGATGAGTGATGATCACGACAAGGGCATCCCTCTCGATGAGTTGGAAGCGCCGGGCAGGGCCGACAAGGGCGAAGGTTTGCACACGCCTCAAACGGCGGGAGATCTGGAGGCCGTCTTTGACGTGCCGGTCCGGATTTCGGCCATCCTCGGGCATTCCAAGATGCATGTGTCCGATTTGCTCAAGCTGACTTCGGGGACGGTGCTTGAGCTTGACCGGAAGGTCGGGGAGGCGATCGACATTTATGTGAATGACCGTCTGGTTGCCCGCGGGGAGGTTGTTCTGGTCGAGGACAAGCTGGGTGTCACCATGACGGAAATCATCAAGACCGACCGGTAAGGCGGGGAGAACACCATGCGGCTGCTGATTGTTGGAACCCTCGGTGGGCAATTGACCACGGCATCGAAGATTGCGATGCAGCGCGGGGCGCAGGTGACGCATGCCGATGGTATTGAAAATGCATTGACTATTTTGCGTTCGGGGCGTGGCGCTGACCTCCTGATGGTCGATGTCAATCTCGATATCGCCGGACTTTTGGACAGCCTCCAAAACGAGCGTGTTCATGTTCCTCTTGTCGCCTGTGGCGTCGAGACGGATGCCGATGCGGCGGTATCGGCCATTCGTGCCGGTGCCAAGGAGTATATCCCGCTTCCGCCCGATCCGGATCTGATTGCTGCTGTGCTGGCGGCGGTTGCGCAGGATCGGGGCGAGCTTATCTATCGCGACGAGGCGATGGCAGCTGTTGTGCGGTTGGCCGAACAGATTGCCCCCTCAGATGCATCGGTTCTGATTACGGGCGAGTCCGGCACCGGCAAGGAAGTGATCGCAAAACACCTGCACCATTGTTCCCGGCGGGCAAGCAAGCCGTTTATTTCCATCAACTGCGCGGCCATTCCCGAGCAGCTTTTGGAATCCGAATTGTTCGGCCATGAAAAAGGGGCGTTTACCGGTGCTGTCGCCCGGCGTATCGGCAAATTCGAAGAGGCCGATGGCGGTACCTTGCTGCTCGACGAAATCTCCGAGATGGACGTGCGTCTTCAGGCAAAACTCCTGCGCGCTCTTCAGGAACGGGTGATCGACCGCGTCGGCGGGACCCGTCCGGTGCCGGTCAATATTCGAATTCTAGCTACATCCAACCGCGACCTTGCCGAAAGCGTGCGCGAGGGAACCTTTCGAGAGGATCTCCTGTTCCGGCTGAATGTCGTCAATCTCCGGCTGCCGCCACTGCGCCAGCGTCCGGGCGATATTCTGGAACTGGCCGGGTTTTTCGCCGAACACTATTCGAAGGCCAACGGGGTTCCGTCCCGACCGCTTTCCGAGGAAGCGCGGGAATCGCTGCTGGCCAATCCATGGCCCGGAAATGTCCGGGAACTGGAAAACACCATGCATCGCGCCGTCTTGCTGGCCTTTGGCGATGAAATTGGCGCCGATGCGATCCGGATGCCGGACGGGTCTCCGCTGGCGGTCTCAACCGGGCCTGCAGAACGGGCGGCCCAGGCGGCGGAGGCAGTCTCGCGCTCGTTTGTCGGGCGGACCGTTGCGGATGTTGAGCGGGATCTGATCCTGGACACGCTCGACCATTGTCTTGGCAACCGGACCCATGCCGCGAAAATACTGGGTATCTCGATCCGGACCCTCCGCAACAAGCTGAATCAGTATACGGATGAAGGTGTGAGCGTTCCCGGCCCCGGCGAGGTTCGGGCGACGTAGTGTGACGCAGGCCGCGACAGATGCAGCATGTGGCCTGTGAGCCGGAATTTTTGGGCAAGAGGACAGGAATGGCGGACAGCACGGCCCCTCAAACCGGCAAGGCGGTTCAAAAGGCAAGCACCGACCCGGCAGCGAACACCGCTTCAGGTGGCCGTGGCGGGCTGAACCTCCCGTTCGTTCAGGAAATCTGGGACACGGTCCGGCGCGGGGATACCGGGCTTGCAATCGGTGTCCTGGTGATCCTGACCCTTCTTATCCTGCCGATGCCGCCGATCATGCTCGACATGTTTCTGGCCGTGTCGATCATATTTTCCGTTCTGGTCCTGATGACCGGTCTGTTTATTCAGAAACCTCTGGAATTTTCCTCCTTTCCGACCGTTCTTCTGATTGCCACCATGTTGCGGCTGGGATTGAACATCGCTTCGACGCGGTTGATCCTGGCGAACGGGCATGAAGGCACGGCGGCGGCCGGGAAAGTCATCCAATCCTTCGGCAATCTTGTCATGGGGGGGAACTTCGTCATCGGGATCATCGTTTTCGCCATCCTCGTGATCGTGAATTTCGTGGTGATCACCAAGGGCTCCGGCCGAATTGCCGAAGTGGCGGCGCGTTTCACCCTTGATGCGATGCCGGGCAAGCAGATGGCCATTGATGCCGATCTTTCCGCCGGGTTGATCGACGAGGCGGAAGCGCGCGCGCGGCGCAAGACGCTGGAAGACGAGAGCTCGTTTTTCGGTGCCATGGATGGTGCCTCGAAATTCGTTCGCGGTGACGCGATTGCCGGCCTGCTGATCACCTTCATAAATATCCTTGGCGGCATTTTCATCGGTGTTGCCCAGATGGGGCTGACCTTTTCGGAAGCCGCCAACAACTATACGCTTCTCACGATCGGCGACGGGCTTGTGTCGCAGATCCCGGCCCTGATTGTCTCGACCGCTGCGGGTCTTCTGGTGTCCAAGGCCGGTGTGCAAGGTGCCGCCGACAAGGCTCTTGCGTCGCAGTTCACCGGGTATCCGAAGGCGCTCGGCATGTCGGCCGCTGTGATGGTCGTGCTTGCCATGTTGCCCGGCATGCCGATGGTGCCGTTTCTCGGTCTGGCGGGGCTGGCCGGGTATCTGGCCTATCAGGTCGGGACGACCAAGAAGAAGGACGCGGAAAAGGCGGCCCAGCAAAAGGCAATCGAGGCTGCGCCAAAACCGGCGCCCGAGCCGCCGATCACCGATGCGCTCAAGATGGACGAGTTGCGGATCGAGCTCGGCTATGCCCTGCTCGCCCTGATCAACGGCAAGGACAAGGCCGGAGGCGATCAGCTGACGGAGCAGATCAAGGCCCTGCGCCGCCAGATTGCCGGGGACATGGGCGTCATCATGCCGCCGGTGCGCATCCTCGACAATATCCAGCTCGGTGCCAACGATTATGTCATCAAGGTCAAGGAAGTGGAGGCCGGACGGGGCATGCTCTATCCGAACCACTTCATGGTCATGGATCCGACCGGCGGCAAGGTGAGGCTGCCGGGCAGCCAGACCACGGAGCCGACTTTCGGTCTTCCGGCAACCTGGGTCGAGGCGCAATACCGCGAAGAGGCGTCCTTGCGCGGTTACACGGTCGTCGATCCGGCAACGGTCCTCTCGACGCATTTGACCGAGACGATCAAGGCCAATATCGGCGAGCTTCTGACCTATGGCGATGTCCAGAAACTCCTGAAGGAGCTTCAGGGCGAACAGGCCAAGCTGGTTGACGATCTGATCCCTGGACAGATCACCGTATCCGGTATTCAACGCATCCTCGAAAAGCTCCTGTCCGAGCGGATTTCCATCCGGGATCTGGGCACCATTCTGGAAGGCGTCTCGGAGGCGACCGGCATGACCCGGAACACCAACGCGATTGCCGAACATGTGCGCACACGGCTTGGACGCCAGATTTGCGCGGCCAATCTGGCGCCGGGCGGCTATTTGCCCTTGCTTGCCATGTCACCGAAATGGGAACAGGCATTTCTCGATGCGATTGTCGGCGAAGGGGACGACCGCCAATTGGCCATGCAGCCAAGCAAGCTGCAGGAATTTGTCACCATTGTGCGTGACGCCTATGAAAAAGCCGCCCAGCAGGGGGAAGTCCCGGTTCTGCTTACGTCCCCGCAATCCCGCCCCTTCGTGCGCTCCATCGTGGAGCGTTTCAGAGCGCAGACAACCGTCATGAGCCAGAATGAGGTTCACCCGCGCGTCAAGCTGAAGACCATCGGGACGATTTGATCTTCAGACCGTGGAACAATCGGGAAATTGATAGGAAAATGAGAATGAGTGCCCGCAAGTTCGGTGGCCGGAACGGCGGTTTCGGCGTTTTGGCCGGACTGGTGGCCCCCTTGGAGAAGAACAGGCATGGCGTCGATCGAACTGGACCTTGAGGGATATACCGACCTCCCTGCGGGCAAGCTTGCGTTCATTGTCACCTATCTGCAGATGCTGGAAAAACCGGCGGGTCACAAAGTGCCTGACCGGGAGGATGTCCGCCTCGAACGCTGGCATGTGCCGGATCCGGAGGCCTATTTGTCCTTGTTCAAGGCCATTGGTGAGGACTGGTTGTGGTTCGGCCGGTTGGTGTTGAGCCGGGACGAACTGGTTGCGACGCTTCACGAGCCCACCCGCGAGGTCTATGCCGCCTTGCAAGGCGGCAAGCCGGTCGGGCTTCTGGAACTCGACTACAGCGATGCCGGGCAGCCGGAAATTGCTTATTTCGGAATTACACCGGAGAAAACCGGCAGCGGGCTTGGACGCTGGCTGATGGCTCACGCCATCGCAATTGCCTGGAGCAAGCCTGAAACCGCGCGGCTGTGGCTGCACACTTGCACCGGGGACAGTCCCCAAGCGCTCGGATTTTATCAGCACTGCGGCTTTGTGCCCTATAAACGCGCCATCGAAGTTGCCGGCGACCCGAGACTGCAAGGCCTGCTGCCGGCCGGGGCGGGCCGGCACATTCCGGTGCTTTGAACCAGACTGTTGGTCAGGCGCTTTGGGCCATCACGCGATCCGGGAACGCTTCTGCGATGGCCTGACGGTTTGGCGCTACGATCCCGCGTTCGGTAATCAGACCCGTCACCAGACGCGCAGGTGTGACGTCAAAGGCCGGGTTTGCCGTTTCCGACCCCGGAGCCACGATTTCGATGGTCTCGACACTGCCCTTGGCCGAACGTCCGGTCATCTGGCTGATTTCCGCAGCCGCCCTTTCTTCTATCGGGATTTGCCGCAAGCCGTCCGCCAGTGTGAAGTCGATCGTCGGTGAGGGCAACGCGACGTAGAACGGCACATTGTTGTCCCTTGCCGCGAGGGCTTTCAGGTAGGTTCCGATCTTGTTGCAGACGTCACCATCTGCCGTGGTCCGGTCCGTCCCGACAATGACCATGTCGACCTTGCCGTGCTGCATCAGGTGGCCGCCGGCATTGTCGACGATGACCGTATGCGGTACGCCGTGGTGTCCCAGTTCCCACGCGGTCAGGAAGGCTCCCTGGTTGCGGGGCCGGGTCTCGTCGACCCAGACATGAACCGGTATGCCACTGTCATGGGCCATGTAGACCGGTGCAGTGGCTGTGCCCCAATCGACGGTTGCCAGCCAACCGGCATTGCAATGGGTCAGGATATTGACTGCTTCGCCGGGTTTCTTCGTCTGGGCGATTCTCTTGATGACCTCCAGACCATGCGTGCCGATGGCCCTGTTGATGGCCACATCCTCGTCGCAAATCCGGTGAGCGAGGGCATAGGCGGCAGCGGCCCGGGATTCCGGTGCGATCTGCGTCAGCTCCTGCCGGGCGATATCAAGCGCCCAGCGGAGATTTACCGCCGTTGGGCGGGTCGCCAGCAGCGTGTCGCATGCCGCAAGCAGTGCGGCATCCGAAGGGTCTTGCCGTATGGCCAGCGCAATCCCATAGGCCGCCGTTGCGCCGATCAACGGTGCTCCGCGCACCTGCATCGTGCGGATCGCGTGCGCTGCCTGTTCGACCGTACTCAACTCAAGTGTCTCAAATGCATGGGGGAATTTCGTCTGGTCGATGATCACAACGGCTTCGCCGTCGTCAGCAAGCCAGATTGTCCGAAATGTTTGTCCATCGACCTTCATGATACCACTCCCAATGCTGCGGGCGATTCTGAAATGGCCCTGCGTATCGAAACACTGTGACGGGCACGACTTCAAGCCCCGCTGGTATGCGCTATAATACCCCTGTTTGTCATTAACCATGCCGCTTGAAAGACCGTGGATGACCCCCTGCCAGCGGGTTCTATCGGTTTTACCTTGGTAACTCTCGGTTAAGATTGTAGCTGTTTTAGGCAACCGAATCGGTGGGGAGCCGGACGAGACATGGCGGAAATTCAGGAAAACGTCGTACCGCACGCCCGTATCCGCTCCTTGCGCGACGCCATCCGGAAAGTTCAGCTGGGTGAAGCGGAACGGTCGGATGTTGTGGCAGACCGGCAGGAGACCGAGAGGGCGCGGCTGGAATTGCTGGTTGAGGAAATGACCGGCGTTTTTCAGGAGATCCCGCAGGATGACGATCAGTTTTCACTTCAGATCCTGCCCGGGTCGACACCCCGCCTCTGGGTCGATGTAACCAGCTTCGTGGTGGTGGGGGCAGATCGGAAAACATACCGGTTTCTAAAGGATACCCGCCTGGGGAGGGTTGTCCTTCTGGAAACCGGCGATATCGGCGATATGGCCGATTGTCTGACCGAGTATATTGCCGACCGCATTCTGGAGCGCGAAAAGGCCCTGGAAGGGGATTGGCTCAACAACCGGCTGCGGGAATTGGCCAGCCAGGGGCATGCTGTACCGGTTGAGCCCAGGGGATCGGCCTGGCTGTCGATAGTCGGGGCATTCGCGCTCGGGCTGGCTGCGGGCGCAGGCGGATTGGTCGCGTATGCCTGGTTCGCCAACCCACTCTGAGTTTGGGGAGACAATTATTTCTGTCTGCTTGTCTCAGCCCGGAATCACCACTTCGGTCTCGGCGATTTTGGTAACGCGGGTCCCCTCTGACGTATATCCGTGCTCTGCCATGTGACAGCGCCATCCGGCTTGTGCTTTTTCGATGGAAAACAGATTGTACCGGGCTGCCGGTTTCTTCCCGCCGGGAGCTGCCGTCGCAGATGGCACGCCTATGACGGGCACCGGACCTGCCGGTCCCTCAATCCCGGACTGGCTGTCGATATGGGTGTGGCCGTGAAGGATCAGTTCCGCACCGGCCCGCTTGACCACTGCGCGCAGTCTAGAGGCATCGGACAAGCGCTTGTGCCAGCCGGTTGCCTTTTTGAACGGCGGGTGGTGGATCATGATCACACGGAAAAGCCCGTCCCGTCTCGTGTCTTCCAGGATTTTGAGCAGGCGGCGGGTTTGCCTTGATCCCAGACGGCCGGTTGCAAACCACGGAGCGCTGGCGCGCGCTGTTGAAACGCCGATCAGGGCAACGTCTCCGCGCCGCCGTACATAGGGAAACCGGGTTTCGGCGCTTTCAGCTGCGCCGTCTCCGCACATGTAGGGGAACCACGCCTTGCCGGCACGCTTGATCGCGCCCGGGACATAGGCGTCATGATTGCCCGGCACAACAGACACGCATTCAGGCGGGCCGAGTTCATCAAGCCATTGACGGGCCCCGGTGATTTCCAGAGGCAGGGCAATATTGACCAAGTCACCCGTGACCGCGATGTGGTCCGGCGCCTGTGCCTTCATGTCCGAGATGAGCTGGTCGAGATGATTGCCGCCCATGAACCTGGCGCGGTTTCGCTGCCAGTTCAAATAACCCACCACGCGCTTGGAAAGCAGCTGGATCAGCTTGAAGTCGGGCAGGGGGCCAAGATGAGGGTCGGAGAGATGCGCAAGTTTCAACATTGCAGCGCATCATCTGGGCAAACGGCGCCGCGTCAAGTAAAAACGGGGCGCTGTTTTCATTTGCCTGCAATTGCGGTTTTAATGCCGCAATAGGTTCAGTTGCTTGGGAAGGTCATCAGGATGCGGGCAAGACCCGGGTTGCGCAAATCAACAGCCGGCTTCCAGGTGTAGGTGCGTGCACGGCGTTTGGAGAAAATTTTCATCATGTTGGAGCCTCTCGGGTAGGCAATTTTCTGCCTATCAATTCATCAGTGTGATGCTTTTCTACCCTCTTTCGCAGATGCGAGAAGAGGGTGAATCCGAGACGCAGCCCTGCGTTTTATGCATAGGTTCATCGGGAGTTCACATTGGCAAAGGAGGACCATGACGAAAAAGCGAATCATCAAATCCACAGCAGGTTTTAAAACAAAAGCGGTTCTTTTATCGATCCATGTTTGGGGTTGGCTGGTCCGGTCCGTCACGCTGGGTGTGAGGGTCATCCTGTTGGATGACCGGCATCGCGTTCTTCTGGTCAAACATAGCTATCTGCCGGGGTGGTATTTGCCTGGTGGCGCGGTTGATCGTGGCGAGACGGCCGGGCACGCAGCGGTTCGCGAGTGTTGTGAAGAAGTCGGCGTCGTGATTGAAGGTTCACCCAGACTTCTCGGCCTCTATCTCAACCGCAGAGGGCTCGGGCGCGACCACGTTGCGCTGTATTTCGCCGGGACGTGGAGCAAAACGCCGGGGTTCTTGAAAGCGAATATGGAGATTTCCGAAGCCGGGTTCTTTGCCTTCGATGATCTGCCAGATGACACGTCTGATGCGACCCGAAAGCGTTTACGCGATTTTCAGGCGCAAACGCTGTCAGGTGATGGGGAATGGTAACGGGTATCCGGGGTCAGGCTGCGGTTCTCAAGCGCGCGCGGTCATGCGGCCCGCCGAAATCAAGTGCCGGTC
This sequence comes from Roseibium sp. RKSG952, assembly GCF_009711355.1. Lineage (NCBI taxonomy): Bacteria > Pseudomonadati > Pseudomonadota > Alphaproteobacteria > Hyphomicrobiales > Stappiaceae > Roseibium > Roseibium sp. RKSG952. Next base: position 38,328 of record NZ_SMMF01000918.1, on the reverse strand, counting down.
CGGTTGGTACAATTCCAGTCGGATTGATGGTGCTGTGAGAGCCGTAATAGTGGGTCTTGATCGTGTCCAGCTGCACCGTTTCGGCAATTCCGGGCATTTGGTAGAGGTCGCGCAGGTAGTTTGACAGGTTCGGATAGTCGGAGATCCGGCGGATGTTGCATTTGAAATGCCCGACATAGACAGCGTCGAACCGGATCAGGGTCGTGAACAACCGCCAGTCGGCTTCCGTCAACCGCTCGCCTGTCAGGTAGCGCTGTCCGGACAGGCGGGCGTCAAGCATGTCGAGGGTTTCGAACAGGTCGGTCACCGCGTCCTCATAGGCCTGCTGGGTGGTGGCAAAGCCGGACTTGTAGACGCCGTTGTTGACCGAATGGTAGATGCGGTCGTTGACGGCATCGATCTCGGGCAGAAGCGCATCGGGGCAAAATTCCAGATCGGATCCGGTGAGCCCGTCGAAGGCGCTGTTGAACATGCGAATGATTTCGGAAGACTCGTTGCTGACGATCGTGCCGGCCTTCTTGTCCCAGAGAATGGGAACCGTTGCCCTGCCCGAATAGCCCGGGTCCGCCTTGACATAGACCTGCCAGGCAAAATGCGCGCCGGTGACGGGGTCAGGTTCCTGAAAGGTCCAGCCGTTCTCGAGCATGAGCGGCTCTACCGCCGAAACGGTAATCAAGTCCTCAAGCCCCTTCAACTTCCGGAAAATCAAGGCGCGATGCGCCCAGGGGCAAGCATAGGAAACGATGAGGTGGTAGCGATCCGCTTCGGCCGTGAACCCGCCGGTTCCGGTCGGGCCGGGTGATCCGTCGGCAGTAATCCAGTTCCGGAAAGAAGACTCCTTTCGCACAAACCGCCCGCCGGTCGACTTGGTGTCGTACCACTGGTCTTTCCATTCACCGTCTACCAGAACGCCCATGTCAATCTCCTGGATGTCTTGCGATTATCACATCATGTGGCGCGCGTGATGTCTCCTGCAATCGCTTCAACGCTCTGTTTCGCCGTGCTGAACAAAGGTGGCTTCCCGGAAGTTTTGTCATGGTCTGCTCATCTTTTAGATAGACGGGAACGGATTCTGTATGCTAACGGCGTTTCATCTTAAAAGTTGAAGAGCCATTTTCTCATGCCAACCGGCTTTGCATTGCGACGACGAACCATCCGACGAGCCAGCGCTCGTCCCCTTCGCTGCGTCTGACCGGTTTATTGCCCCGATGAGTAGGGGCGGCTCCTTCCGGCAGATGTGAGACTGCAGAATGCCGGAAATTGATGACATGATCCCCACAAAGTGGTTTGTGCGCCCTGAAGAGGCGTGTGACGCAGCTGATATCGAAACCCTGCAGGCAGATGCCTTCGGTCCGGGCCGTTTTACCCGCACGGCCTTCCAGATGCGCGAGGGTGTGCCCCATTGCCCCAAGCTGAGTTTTGTCGGCTTGTCCGGGCGGGAGCTGGCGGGTTCGGTGCGCATGACCCGGATCCGGATCGGTAAAACGCCAGCCATGCTGCTCGGCCCGTTGACAGTTGCGCCTGCCTACAAGAACCAGGGTCTTGGCCGGACCTTGCTGCAAACGACGCTTGATGCTGCCCGCCGGTGTGGTGAAACAGCGGTCCTGCTTGTCGGTGATCCGCCCTACTACGGGCCCTTTGGTTTCGATCCCGTCCCGTTTGGCCGCATCACCTTGCCCGGCCCCGTTGATCCGAAACGCCTGCTGATCGCCACCTTGAATGGGGGCGACATGCCGTCCGGGGCGGCAAGCGCTTAAGGCTTAACGTCCCTCGCGGTACCACATCATGGAAATCGCACCCAGGAGGATGGCAAGGCCGAGCAAACCGATGAACAGCGGATAGCGGTCAACGCCTTTCAGGACGCTGGCATTGGTTTGTTTCAGGCCGATCCATCCGGCGCCCGAATAGCTGGCGGCGTTTTTCAACGGCACGATGCGCGGCACGTCCAGAGAACCCGATGCATCGGCGATCCGCCTTGCGCTGCCTCCGGTTGCCGCGCTGACCGGGGTCAGGAGCGTTTCGCTTGAAAGCACATCGGTAAATTCCAGCGGGTTCTGCGGACCGGCATGGACCAGCGCGGACTTGTCGCTTTCTGTTACCGAATAGAGCCCGGTTTCAGAGACGGGGAGGGTGCCGCGCCACAGGCCGGGTTCGGCTTCGCTCATGACGAGTTCCGACGCTTCGCCCGAAGGCGAGACGACCGTGACATCATCAATGGTTTCCCCGAGGGTTTGGCGTTCCACAACAAGATCCGGACCGCGCATGGTTGCCCTGAGCGCTTCTTCCTCGAGATCCGGTTCCTGCATCAGCCAGTGGCCGAGCCGTCTCAGGAGCGGCACATGCGGGCCGCCACCCTCATAGCCGCGCGCCCATAGCCAGACGTGGTCCGACAGGAGCATCGCGACCCGGCCATCCCCGTCCCGGTTGAGGACGAGAAGCGGCAGATCCTCCGGCCCGGTCATGAGGGTTTCGCCACCATTGACGTCCGTTTCCACGACCCGGAACCAGCGGCTCCAGTCCGGTGGCGACTGTTCCGCGCCGGGAAGCCCGCGCGTCACCGGATGGCGTTTGCCGAGATCGGAGACGGTCGCATGATACGGTTCTTCGAGCACCACGCCTGTCGGCGCTGCAGGCAGGATCGGTGCCAGCGGTGTGCGGTACAGGCTGCCGGCATCGGCATAATCCGGACCTCCCGCGATCAGCACCGCCCCGCCATCTTCAACATAGCGGGCAATATTGTCGAAGTAGAGCATTGGCAGCACGCCACGGCGGACATAGCGGTCGAAGATGATCAAGTCGAACTCGTCGATCTTGACCGAAAACAGCTCGCGCGTCGGAAACGCAATCAGCGACAGCTGGTTGATCGGTGTGCCGTCCTGCTTTTCGGGCGGCCGCAAAATGGTGAAATGCACAAGATCGACAGAGGCGTCGGACTTCAGCAGATTGCGCCAGGTGCGCTCACCTGCATGGGGCGACCCGGACACCAGCAGAACCCTGAGGTTCTCGCGGATTCCGTCGACCGTGACCACGGCGCGGTTGTTCAGTTCAGTGAGCTCGCCGTCGAGTTCTTCCGCCTCGAACTCGAAGATATTGTCGCCGCCATGGCCGATCTCCACGGGAATGTCGATGGTGTCGCCGATGACCGCATTGCGCTCGCTCACCAGCACACCGTCGCGCTTGACCCGCAGTTTGACCCGGTCGCCAGGCGCGGTGTCCGTGCCGCTGTCGAGGACTTCGAGGGAAATGACCTGTTCGGAGCCGACCAGCCCGAAGCGTGGAGCCTTTTTAAGAACCAGACGGCGGTCCTTCTCGCCCGGCATTCCGGTGATCAACCCGTGAACCGGCGCGTTGAAGCCGAGGCTGGACGCGTCTTCCGGAACGTCGTGCACCTGACCGTCGGTAACAAGGATTGCGCCGCCCACCCGGTCGGGTGGAACATCGGAAAGCCCGTTGGCCAGATCGTTGAACAGGGTCGTGCCTTCGCCCCGGCCGGCATTGCTTGCCTCCAGCACGCGCAATTCAAAGCCGGGCAACGCTTCGATGCGCTCGGTCACGGATTGCAGGACAGCCTCCGTTTGATCCTGCCGGTCCCCGAACTTCTGGCTCTGGCTGCGATCGGCGACCACGGCAACAACGCTTGTGAGCGGTTCCCGGTCTTCCCGTTCAATCGCGGGATTGGCAAGGGCGAGCGCCACGAGCAGCATGGCAAGGCTGCGCAAGAACCAGCCGCGCAGGCGCAAATAGCCGGTGACCAGTGTCAGAAGGCCAATCACGGCAAGGATTGCAATCAGCGCCCAAAACGGCACCAGAGGATCAAATGCAACGGACCAGATCACGCGTCAACGCCTCCTCATTGGCCAAGCCGTTCGAGCAGGGCGGGCACATGGACCTGATCGGCCTTGTAGTTTCCGGTCAGGGTATACATCACGATGTTCACTCCGGCGCGGAAGGCATATTCGCGCTGGACATGGTCATTGGGCACGGTCGGGAACATGAACTCACCGGTGTCGGTAAGCGCCCACGCGGCGGCAAAATCATTGCCGGTGATCAGGATCGGTGACACGCCGTCGCCCGCGCGCACCGGCCGTCCGCCCATGGCGCTTGCTTCGGTCAGGCTCTCGACCCAGAGCGGGCTCGTCGCATAGCGGCCGGGGAAGGTGTCGAGCAGGTAGAACGCCTTGGTCAGCACATGATCGGGGGGCACCGGCTCCAGTGGCGGGATGTCGAGATCTTCCAGGATTTCACGCAGTTTCAAGGTTGCTGGTGTCGATGAAAAGCCGGAGGCCGGAGCCGACAGGTGATCGCGGGTGTCGAACAGGATTGAACCGCCATTGCGCATGAAAGTATCGATCCGGCTCATGGTCCGTTCGTCTGGCTTGGGTGCATTCGAATCGATCGGCCAGTAGAGCAATGCGAAAAAGGCAAGTTCGTCTTTTGCGATATCGACGCCCATCGGCTCTCCCGGCTCAAGCGCCGTTCGTTCGGCAAGATATTGGCTGAGGCCGCGCAAGCCCGCTTCACTCGCCTGATCGATCTCCGCATTTCCCGTCACCACATAGGCCAGCCGGGTTTCGAGGCTGGCTTCAAGATCCCTCAAGTCGCTTGAGGTGGACTGGGCATGGGCCGGTGTTGCTGCAAACACCGAGAGGGCGAGGGTTGCCCCAACCGCCAGAACGGCAATGCTCGCCGTCGAGCGGCGCCCCCCAAGCCGGGACAACGCACCTGACAGGAAAATGACTGCAATTGCATCGGCAACGAACACCAAAAAGGCCAGGGTGAACAGGAGTGCCCGCAGATCAACCGGTGCGCTTGACGGATAGTTCCGCAGAACGGTGTTTTCGCTCATCTGTGACGGATCAAGGGCAGCAAGCCGCGTGAATGGTTCAAGGGTGTTGAGGGCCCGGAAGCCATCATCGGTCCCGTAGAGACCCGGGGGCGTGCGTTTCGAAGCGATGGCTTGCGGGAAACTGCTGGCCGGAACCGGTGTGACATCCGCAGGCGGTGCATCGAACCGGCCATACCCGTCCAGGAGACGCAAAGGGGGCAGGACGCCTTGTGACCCGGCTTCAGCTTCCGTCGCCATGGTCGCGTTGGACCCGGCCAAGACACGCCGCAACATTTCGACGAATGTGCCGGACAGCGGCAGGTTCGACCAGGCACTGTCGGCGGTGACATGGAACAGGATGATTGATCCGCGCCCGGCTTGGCGGGCCGTAACCAGTGGCGTGCCGTCCTCCAGCATAGCCCATGTGCGGTCTGGCAGGTCGGAGGTCGGTTCGGCGAGCACCTGACGGGAAACGGTGACTTCCTCGGGCACAACGAGGCCTGCGAAGGGCGAGTCCGGTGCGAATTCGGCCAGATGTTGCGGCTGTTTCCAGGACAGGCTGCCTCCCATGGAGCGGCCTCCGGTGCGCAGTTCAACAGGGATCAGCTCGTCAGAGCCACCAGCCGTGCGCGGGCCTGCAAAACGCAGCAGAGTACCGCCGTCGTTGACCCAGTCCTCGAGCTCGGCGACGGTGCTGTCCGGCAGGCGGCCGACATCGGCAAGCACGAGGACAGAGATGCGTTGGTCCAGTAGCTCGGACACTGCTTCGCCCAGATCATCCCCGCGCGGGATACGCAGATCGGAAAAGGGAGCCAATGCCCGTTCCAGATAGAACAGAGGCGACAAGAGCGGTTGATCGAGATTTGACCCCATGCCGGAAACAAGTCCGGCCGTACGGCGGCGCCAGGTGTCGTCCAGCAATTGCACCGCGCCAGCGGCATTCTCTCCGGCGATCTCGACCCGGGCGATATCGTTTCTGAGTTCGCTCGGAATTTCGAAATGGGCGTCGCTCTCCGGATTGTCGAACTCGAAGCGTATATTGGTCTCGCCGACTGGAAGTCCGTTGCGATCAAGGGCCCGGACGGTTGCGGTGTTGTCGAAATCGGAGGGGTGCCGAATCACAGTAACGCTTAGAGCATCTGCATCATTGTTGAGGCGCTTCAAGCCTTTTGGAACCGGAAGGCCGGTCAGGACGGTCACCGGGGCACCGCTGGCGGCCGTGCTGAGGGCGTTTTCGAAACCGGAAACCGAACCTGCCGCTGTTCCGTCTTGCTGGTCTGTGCTGTCGGAAAGCCAGATCACCGTTTCCGGCGGGGTTTCTGCTGCATATTCGGTCAAGCCCGCAATCACATCCTGCCGCGCGGGCGGATAGGGTCGTGGTTCCAGCGCGCGCAAGCGTTCAAGTGCGGTGGCTGCCGACTGTGGCTCCAGTTGCTGGGACGGGCCGTCGGCGGTTGCCGCGAGGACGACAGGCTGGCCATTGCTTTCCGCCCTTTGAAGAATGCGCTCCGCATTGGCGACCTGTTGGTCCCATGATTTTGCGGAGGTCCAGCCGTTGTCGACCAGAAGCCACAGCATTCCGTTTCCGGCGGCAACGTCATTTGCCGGGCGCCAGACAGGCCCGGCCATGGCGAGGATCAGGAGTGCTGCAAGGATCAGCCGCAGAAGCGTCAACCACCACGGCGTGCGCTGAGGGGTCTGGTCCCGTTCCTCGATATCCAGAAGCAGGCGGGTTGGCGGAAACGACACTTCCTTCGGCTTTGGCGGTGTCAGACGCAGCAGCCACCAGATGACCGGCAACACCGCAAGTCCCAGCAACGCCCATGGGGCGGCAAAGGCGAGAGGCAGCCCGAACATCTCAAGCACCTCCCTGTGACAGGGTTTCACTGATGCCGGACAAGGCCGCATGCAACACCAGCAAGGGTTCCGACGGTGACCGGTCGGTGTGATGCACCACGAAGGTCCAGCCCGCCTTGCGCGCGAGATCCTGCAATCTTGCGCGCCGTTCGGCCAGAATGTTCTGATAGGACTCGCGCCACGCTTCCGCGCGTCCGGCTGTCAGCCGCAGGCCTGCCTCCGGTTCGTGAAACTCGACATGACCGCTGAAGGGAAAGGTCTCCTCAACCGGGTCAAGCACCTGAACCAGATGGCCCCGGGCGCCGGTCCCGGCGACCTGAGCGATCCACTTCGTGATCTCGTCCAGCGGGTCCAGAAAATCCGCAATCAGGACCACATCGGAAAACCGCTGGATACCGGAGGGATCCGGCAGGGCCTTGTGCTGTCCGAGATGCGCCAGTGCATCGGCCAGACGTTCCGCAGCCTTGCGGTCGGAAAAGGGCCGGGTGATCCCGGGCAGGCCGACGCGTTCGCCGGTATCTGCAAGGACATCGGCAAGAGCCAGCAACATGACAATGCTGCGGTCGCGCTTGGAGACGCTGGACAGACGGGACTGAAACACCATGGAGGGCGACAGGTCTGCCCAAAGCCAGACGGTATGCGCCGATTCCCATTCCTTTTCCCGGACATAGAGATGATCGTCGCGCGCAGACCGGCGCCAGTCGATACGTTTGGCCGGTTCACCCATGTTGAAAGGGCGGAATTGCCAGAAGGTTTCTCCCGGACCAGCGCGCCGGCGGCCGTGCCAGCCGGCTATGATCGCGCTTGCGACATGCCGGGCTTCGACGAATAGGTCCGGCAGTGCCTCGGCGACAGCACGGGCTTCGCCAATGACATTTGGCCAGGTCTTCTGGTCGATCGCTGCTTTGTCCGTGGTGGGGGGCACCATATGTCCGCCTTTCAGCACCTGTTAGGCAATCCGGTCTTTTACCCGGGCAATCACGTCCCTGACGGTGTGGCCGTCGGCGCGCGCCGCAAAGGTGAGAGCCATACGGTGTTGAAGGATCGGTTCGGCCAAGGCCAGCACGTCGTCGATTGACGGGGCGAGACGGCCGTCGACAAGCGCGCGGGCGCGAACTGTCAGCATCAAGGCCTGGCTGGCGCGTGGCCCGGGGCCCCAGGCAATCAGCTTGGTGATGTCGCCAGCGCCGTTGTCCTCGATCGGCCGGGCGGCGCGGACCAGCGACAGAATCGCTTCCACGACCGATCCGCCAACCGGCATCTGCCGTACCAGTTGCTGAACCGCGCAGAGCTGATCCGCATCGATGGCAGCTTTGGCTTCGGCCTGATTGGCGCCGGTCGTTTCCAGAAGAATGCGTCGTTCGGCTTCGATATCCGGGTAATGCACATCGATTTGCATCAAGAACCGGTCGAGCTGGGCTTCCGGCAGGGGATAGGTGCCTTCCTGCTCCAGCGGGTTCTGCGTTGCCAGAACGTGGAAGGGGCGAGGCAGATCGTGCGGCTGGCCCGCGACCGTGACATGATATTCCTGCATGGCCTGCAAAAGGGCCGACTGCGTACGCGGGCTTGCGCGGTTGATCTCGTCGGCCATCAAAAGCTGCGAAAACACGGGGCCGGGCAGGAACCGGAAGGCACGGCTGCCATCAGCCCCCTGTTCCATGACCTCGGCCCCCAGGATATCGGAGGGCATCAGATCCGGTGTGAACTGGATTCGGCGTGCGTTGAGCCCCAGGACCGTCCCGAGCGTCTCGACAAGCTTGGTCTTGGCCAACCCGGGAACGCCCACCAACAAACCGTGGCCGCCTGAAAGGATCGTGATCAGGCTCTGCTCTACCACCGTTTCCTGACCAAAGATGATACGGGAGATTTCCGATTTGGCGGCTTGAATGCTCTCGACCGCGGCTTCCGCACGTTGTGCGGTGTCATCAGCTTCGGTTCCGGAAGGGGGAGGGGCCATGACGCTCATTGAACACCTTTCTGCATGATGCCTGCGTTCAGTTTCCTACGATCCAGTAATTGAGGCAAACATTTTGACCGTCAACCTGAACGCCTGTCTGTCTTCCCGTACTACCTTTGCATGATAGCTGTGCAGCGAATTCCGGAAAAATTTGCGTGTTTGACCGAGAGACCTAAATTGTGGGGCAGAATTAGGACCTGCCTTGGGATAAGCAGGGTGCCAGGGAACGCTCTACCATCTTGGCGGGAGCAGGTATGGCGGACATAAGGACCCTCGGTCGGAACGGGAGCAATATGGGAGCAGGACAACAAGATGCATTGAACCGGATGCGGGGCTTGCCTTCGGGGCTGTCTGCGCTGATGGAACGTGCGGGCAAGAACGAGCGCGGCATTCCGCCGGTCGAGCGCTGGAATCCGCCGTTTTGCGGTGATCTCGATATCCGGATCGCGTCAGACGGCTCCTGGTGGTATCTCGGCACGCCCATAGGCCGGGAAGCGCTGGTGCGCCTGTTTGCATCCGTCTTGCGCAAGGATGATGATGGCAAGACCTACCTGGTTACCCCGGTCGAGAAAATCGGCATCACGGTCGAAGATGCGCATTTCATCGCCGTTGAAATGCACCGGCAGGGGGAGGGCGAAACCCAGCAGCTGATCCTTAGAACAAATGTTGGTGATGTTGTCGAGATCGGTCCGGAACATCCGCTGCGTTTCGAAACAGATCCGGTAAATGGCGGTCTCAAGCCCTACCTGCATGTTCGCGGCAGGCTGGAGGCGTTGTGCTCCCGGCCGCTGCTTTATCAGCTTGCCGACTATTTCGTCGAGGATCCTGCCGGGCCTGAAACACGCCTGGGCGTCTGGAGCAATGGAACGTTCTTCGCGATAGACGAAAGCTGACGATCTGATAGACAAAAAGACGCAATGATTCTGGAGGTGAGTCCGCTTCATGGCAGGTGCCCTGAATAACAATGTTCAGACTGGAGAATCCCTGACCGGGCAGGAACTTCTTTCCCGCATCCGGCTGAGACTGTCTGATCCGGATCGATTGGATTTATTGCGGGATTCAGGTGATCACATCCTCAATCCGGATCTCGGGCCATACGCCCGCTCGAAAGGACCACCGCGCGATGCCGCGGTTCTGATCCCGATTGTCGATCTTGATCCGGAGCCCACCGTTATCCTGACTTTACGCACCGGCCATCTTTCCTCCCATGCAGGCCAGGTGGCCTTCCCGGGAGGCAAGATCGACCAAACCGATGGCGGGCCGGTGGAGGCGGCCATCCGCGAGGCCGAGGAAGAGATCGATCTGAAACGTGCCGTGGTCCATCCCTTTGGCCGCCTGCCGGCCTATCTGACCGGATCCGGCTACAAGGTCATTCCGGTCGTGGCGGATGTATCGCCCGCACGTGTGCTGACCCTGAACCCGAACGAGGTGGAAGACGTCTTCGAGGTGCCGCTCAGTTTCCTGATGGATCCGGCGCAGCACCACAAGCAAAGCCTCGAATGGAAAGGCGCACAGCGGTTCTTTTATTCCATGCCCTATGAGAACCGGAAAATCTGGGGCGTTACTGCCGGTATCATCCGGTCCCTCTACGAAACGGTTTTTGGTTCATGATCCGCGTTGTTCTATCGCATCTGCTTGTGTTTGCGCTTCCCTTTATCGGGTATGCGATCTGGCTTTGGGCCAACAAGAAGGCACAAACCCGGGAAAACTGGCGATCGGGACCGATGCCCTGGCTTGCCCTTACCGGTCTTGTGCTCGTATTGGTGAGCCTCGGTGTGTTTGCGAATTTCAAACGGGCGCCGGATGGGACCGAGTACCGGCCGTCGCAGATGCAGGACGGCGTGTTCGTGCCTGGCGGCTATGAGTGATTGATGGATCGGTTGGACAACGCGCCCTGGCTTTTTGAGGCTTCCGTTCAGCGCGTATTTGCCGCCATAGAGCAGGACGGCGACCAGGCGCGCGCCGTCGGCGGTGCGGTGCGTAACGCCATTCTGGGTGTTCCGGTCAGTGATATCGATATTGCAACAACGGCACGGCCGGAGGCTGTGCTCGAACGGGCGCGTGATGCAGGTCTGAAAGCCATCGGCACCGGGATCGACCACGGAACGGTCACCATTGTCAGTGCGGGTGCTCCTTACGAGGTGACCACATTGCGCGAAGATGTCGAGACCTTCGGACGGCAGGCACGCGTTGTGTTTGGCACTGACTGGGAACGCGATGCCCGGCGGCGTGACTTCACGATGAACGCCCTTTATGTCGACCGGCATGGCGATCTGTTCGATCCCCTTGGCGGGCTTGAAGATTGCCGGTCCGGCAGGGTGCGCTTTATTGGCGATGCCGAGCAGCGGATCCGCGAAGACTACCTGCGGATTTTAAGGTTTTTCAGGATCCACGCGGCCTATGGGTCTGGGGTTCCGGACGAGGACGCTCTGATCGCCTGCACGCATCAGCGCGACGGTTTGCGGCATCTGTCGGCCGAGCGCGTCGGTGCGGAAATGAAAAAGCTGGCGAGTGCGCGCGGTGCCGCGCAAAGCGTTCAGATCATGGAGGATTGCGGGCTTCTGGAGATCACCACCGGAGGCATTTCGCGGACCCGTGACTTTGCGGCTCTCCGAAGCCTTGATGACCAGGCACCTGAAACCTCGGAGCCGCCGCTATGCTTTGCCATGCTGGCCGGGTTTGTCGATGAGGATCTGACGCGCATCGGCGAGCGGTTCCGTCTGTCCAATGCGGAAAAAAAGCGCATGCATCAGGCCTTGCAGGCAGCGCGCTGGTTTCAGAATCATTGGCCGGAGGCGGGGCTTGAGCATGCCTTGCATGATCACGGCCGCAAGGCTGCTGTTGATGGCTTGCTGATGGCCTGGGCCTACGAGCGCGCAAATGCCCAAGTCTGGGAGTCCGATAGCGGCTTTATTGAAGCCTTGTCGGCCCTCCGCGAACTCGCGGTTCCGGATTTCCCGATTGCCGGCGCAGATCTTCTGGCTCTGGGTGTGAAACCGGGACCGGATGTAGGCGTGGCTCTCAACAGCCTGCGTCAGGCCTGGAAAGCGTCGGGGTACCGCCTGTCTAAGGCCGACCTGATCGGAGTGGCCGCAGGCTCCCTGCGGCCATCGCTCTAGTCAGTACATCGTCCTAGGGCCACTTCACAACTGGTGGCATGGAGGACAGGATGGAACTGACGTTGCCGCCGGTCTTGAGGCCGAAAATCGTGCCGCGGTCGTAAAGCAGATTGTATTCCACGTAGCGGCCGCGCCGGATCAGCTGTTCCTCGCGCTGGGCATCTGTCCAGCTCTTTTCGAAATTCGCCCGCACCAACTCCGGGTAGATGCCGTGAAAAGCCTTGCCGACATCTTGGGTGAAGGCGAAGTCGGCCTCCCAGCCACCGCTGTTGAGATAATCATAGAAGATCCCGCCGATGCCGCGCGGCTCGTTGCGGTGTTTCAGGAAGAAATACTCGTCGCACCACTCCTTGTAGGCCGGATAGTCGGCAACGGCATGCGGATCGCAGGCTTTCTCCATGGCCTCGTGAAAGGCCACCGTGTCCGGATCGGTCTGGGTGCGCCGGGCATCCAGCACCGGGGTCAGATCGGCGCCGCCGCCGAACCACTGGCGGGTGGTCACGACCATGCGGGTGTTCATGTGAACGGCCGGTACATTCGGGTTCTGCGGGTGGGCGATCAGGCTGATGCCGGATGCCCAGAAGCGCGGATCCTCGTTGGCTCCGGGGATCTGGCCACGAAACTCGGGCGAGAATTCACCGTGAACAGTCGAGGTATGGACGCCAACTTTCTCAAACACACGGCCATGCATCATCGACATGACGCCGCCGCCGCCGTGCCCCCCGGTGCTGTCGGTCCGTTCCCACGGTGTGCGCTCGAACCGGCCGGCGGGCATGTCCGACAAGGGGCCGCCGAGGGACCCGATTTCGTCTTCCAGCTGTTCGAAAGCGAGGCATATCCGGTCCCGCAATGTCTGGAACCAGGTTTCGGCTGTTTCTTTCTTTGTGTCGATCCCTTCGGGAATCGGGCCGCCGCGTTTTTCAGGCGAAGGGGCGCTCATGAACTGGTCTCCGGTTTCATCAAGAGTGGGGGTTGGCGGGCAACACCGATCGGCAGGCGGATGCCTGTCAGGGACTTTCGGCGGGAAGCTCGCCTGTCTGGCGCAGCGCTTCGCCGATGATCATTGCTGCCGAAACGGCAACATTCAAGGACCGCATGCTAGGCATCATCGGAATACGGATCCGTGCATCGGCATCCGCATGAACCGTTTCCGGGACACCGACAGATTCTCGCCCGAAAAGCAGAATATCATCGGTCTGGAAGCTGAACTCCGTATAGGGGACTGAGCCCTTGGTCGTGACCAGCACCATCCGGCGCTGACAGTCCTGTTTCCACGACCGGAAGGCCTCATAGGACACGTGCCGGATCATCGCTGCGCGTTCAAGGTAATCCATCCCGGCCCGTTTCAAGGCGTGATCTGAAAGTGGAAAACCGGCTGGCTCGATAATGCGCACCGGTACGCCCATGCAGGCCGCCAGCCTGAGGATCGTGCCGGTGTTTTGCGGTATGTCAGGTTGGTAGAGCGCTAGGTCGGGCATTGTATCAGCAGGGCAAGGGTTGTCTTCAAACCCGCCTTTACCATTTCAAGCGTGCCGTGTCATTTCACGCAGGCTTCCCCAATACTGCCATAGTGAGAGTTCACTCGAATCGCTAACTCCCGGAGCAAGTTCTTGAATTTTCTCTTCAAGCTGTTTGAGAACTGGGTTGCCCCGTTTCAACGGGCACCGGCGGCGCTGCCCGCAAACAGCCCCTATGCCTTCCTGTTTTTTTTCGTCAAGCAGATGCGTTGGCCGTTTGTGCTGATGCTTGTGCTCGGCGGATTGACTGCGATCATCGAAGCCTCGCTTTACACCTTTCTCGGCGACATAGTGGACATGCTCGATCAGGGGCAGATTCACGAATTTTTTGCAAGCAACGGAACCGTGCTGCTTGCAATGGCTGCGGTCGTTCTTGTAGCGCGCACATTGGTCACGCTATTGACGGCCCTGGTCGAAGAACAGACCGTGGTACCTGCCTTCTTCAATCTTGTGCGCTGGCAATGCCATCAGGCGGTCATGGATCAGAGCCTGTCGTTCTTCAACGACGATTTCTCAGGCCGTATTTCGCAAAAAGTCTGGCAGGCGGGCCAGGCGGCCGGCGATTTCATGACCACGCTGCTTCAGACCGTTTGGTACATCTTTGTATATGCGATCGCGACCCTTGTGCTGGTTTCGGATCTGGATTGGCGGTTGGGCGTTTTGGTGGCGCTGTGGCTTGGTTTCTTTTGCTGGATTGCGGCCTATTTCGTGCCGCGAGTGAGGCACAGGGCAAAGACCATGGCAAATGCCGGCTCGATCGTCACCGGCCGGCTGGTGGATACCTACACCAACATCCAGACCGTCAAGCTGTTCAGCAACCGGACAAGCGAGAACCGCGGCGTCCGCAGCGCCTATGACGGTTTCCTCGACAAGCTCAGGGAATTCACCCGGACGTTGACGGCTGTGCGCGCCATCATGTCCTTGCTAAGCGGCACAGCGATCGTTCTGATCGCCGGAACCGCAATTTGGCTTTGGCAAACTGGCGACACCAGCGTTGGCCATGTCGCGTTCACACTTGGGTTGGTGCTCAGACTGAATCTCTTGCTCAACCGCATGCTGGGCCAGCTTAATGCGCTGTTCAGAAGCCTGGGTACACTTCAGGACAGCATGGAGCTGATCGCCAGGCCGGTTCAGCTCGTGGATGCGCCGGATGCGGGAGCGCTGGCAGTCAAGGAAGGCCGGATTTCGTTTGAGAAAATCCGGTTCCACTATGGAAAGAGCAGGGGTGTGATTGACGATCTGTCCCTGTCGATCCGTGGCGGCGAACGCGTGGGCATCGTTGGCCCGTCAGGTGCCGGCAAGACCACCCTTGTGAGCCTGCTGCTGCGGTTTTACGATCTGGAGGGCGGGCGGATCCGGATTGATGGCCAGGATGTTTCGCAGGTGACCCAGCAATCCCTGCGCGACTCCATTGGTCTGGTGACGCAGGACACGTCGCTTCTGCACCGGTCCATCCGGGAAAACATTGTCTATGGCCGCCCTCAGGCGTCTGAAGGGATGATGCGTCAGGCGGCACGGGATGCGCACGCGCTGGAGTTTATTGAAACTCTTGTCGATCAAAAGGGAAGGCACGCTTTCGAGGCTCAGGTGGGGGAACGCGGTGTCAAATTGTCCGGCGGACAAAGGCAGCGGATTTCCATCGCACGGGTGTTGTTGAAGGATGCCCCCATACTTGTGCTTGATGAAGCAACGTCCGCGCTCGATTCGGAAATCGAGAATGCCATTCAGGAAAACCTTCAACGGATGATGAACGGCAAGACCGTGATTGCAATCGCTCACCGCTTGTCGACAATTGCGGCCATGGACCGGCTCGTGGTGATGCACAAGGGGGAAATCGTTCAAGAGGGAACGCACGAACAGCTGTTGCGCGACACTGGCGGACTTTACTATCAGCTCTGGCAGCGTCAGTCGCTCGGCTTTCTTGGAGAGGATGCCGAATACAGCGCCGCTTGACACTTTCCGGTGTCAAGCAAGAGGGTGGCTTTCAAGGTTGGCGTCTGATCTGATGGGATGGCGGCGGCGTACGCTTGTCACGAGCCTGCCCGGGAGCCGACATGCTGCAATACGTAACCGCCTATATCTCAACCGTTATCGTCTTTCTGGCAATCGACTACGTGTGGTTGACCCAGGTTGCGACGCGGTTCTACTTTGATCGAATCGGCCACCTTCTCATGGCGAAGCCGAACATGGCGGCGGCGGGCGCTTTTTATATTTTGTACGTGGTCGGCTTGGTCATTTTTGCAGTCGCACCGGCGCTCAAGTCCGAATCGGTGGTGACCGCAATCATTCTCGGAGCACTGTTCGGCTTCTTTACCTACGCCACCTATGACGTGACCAACTACGCCACCTTGAAGGATTGGCCGTTTCTGGTGGTGGTGGTTGACGTGCTTTGGGGGACGTTTCTGGGCGGAATTTCCGCAGGTGCCGGCTATCTTCTGACCAGGGCGTTCACCTGAACCGTGCCGCTATACCTCAAGTAGTACGGATAAGTCCCTATTCGTTTTAGTTACGATATTTTTACGTAGATCGCTAACAGTTCTGTCAAGCAGTCCTTCTGGGGAGGGCACCTTGAACAAGAACGGAATGGTATCGTGACACTTTCAATTCAGGGCCGCTTTGTTGTCATGGTCGTGACCGCCGCCATCATCATGATGGGCGGGACCGGATATGCATTTTATTCTTTCCGTCAGGCATTGTTTGAACGATTGGGGACCGAGGATGCGGTTGCCAATTTTGTTGCCTCCAATCCGGTTGCCCAGGTGGATGATCTGATCATGGACCAGATCGTCACCATTGCTCTGGTCTGTGCGCCCGCGGGGATCGCCTTTCTCGGCCTTGCTGTCTATCTCGCACTGGGCGTCGCGCGGCCTTTGGAGCGGTTGACCGGGGGATTGAAGCGGTTGTCCGACGGCGATCTCGATATCAAGATCGAAGGTGTCGAGCGTAAGGACGAGATTGGTGCCATCGCCCGCCGGGTGACCGAATTCCGCAAGAAACTGGCTGCCCGTGCCAAGGAAGAGGCGGACAAGCAGGTCGAGCAACAGCAACAGGCCGAGCGCGAGCGGACCGAGTTGATGCATGCGGTTGCCGATGATTTTGAACGTTCGGTCATGGGGGTTGTCACAAAGCTGCTGAGTGCGGCAGGCACTGTCGGATCGAATTCCGACAATCTCGGACAGGTTGTTCAGACTTCGCTGGCATCGGTCGGGGAGGTGGAAGAGGCCTCGGCAGAAGCCAAGACCTCCGTTGCCACGGTCTCCGGTGCTGCCGAAACCCTGGCGCATTCGATTCGCCAGATCAGCTCCGATGTGGATCAGGCTGCCGACATTGCTGCAAAGGCGGTGACCGAAGCCCAGCAGACAGATGCGATTGTCAGCCGGTTGTCGGAAACCGGACGGGCAATCGGTGAAATCGTGGAGCTGATCAGCCAGATCGCGAACCAGACCAATCTGCTGGCGCTTAACGCCACGATTGAAGCGGCCCGCGCCGGTGAGGCCGGCAAGGGATTTGCGGTCGTCGCCAGTGAAGTGAAGGCACTGGCCGAACAGACAACCAAGGCAACGGAAGACATTTCCGCGCAAGTTGCCTCTGTCCAGGACGTGTCCGAACAGTCCGAGACCGCCATCAAATCCATTGCCACGACAATTGATCGCATCAGCGAGATTTCCGGCGCGATCCGGCACGCGGTCGAGGAGCAGTCTGCCGCGACCCATGAAATCGGTGACAGCGCCGTTCAGGCAAATTCCAGTTCCGAGCGTGTCTTTACCAATGTGTCTTCCCTGTCGGAGGCAATGGATGTCAGCCGGACCGCAACATCCGAGATGCATGATGCAGCCAGCGACCTGAAAAGCCTGTCGCACGATCTCGAAAAGCAGGTTGGCGAATTCCTGCTCAGCATTCGGGCTGCCTGAAGACAAGGATTACCAACTGTCCGGACCCGGCCGTTGTGCCGGGTCTTTTTATTTGATCCCGTGTTTAGCCGGTAATCGCAGTAGTTGCAAAATTGCAACGTGGTGTTGCCATATGCCGCAGCCAGTGATTTAGGGCCTTTTTTTTTCCGCAATCCTGGGGCATGAACTTCCTCACCGGCGAGCACCAATGCCCCGGGTTGTCTTTTGGCCATGAACTCAGGGAGGACGTAAATGATCAGCATTGTCATCAAAGCTACGCACTGCGTCCTCGGCTCCGGCACTGCGCGGCCTCATAGCGCGCATTAATTTGCCGACCAACTTCCAACTGCCCTGACGTCTGGCTTAAGCCTTTCTGAACATTTGAATAATGTGTGCTGCGCGCCGCCCCTTGGTGCGTTTGCCGGCGTCGTTTCAGAAAATTTCTTTTCGGAGACATCCGATGTCTGCTCGTTATCCGTTGGACCCGTTCGCGTTGCCGGACCGGCCTGACATTCCGGTTCCCGAGAGAACCGGACCCCGCGACAGGACCGGCACGCTGAAGGCAGCGGCCAGATCCTTCGGGATTTTCGTTTTGGCCGCCGTGGTTTTGACCGGATTGCTGTATGCTCCGGTCCTGATCCGTGAAATAGGCCGGATCGACACTGTCGTCATGAACGGGATCGGCCTGCGCCCGGGCGCATTTGCCGGGCACTTGATCGATTTGTTCCTCGGGACCGCTATTGTTTCGGTGGCGATCCTGAGCTTCATTGCCTCGGCTGCTCTGGTGTCTGGGCCTTTGGTTTCATGGCGGAGCTACAAGCCTGCCAAGCGAAGTGAACCGGTTGCCGAACCCGAGACAAAGGCACAACTCATCCGGTTAGGAAAGGCGCATCATGTTTAAGCGTTTTGAGAACCTGATCGATCCGTTTGAAGATACGCAGCTTGATGTCCCGCCGACCGGCTTTTGGGCGTTTTGCTGGTATTTCACCAAGCCGGTCTGGCCGATCCTGGCCTGTGTGTCGGCGACAAGTGCGGTGGTGGCGATCCTCGAGGTTTTGGTCTTCACCTTCCTCGGGGATCTGGTGAACTGGCTGTCCGGCGAAAACCCGGACAGCTTTTTTGCCGACAACACCTGGCATCTCGTCGGCATGGGGCTGGTGATTCTGGTGCTGCTGCCGGTCATCACCGGCGTCTTCGAATTGCTGTTCCATCAGGGGTTGATGGGCACCTATCCCATGTCGGTACGCTGGCGGGTGCACCGCTATCTGCTACGTCAGAGCGTGTCGTTTTACCAGAACGATTTCGCAGGCCGGATTGCCAACAAGCTCATGCAAACCGCTTTGGCGGTGCGGGAGGTCGTGACCCGGATTGCGGACATTCTCGTTTACGTCGGCGTGTATTTTACCGCCGGCGTTTTCGTGGTGGCCGAGGCCAGCTGGGTGTTCGTGATCCCGTTCCTGGTCTGGCTTGCCGGCTATCTGCTCGTGATCCGGTTCTTCGTGCCTAAGCTGAAGTCCGTATCGAAAGAGCAGGCGGATGCCCGCTCGATCATGACCGGTCATGTGGTGGATGCCTACACCAACATCTCGACCGTCAAGCTGTTCTCCCATGCCGAGCGTGAGGAGGCCTATGCAAAGCAATCGATGATGGACTTTCTGAAGACCGTCTTCATGCAGATGCGTCTGGTCACGGCGATGAACATCACGTTGACGACAATCAACATGCTGTTGCTGTTTGCGACCGGGGCCGTGTCGATCCTGTTGTGGCAGCGTGGTCTGGTCTCCACCGGCGAAATTGCGGTCGCCATCGCGCTTGTGCTGCGCTTTCAGGGCATGTCCCAGTGGATCTTGTGGGAAGTGTCCGGCCTGTTCGAGAACGTCGGCACCGTGCAGGATGGCATCAACACCATTTCCCGGGAGCGGGACGTGGTCGACATGCCCGATGCCAGGCACCTTGTGGTCAGCCGGGGGGAGGTTCAGTTCGACGGTATCCGGTTCCACTATGGCAAGGAAGCCGGGGTGATCGAGGATCTGAACCTGACGATCCGTCCGGGCGAGAAGATCGGCCTGATCGGCCGTTCGGGTGCCGGAAAGTCCACCCTGGTCAATCTGCTCTTGCGGTTCTATGACCTCGAGGGCGGGCGGATCCTGATTGACGGGCAGGATATCAAGACGGTCCGTCAGGACGACTTGCGCGCCAATATTGGTGTTGTCACCCAGGACACCTCGCTGTTGCATCGCTCGATCTTCGAGAACGTGGCCTACGGCCGGGGCGATGTGACCGAGGCCATGGTGCTTGAGGCCCTTCGCAAGGCCCATGCGCTTGATTTTGTCGAAGAGCTCTCGGACCCGGCAGGCCGTACCGGGCTGGAGGCCCATGTCGGCGAACGGGGTGTGAAACTGTCAGGCGGCCAGCGCCAGCGGATCGCGATCGCCCGGGTTCTTCTCAAGAATGCGCCGGTCCTGATCCTGGATGAGGCGACATCCGCCCTCGATTCGGAGGTGGAGATCGCGATCCAGGAGAGCCTGTTCGATCTGATGGAAGGCAAGACCGTGATTGCGATTGCCCACCGGCTGTCGACCATTGCCGCGATGGATCGCCTGATTGTCATGGACAATGGCAAGATCATCGAACACGGCAGCCACCAGGAATTGCTGGATCACAACGGGCTCTATGCCCAGCTCTGGTCGCACCAGTCCGGTGGCTTCCTCGATCCGGTCAAGGCGGCCTGACAAGCGGCATTGAAGCGGCTTTGAAGAAGTGACGAAGGGGCATGGCATCGCCCGGTGCCATGCCTTTTTTGTCAATAGGGTTAAAAATGCGACATCCTTCCGCTTTTGCCTGCGACATATGCGAATTGGGCCCTTGGTTGATCTGGACAAGCCCCAAGAAGGGTGCAAAAAGACGTCCCCATTGAACCGGGTGCGGGCAGATGCCGCACCGGGTTCCCGTTGAGCCCGGCCTTGAACTGCCTATCCTTCGTGCCTAAGCGAGGGACCGCAGTTGCAGCGCGGGCTTTCGGCACAGATTGAACAGGTTTCGAGAGGACGCGACCTTGGCAAATTCGGATACGGCGGAACCGACCCGCCGAGATTTCCTCTATATAGCGACGGGCGCCATGGGCGCCGTCGGCGTTGGTGCGCTTGCATGGCCGTTCATCGACCAGATGAATCCGGATGCATCTGCGCTCGCTTTGGCTTCGATCGAAGTGGATGTTTCTTCCGTCCAGGAAGGCCAGTCCATCACGGTTCAGTGGCGTGGCAAGCCGGTTTTCATCCGCTACCGCACACCTGCCGAAATCGACGAGGCGAATGCGGTTCCGTTGAGCGACTTGCCGGATCCGCTGGCACGGAATGCCAACCTGCCGGCTGATGCGCCTGCAACGGATGTGAACCGCGCAGCCGAGGGCAACGAGCCCTGGCTGGTGCAGGTCGGCATCTGTACGCACCTTGGCTGCGTGCCGATTGGTGATGCCGGAGAATTCGGTGGCTGGTTCTGTCCCTGCCACGGATCGCACTATGATACTGCCGGACGCATTCGCAAGGGGCCTGCTCCCGAGAACCTGCTGATTCCGCCGTATGAGTTCATGTCTGACGGCATGGTCAAGATCGGTTAACGGCCAGAGTTTGAGGAGAAACCCATGGCTGGACATTCCAATTACGTACCGCAAAGTGCTGCGGCGAAGTGGCTTGAGAGCCGTCTTCCCGTCATCTCGCTCATGCGCGGTTCCTTCGTCGATTTCCCGACACCGAAAAACCTGAACTACTGGTGGACTTTCGGCGGGATTTTGTTTTTCGTCCTTATTGCGCAGATCATCACCGGTATCGTTCTGGTGATGCATTATACGCCCAGCACGACGGCTGCCTTCAGCAGTGTCGAGCACATCATGCGTGATGTGAACTTCGGCTGGATGCTGCGCTATCTGCACGCAAACGGCGCGTCGATGTTCTTCATCGCCGTCTATATTCACATTTTCCGCGGTCTTTACTACGGGTCCTACAAGGCTCCGCGCGAGATCTCTTGGATCCTGGGTGTGATCATCTTCCTGATCATGATGGCAACCGCCTTCATGGGTTACGTTCTGCCTTGGGGACAGATGTCCTTCTGGGGCGCGACCGTGATCACCAACCTGTTCTCGGCGCTGCCGTTGATCGGTGAAAGCATCGTGACCTGGCTTTGGGGCGGGTTTGCAGTCGACAACGCGACCCTGAACCGGTTCTTCTCGCTGCACTACCTGTTGCCGTTCATGATCTTCGGCGTTGTTCTCCTGCACGTGTGGGCGTTCCACACGACCGGCAATAACAACCCGACCGGTGTTCAGCCGAAGACCAAGCAGGACACGCTGCCGTTCCACCCGTATTACACGATCAAGGACCTGTTCGCGATCGTCGTGTTCATGATCTTCTTCTCTTGGTTTGTGTTCTACCTGCCGAACTATCTTGGCCATGCGGACAACTATATCGAAGCCAACCCGCTGATCACTCCGGCGCACATTGTTCCTGAATGGTATTTCCTGCCGTTCTACGCGATCCTGCGTGCTGTTCCGGACAAGCTTGGCGGCGTGCTGCTGATGTTCGGTGCGATTGCGGTGCTGTTCGTCCTGCCGTGGCTGGACACGTCCAAGGTTCGCTCCGGTGCCTACCGTCCGCTGTTCAAGCAGTTCTTCTGGATCTTTGCAGCGAACGCGGTTGTTCTGGGCTACCTCGGCGCAATGCCTGCTGAGCCAGAATATGTCTTCTGGGCGCGGGTCTGCACGGTTTACTACTTCGCGCATTTCCTGATCATCCTGCCGCTGCTCGGCTTCATCGAGAAGCCCAAGGGCCTTCCGGTATCGATCAACGAAGCGGTGTTGAAGCAGAATGGTGGCGGAACACCGACCGGTGCGGCTGCCGCGCCTCAGACGAAGTAACGGCGAACCGGATCGGGAGATAAACAAGAAAATGAGCACCATGATCAATATGGTTCGTTCCCTGGCTGCGGTGGCTGCTCTTGCCATCGCGACCCCGGCACTCGCGGCCGGCGGCAATGTCGAGATCGACTATCAGGACTGGTCCTTCGCCGGACCGTTCGGATCCTTTGACCGGGCGCAATTGCAGCGCGGCTTCAAGGTCTATCGCGAGAACTGCTCCGCCTGTCACGGCCTCAGCCGGGTAGCCTTCCGCAATCTGGCTGAAAACGGGGGCCCGAGCTTCTCCGAAGATCAGGCCAAGCAGATTGCGTCCGAATACACCGTCGTTGACGGACCGGACGATTACGGCGACATGTATGACCGTCCGGCGATCCTCGCCGACCGGTTTCCGTCACCGTTCCCGAATGAAAACGCGGCCCGTGCTGCAAACAATGGGGCATACCCGCCGGACTTTTCCCTGTTGGCAAAAGCCCGCGCAGCGCAGCGCGGTTTTCCCTGGTTCGTGTTTGATATCTTCACGCAGTATCAGGAGAACGGCCCGGACTACATCTACTCCCTTCTGACAGGGTATGTTGATGCGCCGGAAGGCGTCGTGGTGCCGGACGGTCAGTACTACAACCATTCGTTCCTCGCAGGTCAGTTTATCTCGATGGCCCCGCCGCTCTATGATGAGGCCGTTGAATACACTGACGGGACGCCGATGACGGTTGAAAACTACGCAAAGGACGTAGCCTCCTTCATGATGTGGGCCGCCGAGCCGCATCTGGAAGAGCGCAAGAAGATCGGCTTCCGGGTCATGATCTTCCTGATCGTCTTTGCAGGACTGCTCTACTTCACGAAGAAGAGCCTGTGGCGCAATGTTGATCATTGATTGACCACTTTTTGCTGCAACATGAGGCCGCCGGTTTCCGGCGGCCTTTTTTGTTGCGATGAGGTGGGTGATCCAATGTGGCGCATGATGATTTTTGCATTCGGGCTTGCTATGACCGGGCAGGCCCTTGCCCAATCCCAGACCGAAACTCCGGCGCCGGTTGAAGAACCAGCTGCCCGGACGCTGCCTGCAGAACCTGCCGAACCGGCCCCGCAAGAAACGCCGGACGGTGTAGAACAGGAACCAGCGGCCGCATCTCCGGAAACAGACGAGGAAGCATCGGAAACGGGCACGTTCTCGGTGAAGTCCCTGGATCTCGGGACAGCCCTGATCGCCGCCGCGAAATCGATCGAGACCTGTAATGCGGACGGTCACCCGGTCGGAGTGTCTGTCGTCGACGCCTTCGGCGTTGAACAGGTCACCCTTCGCAGCAACCTCGGTGGCCCGCATGTCGCCGATACGGCCCGGCGCAAGGCGCGGACAGCGGTTACATTCAACATGAACACCATGGAACTCAACCGGATCGCCCAGCAGGGCGAACCTTGGGGTCTGCGCACCGTGCCGGATGTGGTTCTGCTTGGCGGCGGCCTTCCGATCCGGTCTGCGAACGGTGATTTGCTTGGCGGAATAGCAGTCGCAGGCGGTGGCGGGGGCGCCAACGAGGAAATCTGCGCGCGCGCCGGTCTTGACGCCATCGCCGAGTACTTGGAATAACCTCCTGAGTTGAAACAGGTCCTTGAGGCCGCAATGGACGTTCGACCGTCACCCTGTGCGGGCGGACAGGAGGGGTTATGGCTGAATCGGTTTTGGGTGTGGTTGGAGGATCGGGTATTTACGATCTGCCGGGGCTGGTGGACGCCGAGTGGATCATGGTTGAAAGTCCATGGGGCATACCATCGGACCAGGTCCGGATCGGTTATGTGGACGGCTTGAAAGTTGTGTTCCTGCCGCGTCACGGCCGGGGCCACGTCTATTCCCCCTCGACCATCAATTTTCGCGCCAACATCGATGTCCTGAAACGCTGTGGTGTCACCGATCTTGTGTCCGTGTCCGCTTGCGGGTCGCTCAAGGAAAAACTGGCACCGGGGACCTTTGTTCTGGTTGATCAGTTCATCGACCGGACTTTTGCGCGGGAAAAGAGCTTTTTCGGTACCGGACTTGTGGCCCATGTGTCTCTGGCGGATCCCGTCAGTCCGCTGCTTGTCGACGAGATCGAGAAGGCGGCCCGGGAAGAGAACCTGTCCTGTCATCGTGGCGGAACCTATCTCGCCATGGAAGGCCCGCAGTTTTCGTCCCTTGCGGAGAGCGAACTCTATCGCAGCTGGGGTTGCGACGTGATCGGCATGACCAATATGCCGGAAGCCAAACTCGCCCGGGAGGCCGAGATCTGCTATGCGACGGTCGCCATGATCACCGATTATGACAGCTGGCACCCGGACCATGGTGCGGTCGATATTCAGGCGATCATCCGCACCCTTCATGAGAATGCGAGCAATGCACAGAGGTTGGTTGCGCGGCTGGCGAAGAACTTTCCGCGAGACCATCCCGCCTGTCCGGTAGGATCGGATACCGCACTGGAATATGCCATTCTGACAGCGCCTGACGCCCGTGATCCGGAACTCGTTTCCAAACTGTCGGCCGTTGCCGGGCGTGTGCTCAACAAGGCATAGGAACTGCCACTGAAAATCGTTAGGGCTTTGAGCTGCCGCTTGTTATAAGCGGCGGCTGTCTGCCGGGCGGCAGCACAGAATGACCGAAATAAAGAAGGTGGGACGAGGGATGAGCGACAAGACCGTGGAACAGGAGCTGATCGATGCGATCAGGACCATCCCGGATTATCCCAAGGAAGGCATCATTTTCCGGGATATCACAACGCTTCTGGGCGATGCGCGGGCGTTCCGGCGTGCGGTCGATGCCCTGGTGCAGCCATGGGCCGGATCGAAGGTTGATCAGGTGGCAGGCATCGAAGCGCGTGGTTTCATTCTCGGAGGTGCTGTCGCGCACCAGCTTTCCGCCGGTTTCGTTCCGATCCGGAAAAAGGGCAAGCTGCCGCACGAGACCGTGCGCATTGCCTATTCGCTTGAGTACGGCCTTGACGAAATGGAGATGCACAAGGATGCGATCCGTCCCGGTGAAAAGGTCATCGTGGTCGATGACCTGATTGCAACCGGCGGCACTGCAGAAGCAGCCTGCAAGCTGCTGCAATCCATGGGCGCTGAAATCGTGGCGGCCTGCTTCATCGTCGACCTGCCTGATCTCGGGGGGCGCTCCAGGCTTGAAGCGTTGAACGTACCGGTGCGCACTCTTGTCGAATTCCCGGGACACTGATCACTCCGCCACGGACAGGGATACGGATGCCGGCGTCAACCGGCCGCCGGTTTTCGACCGCGCGTTTGCCGACAAGTTTCACGAGCTATTACTCTGGCGCCGGGATGTCCGGCGCTTTGTGACCAGACCGTTGGAGCCCGGTCTTCTTTCGAAGATACTCGACCAGGCCGATCTCGCGCCCTCTGTCGGAAACAGCCAGCCCTGGCGGATTGTGCGGGTCATGAGCCCGGAGCGACGGGCAACGGTCCGCAGTACTTTCGAGCAGGAAAACTCCGAGGCCATGGCGGGTTTTGATGGTGAACGGCGGGCCCTTTATGCACGCCTGAAGCTTGCCGGTCTGGATGATGCTCCCGAACACCTGGCCGTGTTCTGTGACAATGCAACGGCTCAGGGCCACGGCCTCGGCAAGGCGACCATGCCGGAAACGCTTGCCTACTCGGTTGTCGGCATGATCCAGACCTTGTGGCTGGCGGCCCGGATGAGAGGGGTCGGCGTCGGGTGGGTTTCGATACTTGACCCGGTCCGCATTCATGAGGCACTCAGTGTGTCGGAGGACTGGCAGTTCATCGCGTATTTGTGTCTCGGATACCCGGAAGAAGATCATGTGGATCCGGAACTGGAACGCGCTGGCTGGCAGGGCAGGACGCCACTGGCGTCCCGTTTATACGAACGATAGGGGAACCGCATGACTGTCACCATCCGTGCGATCGAGGAAGATGATCACGCAGCAGTCCGCGAGTTGCTGACCGCCCGCTGGGCCGGGCCCGAGATTCTCCTCGACGGACAAATGGTTGATGCGACGCGGCTGCCGGGGTTTGCGGCGATTGCCGGGAGCCAGCTGGTTGGCCTTGTGACGCTGATCAAGCGGGACACCGAGTGGGAGATCCTCACGCTCGATTCGCTGAACCGCTGGGGTGGCATCGGCACCAGGTTGCTGGACGCTGTCGTCGAGAGCGCACGCGCTGCCGGAATTCACCGGCTGTCGGTCCGCACATCCAACGACAATCTCGATGCTTTCAGGTTCTATCAGCGCCGCGGTTTCCGCCTTGAACGCATCGCGCAAGGCGTGATTGACGATGAGCGTGAGTTGAAGCCGGAGATCCCGTTGCGCGGCGACTATGGCATCGAAATCCGGGACGAGGTCCAGTTCGGCCGTGCCTTGTAGGGGCACAAAAATTCTATCTTATATCAGCCGTTTCAATCACTGGAACGTCTTACCGATGCCCACTTACACATATTGCGCCTCGAACATGGGGGCTCAACACCCCATTTGGGCATCTGCGGAAAGTGCCATTAAGGGCGTTTCCTGACGACGCTGAACTCCACAGGCCGAACGCGGGACCTTCTTGATGTCGGGGGAACAGCCGGTTTGTCTAGGTTCTTCACGCTTGTTGATACGGCCAAACAGGTGATGGATTAGGGCGTTTGATATTACGCGGTTGCGCGCAAGGTAGCCCGCCGCTCGACAAAAACCGTACTCTTGAAGAAGAGCACAGCTTTGCCCTTCTGGTTTGTGCCGTGGTTTTCGGCATGGATCAGGCCCCAGCGTGGACGGCTCTTGCTTTCGGTCTTGGCAGTAATGGTGCTGCGATACGTGACCGTGTCGCCCGCAAATACGGGACGGATCCACTTCAGATCGTCAAATCCCGGAGACGGCCCGAGTTCTGCCACCGGAAGGCCCTGAGCAATCCGTTTTGCGCGCAACTCTTTGGCTTTTGCGACTTGGAGCTTCATGTAAATGGCTGCCGTATGCCAGCCGGAAGCGCATAGCTGGCCGAAATGCGTTTTGGCAGCCTCGGCGTCGCTCAGATGAAACGGTTGCGGGTCGTATTTCGCAGCGAAGCGGATGATATCGCCAGCCTCGAACGTGTAAGAACCGAACACGAGCTCATCGCCCGGTTGAATGTCTTCGAAGAACCGGCTCATCAGCTTACAGACCGTTTGAGGAACAATATCGGGTTTTCCTGGGTCATGACCACTTCGCCGCGCTGGTTGGAAACCCGCAACAGAAAATGAACCAGCCCAAGTTCGGGGCGCGATTTCAACGCACGGCTGGAGACCACTTCGGTCTCGGCGGACAGGCTGTCGCCGGCAAGCACCGGTTTCAGCCAGCGCAGTCTTTCGATGCCCGGCGACCCTTGAGACGTGCTGCGTGATAGCAGCGCATCGGCCAGAAGCCGCATGGCGATGGAGGCTGTATGCCATCCGGAAGCGGCAAGGCCCCCAAGGATTGACTGGCGCGCTGCTTCCTCGTCGAGGTGGAAGGGTTGCGGATCGAATTCGCCCGCAAACGCAAGGAGCTCGGCTCTGGTCACGGGCATTTCACCGAGTTCGAAAACCTGACCGGCTTCGAAGTCCTCAAAGTGCAACAGATCTTTCATGGAAGGCAAACTAGAGGAGGGGCAACACGGCATCGAGTCATTTTTTTCTCGTTATCAGCAGCAATTAACAGGCAATTCAGCTGTTGGTTTGCCGTTGAAACAAGCGGGTATTCAAACCCGTGCGGGCTCATCTTTTCTTGCTGGCTTGCCACCACATGTCGAAGATTTAAGGCTCCGGGAAGGACGCAGCAATTTTGCGCCCCCTAGTCTTTCATTAACGGTTGGTTCCGTTGTGAAGAGGAGGATGCCATGACCAGTGACGCAAAACTCGAAGACATCACCGATGCAACGGTGCGGTCAAAAGACTATCGCAGATCTTACTGGAAAAGTGTCATGCGTGCGTTTCTTTCGGCAGAAGAGACCCGCGGCAAGGACAATCCGTCAAGCATCAGGCGGCAGGACCTCGGTTAACCGCTTGTCTCAAACCCGTCCGATTCGAGGACGGGTTTTGGACTGTCCTCCAGAGCCGGTACTCAACGCCAATAGCAGGCGTGGTTTCATCCCGGCAGATCAATCATAATAGATTTCGTTGTCGTCCAGATACACGTTGCTGGCGTCGCATATATTGATCGAAATCGGGTCGTCGAGAATTTCCTCGTCGTTTTCGCCGAGCCATCCCACTTGCAAAACTTGATCGCAGCTGCCGCTGTCGGCGATGAATTCGGCTTCCACGCTGTCGCCGGGGGGCAACTCGCTGCCCAGCCAGTTGTCACTCCAGCCGCTGCCATCGTTGGTATAGAAACCAACGACCACGTTTCCGGACGTGTTGTTGTAGATGTTGAAATACCCTTCCGATCCGGACGCTTGCGCGAGGGCAGTGCCCGCAGCGGTGAGGCTCATCAGTGCGCTCACGACGAGTGTTTGCGCGATTTTCATACTCTACTCCGTAGCGATGGGTGCCTGCTTCAGTGTTGTTCGCCCGATGAAACGATATTAACCCGGCAATTGAAAGGGGCTCTGCTTTCCGGTGGTCCGGACGTCTTCGACCAGACAGGACCATGGTTTGGCGCGCGCACGTTTTTCGCGAAACCCCGATAGGTTATACTCCGCAAGATTTATCAATCCCGTTATTGCTATTCGGAACCTATCGGAAGAGAGGGGGGACTGCATGGCGGACCGGAACGCGCAAAAACCGGCGAACCGAGCCAACGCAACTTCATATGTGCGCCGGTTCTCTTGCGTCATTGAATACATCCATACGCATCTTGATGACGCGCCGGATCTCAACAGGCTTGCGGAGGCGGCGGCCATGTCGCCCTGGCATTGGCACCGGATCTGGCAGGCCACCTATGGAGAATCGGTCGTCGCGACGGTGCGCCGCTTGAGACTGATGCGGGCGGCGGCTGAGCTGTCAACAACCGACACCCCGATCAGGGCAATCTGGAAGAGGGCGGGCTATGGCAGTCAGGCCGCATTCACGCGCAGTTTCAAACAGGCTTACGGCCTGACGCCCGCAAAGTACCGGTCATCAGGGCCGCACACGCGGTTCCGGGCGGCTGACATTCTGCGGCCGGTTGCAAATGGTAAAGGAGGAAAGGGCATGTTTAACGTGGACATCAAGCACTTCGATACTGAAATTCTGGCGGGTATTCCGCACAAGGGCGCTTACATGCAGATCGGCGAGGCGTTCCAGAAACTGGGTAGCCACCTGACTGCGCACCAGCTGACCGGGCGCTGCAAGGCCATGAAAGCGCTCTATTTTTCCGATCCGACAAGTGTTCCGGAAGATGAGTTGCAATCTATCGCGGGTGCCGCCGTTGACCCGGACTTTCCAATCGAGGCGCCGCTTGAGCGCTTTGAGACGCAGGCCGGTGACTATGCCGTGCTTCATTACAAGGGTCCCTACGAGAACATGCGCCAGGCTTATGACTGGCTGTATGGTGAATGGCTTGTGCAGTCCGGACGGGAACCAGCTGATGCTCCGGCGATGGAAATCTATCTGAATGATCCGTACGAGACAGCGCCCGCGGATCTTCTGACCGAAATCTGCATGCCGTTGAAATAGGACTGGGCGTTCGGGGCCTGTAAACTTCCCAAATCAGGTCGGGAAATTCTGCGCGAGATTTTTCCTGAGATGCAATTGTCACCCCGAACAAGCAAAGCACGGACCCGGGACCGGAAAGGCAAGCCTGCAAAAAATGCAGGTGGCTCTTCGGTCCCGGATTGATCTTTTGATCGCTCCAGAATGTGAAATATGCGCCACCGTAAAACAACTTTTGTCGCCTTGGAACCGAAAGAGCCTGAATCCCGCCCGTTCTCAAGCGCTCCCGATCAGGATCCCGGCTGCGAATACGAGCGCGCCGCCGAGGACCACCTGGAACGTTGCGCGCAGGAACGGCGTGTCCATGAACCGGTTCTGGATATAGGCAATTGCCCAGAGTTCGATGAATACAATTGCGGCTGCGATGCCGGTCGCAATCCGGAAATCGGGTATCAGATAGGGCAGAGTATGGCCGAGACCGCCAAGGGCGGTCATGATCCCCGACGCAAATCCGCGAACAATCGGCGAGCCGCGGCCCGAGATCTTGCCGTCATCATGTGCGGCTTCCGTGAAGCCCATGGAAATGCCCGCACCCACGGATGCAGACAGGCCGACAAGGAATGTTTGCCAGGTGTCGCCGGTCGCAAAGGCGGCGGCGAAGATGGGGGCAAGGGTTGAAACGGATCCGTCCATCAGCCCCGCCAGGCCCGGCTGGATCACGGTCAGAATGAATTGCCGCCGCTCTTTCGCGTTCTCTTCCTTCCTGACCGTTTCCGGTGTGTATTTTTCGCCGAGCTTGAATGCCAGCGTTTCATGTTTTTCCTCTTCGCCAGCCAGGTCCTCAAGCAGCTTGCGCATGGACGCGTCTTGAGTGCGCTTGGCGGCGGCAAGGTAAAAGCGATAGGCCTGATCTTCCATCTGCTCGGCCAGGTTCCGGATCTTGTCCAGTTTCATCGGCCGCATCAGCCAATAGGGTTTCAGGTCATAAAAGCCACGGACATGCTCCCTCCGGATCAAGGGGACTTCTCCGCCGAATTGACGCTCGAACTGTTCGATCAACCGCCGCCGGTGGCCTTTTTCCTCGTTAGCCATCCGTTCAAAGACTTTTGCGGAATTCGGATATTGTTCCCTCAAGCCCTCCGCGAATGCCTCGTAAATGCGCGCATCATCTTCCTCGGCCGAGATTGCCAGCGCCAGCACTTCGCGCTCTGAAAGGGATGCGAAGGAGCGGCGTGCGGTATTGAGAAGGCGGCTGAACATGGAAAATCCTCCAGTCTCCAAAAAAACGCGCAATAGAAGTTGCCTGTACAGAAAGTGACCGCAAATTCAGCTGCTTGACGGCTCCCAGCCTGAAAGTGCCAAGGCATAAAATGCCGGTGACCGGGCTCGGCTCCCTGCAACCACGAGCAACATGACCGGTTTTTAATCTTTCGTACAGGAAAGGGACATGTGGCGTTTAGATATGTTTGGTGTGGAGCTCGCTTCTCCGCGGTGAGAGGAGAGGGATCATGAATTTGCCAAAACAGTATTTACAGCTACCGGATACGACGGTGCCGCCTGGACATCACAAAAGGTCCAGCTGGCGTGAGCGCATCAGGTCCTTTTTTGACTGCGACGATAATCACAAGGCTCCAAACCCGCTTATACTTAAAGCAATGGATCAGGACTGATATATTTGCAAAGGAAAAACCCCGCTTCGCTCCAAGCGGGGTTTTTCTTTGTCTGGTGTTTCTTCCGGTCAGACGACCTTGACCGAGAGCGGGGCAAAACCGTCAACATGGCCCTCAAGCACATCTCCAGCGGAGACCGGCCCGACACCGGCCGGCGTTCCGGTCAGGATCACGTCACCCGCGGCCAGCTCGAAATAATCTGACAGATAGGAAATCATTTCCGGGACCTTCCAGATCAACTGGTTCAGGTCGCCGTCCTGTTTCAGCGCGCCGTTCACGTGCAATGTCACCCGGCCGCTGTCCGGATGTCCGCATTCGGTTGCCGGAACCAGCGGGCCGATTGGTGCTGAGCGCTCAAACGCCTTTCCAACCTCCCACGGGCGGCCCATCTTCTTGGCCTCCCCCTGCAGGTCGCGCCGGGTCATGTCCAGAGCCACCGCATAGCCGTAAACATGATCCAGCGCTTCGGAGAGCGGGATGTTCGTGCCGCCGGACTTCAAGGCCACGGCCAGCTCGATTTCATGGTGGACATCGGCGGATTTCGGCGGATACGGGAACGTGCCGCTGGTGTCGAGATTGTCCGGGTTCTTCTGGAAGAAAAACGGAGGCTCCTTGTCCGGGTCATGCCCCATCTCGACGGCGTGGGCCGCATAGTTCCGGCCGATGCAATAGACCCTGCGCACCGGGAAGCTCTTGTCTGTCCCCTTGACCGGCAACAGGGCTGATTGTGCTGGCTCGATGACGGTTTCCGGCATGTTTCACCTCTGATTGTTCTGCTTCAGGCTGATCAAGAACCTAACCAATTTTTGATCAATCACAACCAATTTTTATTTTTATCGTTTTTTCTTGCAAGTTTAGATGTTTTATCGGTTAATAAGGGTGTTGATCGGTAATTGGTTGACCAATTGACCGGTTTCAAGGCATTCGAGGCAAGGAGAGACCTGTCTGTGTTAACCCGCCCTGAGACATCGAACCGGAGCGAGATTGTCGGTGTTTTGAAGGCGTTCATCGCCGAAAAAGACTACGCGGCCGGGGACCGGTTACCGCCTGAACGCGAACTGATTGAAAGGCTTGGCATCACGCGGTCGCAGTTGCGAAAGGCGCTTGACAGTCTTGAGCAGGAAGGCGTGATTTGGCGCCATGTCGGCAAGGGTACGTTTGTGGCCGGCGCCGGATCCATGCCGGATGCAGGGTTGTTTGCGGATATCGGTCAGCGGATTACGCCGGTCAAGATGATGCGCGCGCGCCAATGCATCGAGGCGGTTATTGCGCGCGAGGCGGCGATCAATGCATCCCGCGAGGCGGTCGCAAAGATCCGGAAGATCAAGGAGCGCGCCCGGCAGGCCCGGTCCTGGCGCGAGTATGAGGCGCAGGACGACCTGTTCCACCAGGCCATAGCCGAGGCGGCAGACAACATTCTGCTGCTTGCCCTGTTCGACCAGCTCAACACGGCCCGCCGTGCGGTCGCAGTCAGCATCGTCATCCGGGAAACGGAACGGCCGCCGGAAAATCACACCAGTTTTGCAGAACATGACCGGATTTGCGCGGCGATAGAAAACCGCGATCCAAAGTCTGCCCATGACGCCATGTGGCAGCATATCAGCTCGGTCTCGAAACGCCTGTTCGGGGAGGTTTGAGACCGGGAAAGGTTCAGATGGCCTGAACGAGCCAAAGACGCCGGGGGCCTCGTCTGAATGAGAAGGGACCACAATGGTTCCGGATTCGGGAGGAAAACGATGAAGTCACTTATGCGTAAGTTGGGCGCAACCCTTGCCGTCATTCCGTTGGCCGTCGGCCTGATGGCGGCTCCGGCTGTGGCGGACGGAAAAATAAAGATTGCGCTGGCTGAAACGCCGTCGGACGAACTGGCGGCGTTTTTTGTTGCCCTTGAGAGGGCCAAGGCCAATGGTCTGGATTACGAATGGACGGCGTTTTCGGATGAGGAACTGGCAATCCAGGCCGTGTTGAGCGGTCAGATGGATATCGGCTTCGGCACGCCCTATGCCGCAATGCAGCGCTCAAAAGCGCCGATCCGGATCGTGTTTCAGCTGTCCAAGCTGAAATTCTTCCCTGTAACGTCGAAGAAATACAGTTCTTTGGAAGACTTGGACGGTGAACCCATCATGCTGCACTCGCGCGGCGGCGGGACGGATTCCATCGCCAATGTCATCGAGGACAAGATGAACATTGAGTTCGGAAACCGGTCCTATGTGCCGGGGTCTTCCAACCGGGTCGCCGCCCTGATGGCCGGGCAGACCGATGCAACCATCGTGGACTTGGCGAACAAGAACAAGGTCGTGAAAATCGCCGGAGACCGGTTCAACGTTCTGCCGATGTTTGAAGTCGATGCCAGTGACGAGGCGCTATTCGCCAATCTCGACTGGATTCAAAACAACGAGGAAGACGTCCAGACATTCGTGAATGCCCTTGCAAGCGTCTGGCAGGACATGTCTCGGGATCCGGCCATTATCGCCCGGGAGACCAATCCCGAAGGTCCGATCGGACAGTTGCCGCCGGAAATTCGCAGGAATCTGGATGCGTTCTACTCCGACGCGGTTGCCGGTGGCCTCTACGACCCCGATGGGGGAGGGCGCAAGGCGGCACAAGCTGATCTGGAGTGGTATTCCAATGCCGGTCAGCTGGAGGGCGATCCGTCGAGCCTGAACATTGAGGACTTCTGGTACCTCGCGCCGCTCGACAAGGCGGCTCAGCAATAAGCCCGGTTGCGGCTGCCGGCTCGTCCGGCGGCCGCAGTTGTTTTCACATGGAAAAACGAGGGCACACTTAAATGAAACGCCGTTCGTTGTGGTTGAAACTTCTGTCCGCCGTGGTTCTGTTCGGAGCCTGGCAGATTGCGGGCATGATCCCGGTCAGCTATGCCTTTCCGACCTTCTTCGAATCCATGTCGGCGCTAGGCCGGATGGCCGTGGATGGCAGCCTCTATCAGGCCTATGTCGAAACGCTGCGCCCGTTGGTGATCGGGGTTGCGATATCCGCCTTTCTCGGCATCGGGCTAGGGCTCTGGATCGGGCTCAGCAGCCGGTTTGACTGGTTGTTCTCGCCGATCTTCATCGTCATGCAGGCCGCGCCGCTGGCTGCGCTGATTCCGCTTCTTGTGATGATCTATGGCATTGGCCTGACGTCGAAAGTGTTTGTGGTCTGCATCATGGCGATGCCGGTCATTGTGCTCAACACGGCCAGTGCCGTGCGCAACACGCCGTCCTCGATCAAGGAGATGGGCCGCTCGTTTCTGGCCTCCGACACCGAGATCATTTTGAAGATAATCATCCCGGCAGCCTCGCCAGTGATCTTCAGCGGGTTGCGGCTCGGCATTTCTGCCGGGTTCATCGGTGCCATTCTGGCGGAGCTGAAAATCACACCGACCGGGGTCGGTGACATCATCACCTACAGCCGTTCCATCGCGGATTACCCGGCCATGTATGCCGCGATCTTCTCCATCATCCTTCTGGCTGTCCTGTTCCTGAACGTTCTGGAGCGGCTGGAAGTCTACCTGTTTGAAGGAAACGTCCGTGGTTATGCCTCAGATTAAGGAAGTCGTGGAACCCATGGGGGTGCCCCAGGCTGAAAACGCTGTCGTCGCAAAAGGCGTCTCCAAGAATTATGGCGAGGTCGAAGCGCTGCGCGATCTCACACTGGAGTTCCCGCGCGGGCAGTTGACGTCGCTTCTGGGGCCTTCCGGCTGCGGCAAGACAACCCTGCTCAAGATCATCGCCGGTTTGCTCGATCCGACCTCGGGCGAAATCGAGGTCAATGGCAAACCGGTCGCAGGCCCCGGACCGGACCGGGCGTTCGTGTTTCAGGATTTTGCGCTTTTGCCTTGGGCAAGCGTTCTGCGAAACGTCGCCTTCGGTCTGGAACTGCGCGGGGTTGCCAAATCCGAGCGGGAGGCGATCGCCGAAAAATACATCGCGGAGGTGGGGCTGTCGGGTTTTGAAAAAAGCTACCCGCACGAACTGTCCGGCGGCATGCGCCAGCGTGTCGGTCTCGCTCGCGCTCTGTCGGTGGACGCGGATGTTCTTTTGATGGACGAACCGTTTTCTGCGGTTGACGAGCAGACCCGGCGCAAGTTCCAGGAGGATCTGCTTTCACTCGTCCAGAACGAAAGCAAGACCTTTATCTTCGTGACGCACTCCATCGAGGAAGCTGTCTATGTTTCCGATCAGATCGCGATCCTGCTGCCGCGGCCGAGCCGGGTGTCCGAGATCATCCGTCCGGCGGGCCTGCGCCACAAGAACGTCGAAAACATCCGCCGCGACCAGGAATATCTCGACATCGTCGACCGGATCTGGGCGTCGCTGCGCAGCTACGTCGAATAGGAGGAGACCATGACCATTTATGGCTACCGTCTGCCGGCCATGTCCTCGCTGATTCTGTGGGGGCTCTTGTGGGAACTCGTCGGGATCATGGAGCTGACTTTCTTCGTGCCGCGTTTGTCGGAAGTGATGTCGACACTGTTTTCCGTCATCGGCACGTCTCCGTTCCTGAAGGCGCTTGCGGAAACGGCCTATGCGTTCCTGTCGGGCGTGTTCTTTGCAGTGGTGATCGGAATTCCGGTGGGTATCCTGATGGGCAAGAACCGGCTGGTCGATGAATTGCTGCTGCCCTGGGTAAACATGTTCCTCAGCGCACCGCTGACGGCTCTTGTTCCGGTTTTGATGGTGCTGTTCGGCTTCGGAATGAAGTCGATCATCATCACAACGACCCTGTTTGCGATCTGGATCATCATCCTGAATGCAAGGGCCGGAGTCATGCAGATCAACCGCTCCCTGATCGAAATGGCCCGTTGTTATGGCGCGACACCCATGCAGGCGTTCTACAAGATCTATTTCTGGGCGGCCTTGCCGGAGATCCTCGGTGGCGTTCGTATCGGGGTTATCCGTGCGGTGAAGGGCGTGATTATCGGGCAATTGCTGATTTCGATCGTGGGCTTTGGCGCGCTGTTCGAGCTTTATGCCAACAATTTCCTGATGGCCCATTTCTGGGCGGTTCTGGTGGTCTTGTTTGCCCTTGCCTTCACGGTTTCCGAACTGCTCGGATATCTGGAGAAGCGCGTGTCCTATTACGCGGCGAAACGCTGATTTCAAGCGTAAAGATGGTAGCGTGTATTTTATCAATTTAAGATTGAATATGCAGGCGTTGCACCTACATATCTTCCCTAGCGTCAGGAGTCGCGTACGGCTCCTGACCTTTGCCGGTTTTGCGTTCGCGGCGCGGCCGGGTCCGGCAATCAACACGGGAGGATTTCAAAATGATCAGCACGCGCATTTACGCAGGTGGCGCCATCCAGTTCGGCGGCCAACCCGCAATCGATGACCTGCTTGCAGCCGGTTATACGGCGGTAATCGTCTGGTCGGTGCATGTCTCCACCAGCGGGGATTTGTCTCTCAACGACACGCCGATCGTGTCCGATGGCATTTTCAATACTCAAACCTCGGGCGACTTGCCGGGACATCTAGCACAGCTTTACAAGGGCGGCGTGCAAATCATTTTTTCCGTCGGTTCGGGCGGTGTCTCCGACTACGCCAATATCGGTGCGCTCCTGCAAAAGGAGGGGACTGGTCCGACGGCGACGCTTTTCAGGAATTTTGCAGCCTTGAAACAAGCCAAGGTCGATGCCGGTGGCGATATTGATGCAATCGATTTTGATAACGAGGAAATCACCGGGTATCCCGTCGATCAGACACAAGTCGACACGATGACCGGCTTTTCGACGCTTCTGGCAAATGTGGGCTTTGGGAGCGTTACGTTCTGTCCCTATAGCAGCCTGCCGACCTGGACAGAGACCTATGGCAAGGTCCTCGCAACCCACGGCAAGGGTTTCGTCAGTGCGATCCACTTGCAAGCCTACTCAGGCGGCATGGGAAATTCCCCCGAACCCTGGGGCCAAATGATATCTGATGCGGGCGGACAAACACTGCTGATCCCGGGTCTGGCCACGGTTCAGGCTGGTCCCGGCCCTTGGTGGAACAATGGTGCGATCGGCGAGAGCGTCGTCAAGACCGCCAGTGTTGCCCAATATGGCGGTGGCGATTGGTCGAACCTTTTGAGGGTCGCAAATTTCGCCACGGCAGATGACGCCTTGCAGGGAGCCGAGGGCGGAGAAACCTTCTTCTTCTACTGCAACGGATATCTGGATCTCGGGCCGGGCAAACAGTTTCAAAAAGGCGATGCGGTCTATTTCGCCGGAGAGCCCCAGTGGGGGGCTGCCCCGCAATGTGACGGCTACGCGTTAAGCGGCGGCTGTTCCAATATCTACAACATGAACGGCGCCTGTCCGCCGGACTTGCAGACGCAGTTCCAGACCTGGAAGGCAGAGAAGCACCCGCCGGATGGCGGTTTCATATGGCTTTATGATTCGGTCGTGAACTGCTTCCTGTCCGGATCTTGCGGTGGATCGGAGCAAAATCCGGCAACCACAGCGAAAGCCTATCGCGAGGCCATCACCAACGGCCTGTCGGTGACGGCCAAAAGCCCGACACCTGCGGAATAACGGAGCCCGCAACAGCACACTCCGAGCCCTTGCCGGGTGTTCCGGCAGGGGGGGAGAGTGACGGTATGCTAAGCGCAATCAGCGTTTGGCTTCGAGGCTTGGAAACAGGTCCCGCCAATCCGGGTTAACCGCTTCGACCACGTCGATCTGCCAATCGCGATGCAACGCTTTCAGGCGTTTTTCCCGCGCGGCGGCATCGTTTAACCGCTCGAAAGTCTCGAAATAGACGAGCCTCGGCGTGCGGCCCTGTTTGGCGCAACTGCGGTGCCGTCTGGTACGGTCAAGCAGGTCTTCGGTGAGGCCGGTGTAAAGGTCGGTTTGTGGCCCTGAGGCCAGAACATACACAAAATAGCTCATGATACTGAGATGGGCGCGGTGCTATCTGGATCAAGGCAGCAATTTTATCCGGTGCAAATCTGCCAGTGGATCCGAACCAGTGTCGGGTCAGGCTTCCGGGTGCATTTTCTATACCGTGATGAGTGTGGGTGAATTCAGGCGCGAAGTGCAACACA
>NZ_SMMF01000128.1:0-278 GCF_009711355.1 Roseibium sp. RKSG952 | reverse complement strand
GTCACCCAAACCACATGGTATTTGCAGTCCAATATCGTGTGGCTACCGCGCTTATAATTCTCCATTCTGTGATATTAGTTGCGTCCTGTCGCCTAAAGACGATGGATTTACTGATCCCCTGTCGGGGACTTTAAATTCTCCCAGATATTTTTTCTTGTTTTCGATGATAACTATTTAGGAACACCGTCTCACGGATACAATGGTATTTGGTATTTGAAATGCCATTTTAAATAAATTTAATATTTCACCTTTAACAGCCTGTTGACGAAGTCGGACCT
>NZ_SMMF01000284.1:0-505 GCF_009711355.1 Roseibium sp. RKSG952 | reverse complement strand
TGAGTCACTTCATCTGAGACTTGGTATTAGAGCGGGCGCACAAGAATGTTGTCGTGGTGGCGCTGACGACAAAGCTTGCACGCATCCATTGGGCGGTGCTGCGCAAAGAGCGCGGCTTCGATCCAACGATCGCAGCCGCATAAGGAACACGGTGGCTTTGGCGCTAAGCTGAAGTTTCAGTAATCTGCGAGTGGTGAGCCGAAGATGGCCTGACAGTTGAACGGCAGCCTGGCAACCTGAACTATTGAACGGTCGATCGAGACCGGTGTGATTATGAGGACCAGACTGCGCGGATCTCCATCTTGGCCGAGGCTCGACCCCGAAACCGGATACGTTGACGCAGACTGAACAGAGCAATCTTCAAATTATCCCTTGCAGAAGGGGCGGGTCATAGGTTCACCGTTACAGGAGGTCGATCATGGGCAAACCCTTGTCGGCGGATTTACGCAAACGCATTGTCGCGGACGTAAATGGTGGCAATACACGGCGTTGGGCAGCATCCCGG
>NZ_SMMF01000485.1:0-1251 GCF_009711355.1 Roseibium sp. RKSG952 | reverse complement strand
CGCTTGCACGTTTGGTGAACAGCTTGAAAGACACATCAAGCCGTCGCTTGCGCGAAACTGTTCTTCCCAGATGTCGCGCCGGGTCCGAAGGACGAATAGTCTTGTTAATAGTCAAGCGGGAGTATCTAATTCAGGGATGACCGCCAAACGCAAGAAAACGAACAGATCGAAGACGACGGGAGGATTCGTCTACCTACTGACGAACGCCGCCATGCCCGGTCTGGTGAAGATCGGGATGACGAGACGACACCCGCTAGAGCGCGTGCGCGAATTGAACTCGACCACCTCCTTACCTTTCCCGTTCAGGATCGTGGCTGCTGTGGAGACGCAGAACGCTGTGGCACTCGAGAAATCGATCCATCAGGCGCTGTCCGGCAAACGTGTAAACGACAGGCGGGAGTTCTTCCGAGTTTCCATACCGGAGGCCGAGGGGGTCATGAGCGCAGCGGCCCACCGGAAGCGTGCGACCCCCGTCCGGTCGTTTAAGTCCAAACCCAGGCGCAGTCGCGCGAAATCACGCCGCAGACGGAGACCGAAGGGCAGGTCGTTCGAGAGCCTATTCGCCGTCGCATTTGTCGCGTCGTCCATCCTCCTTATTGAACACCTTAATCCGGGAACGTTCTTCATGGTCCGGAACTTGATGGTCAGGATCTCGGCCTTGTTCGGTTAGCGTCTTTCCTGCCCTAAATGACCGTATCCCAGCGCACAATTCAGACGATTCGTACACGAAATGGCGAATCCTTGCGATTTGAATCCTTACCCCTTCCCAAAACCACTGATTTCGGTTAATTTCCTTGTGTAGCCAAGGAGATGAAAATGCGACGGAGCAATCGAGCCGACAGACGGCATCACAACGCGCGGATGAAGCGAAAGGCCCGCCGTCTTTATCCTCATGACGAGAAAGGGACCCTTTCGGATCACCTCGCGTCGTGCTCGTGTTATATGTGCGGCAATCCGAGAAAATACTTCGGCGAGCGGACCCTGCAGGAGCGCCGGGAGGTGTCACGCGTTTTCCAGTTCTGACGGCCGTATTCCGTATCGAATGGTGTAATGCAGGAAGGGGAAATTCTGTTTGGGGACGACGCGGACAACCTTCCCGGCAGCGATGGCTACTGCGCAGTTGTAGGCCCCACCCTAGTGTCTGAACGACAAGCCGACTATGACGGCAGGCGTGAGGCTCTGGGGTTCCGTCACGATGTGGGAATGAACGGGCAAAAGCCCGCCAGCAACGCGAATCTCGTCGCGCAGCCC
>NZ_SMMF01000211.1:0-372 GCF_009711355.1 Roseibium sp. RKSG952 | reverse complement strand
AAAAGTGCGAAAGATCTTTGACACTACCAATCATCCAGAATGTCCTTAATAATGTGGCATCGATTTCTACTGTTAGAGGAGGAGCGCTACAGGACCAGATCGAGCGAGCGATGGAAACCCAGCGCGCTGAGACTGTACTTTTGATCGGAAATAAAGGTTCAGGTAAGACAACATTCATAGATCGTTTTTTTGGAAATATACTCCCACCTCAAATTCGAAAAAAATGTTTACTCGCTCGGATAGACTTAGCAGATAGTACAGGATCATCTGCAAACGCTGTTGAGTGGTGCATTCACCAACTAAGAAATGCTCTTGAAGAGGGTACGACTTCAGAGCCTGATCCAAAAGTTCACGCGTAAATCCAATATCTTG
>NZ_SMMF01000875.1:0-23746 GCF_009711355.1 Roseibium sp. RKSG952 | reverse complement strand
CATCGATTGTGTGAAGTAACGTCTCCGTGATCACTTTCGAGTATGAGAGCAGCGAGAAAAATGGCGGCTTATCCGGTTTATTGCCGGGTGAATCCATCCCGAATGCTGCGCAAACGGTCGCGCATGTCACCCGATGATGATTGGTCGGCGCGGATGCGGTCGATTTCATTTTGATCAAGGCCGAGGTTTTCCGGCTGAAGGGCAGCTGGATCAGGAAGGCAAAATATTTCGCGCCGTCCGCCGTTGTTGTTTTCAATTGTAATCAGCTGGCCTGCCGCTGATTCCCTTTCAGACCAAATGACCGTTGCGCCGCGAATCCAAAAAATATGGTCACAGTAAACCACCCTGACATAGCCGGGTTTTGGACCGGGCATCAATTGATGTACGCCGTTGAAAACACCGTCCGGTGTTTCTGAACGGATATAGTAGTCGCCATCCGGCGCTACGGGAATTTCTGCGTTGGCATGATCACCCGGCACGAACAGCATTGCCAAAGTCAATAGGATACGCATCCGGGGCTTTCGTTTGAGACCTTGCTTGTAGTACTGCGACTTCTTCGGTCCGTCCTTGGAACGATACCGGGATAGTGTTAATCGAATCTGACGTCTTGCACGAAAGACTTTTCAGTTCGCTGTCTGGCCGGGAAGACCGGGGCGGAAGATTGTTCGTCCGCAGTGGTGTCGCGTTTTTTGAACGACTTTGAAATGGCGGAAAACCGGGTCATGAACCTTAGTGCAGCGCCATCTGATCGAATGACCTGATCGGCGTCCATGGTTATGCCCAGGAGCTTCAAGGTGACGTGATCGGTCGGTTTTTCACAGACGGATACCCAGCCCTTGCCATGGTTGTATTCGAGCCTGACATGATGAAGGTTATCGGTTTCCAGTTCCGTCCAGGCGACTGTTTTGGGCCGAACCCAAAAGGCCCGCCCACAGTAGCTTACTTCCATCAGGCCGTCCGATTCACGCTGGAAGATCTTGTGGCTTGCGAGGAACTTGCCGTCCTCCTCGCGCGAGATCATGTAAAAATCCCCGGGCTCGACTGTGACCTCACTTTGGGCTGAGGAAAAGCTCATGGCCAGCAGAGCGGCGGCGGTGCAGAGTTTCAGCATTCTTGTCTCACCTTGCTCTTCATTCGGAGCAATGGTTTGCTGATGATCAGATCATCGATTGTGTTGTTATAATTGCATCTTTTCG
The DNA here is from genome assembly GCF_009711355.1 of Roseibium sp. RKSG952. Classification (NCBI taxonomy): domain Bacteria; kingdom Pseudomonadati; phylum Pseudomonadota; class Alphaproteobacteria; order Hyphomicrobiales; family Stappiaceae; genus Roseibium; species Roseibium sp. RKSG952. The sequence continues at coordinate 22,550 of NZ_SMMF01000875.1, read as the reverse complement.
CGCTGCAATCAATCGCATGATCCGCGCCAGCCCGGTATCTAAGCGGGTATTGCTGTTTGCGGTATGATCTGGGTCATCAGTCTTTCGTGCGGTCGGTATTTTTGTTTCCGAACTGGGTTCGGAAGGCGCGGCCGATCGTATCCATGCGGCTGAGTGCTGCACTTGTCTCCGGATCGACGTAGAGAACATCTCGCGGGTCCATCGCGATGCCGAGGTCGGACAAGGTCACTTGCCGCTCGGGGTCTTCGCAAATCGGCCGCCAGCCCTTGCCGCCATTATACTCGACCCGCACCTGAAGCTCATTTTCGACCTGTATTTGGGACCAGGCAACGGTGTATGGCCGGACCCAATAAGTCCGGTTGCAATATGTAACTTTCCGCAAGCCGTCGGACGGGCGCACGAATATCTTGTGGCTGCTGCGGAACTGGTTTTCGGAAGAACGGGCAATCAGGTAGTAATCGCCCGGAGCCGGAATGGATTGGGCGAAAGCTGTTGCGGAAATGGCTTGCAGGCACAGACACATGAACAAGACCGGTTTCATCAAGATCCCCTGAAACGCCGCGGTTACCGTTTCGCCAGCGCAAGTGGTGAAGGACTGTCATGTATCACTATCATTGTAAATAGTTCGTATTACAATCCGTTTTGTTGTTGCTGCTGAACAGTCTTGAGGATCCACCGCAAGGCGGTTTCGATTGCTGCGGCCCGGATGAATTGCCGTCCCTCGGTTTCAAAAAGGTGTTTGGCGTGGGCGGTCGGCCGACCTTCGGCGGCCAGCCCGAAATGAACGGTTCCAACCGGTTTTTCCAGGCTGCCGCCGCCCGGGCCGGCAATGCCTGTGACAGAAACGGCGATTTGCGCATTTGAACGGGACAGGGCGCCTTCGGCCATGGCGCGTGCAACCGGTTCGCTGACAGCTCCACAAGTGGCGAGCAAGTCCTGACCGACACCCAGTATCTCGTGTTTGGCTTCATTGGAATAGGTGACGAAGCCCCGGTCCAGGACGGTGGAGGAGCCCGCGATTTCGGTCAGGAGGCCGGCGATCAGGCCACCGGTGCAAGATTCCGCAGTGGCGATGCGCAATCCGCGTGTGGAGCAAACGGTAATCACCTCCCGGGCAAGCGGAAACAGTCTGTCATAGGCCGTCAGGTTCGGATCGCTCATTTGCATGCTCCCGTTATGCGTCGATGAATGGCAGCCGGACCGTTGCACTTGCCATTGCGGCAATCCCTTCGGAGCGGCCGGTAAACCCGAGTTTTTCCGAGGTGGTGGCCTTTACCGAAATCCGGTTGAGCGGGAGTTGCGTGATCCCGGCCATGGATTGGCGAAGCGCGTCCCTGTGTGGCCCGATCTTTGGCGCTTCACACACAATGGTGACATCGATATGGGCCAACCGGCCGCCGAGTGCCTCGACCCGCTGGATGGCCTCTTGAAGAAACTGGTCTGAGGCGGCTCCCTTCCATTGCGGATCGGAGGGCGGAAAGTGCATGCCGATATCGCCGTCTGCTATTGCGCCTAGGATGGCATCCGTGACCGCATGAAGGGCGACATCCGCATCCGAATGGCCTTTCAACTTGCGGTCAAACGGGATCTTGATCCCGCATAGAATGACCCCGTCGCCGGGTTCCAGCGCATGGACGTCATATCCGCTTCCCACACGGATGTCCGGCAGGCTGGCAAGAGGCGGAGATGATTGGAGCTGTGTCATTTTAAGGATCCGTTCCGCGCGCTGAAGGTCGCCGCGCATGGTGATTTTCAGGTTGTCGGTGTCGCCCGGAGCAAGCTCAACACTGAGACCTGCCCATTCCGCCAGTCCGGTATCGTCGGTGAAGTCTGTCAGACCTTGCCGGGCAGCGTGTTCGTGTGCCTTGAGGATCTTTGCGTAGGCGAAGCCCTGTGGTGTTTGGGCTGCAAAAAGGCTTGTTCTGTCAACTGTTTCCAGAGGGATCTTTTTATCGGACTTGCGTTTCAAGGTGTCGAACACCGGTGTTGCTGCAAGGCAGGCAGACGTGCCGTTTTCAAGGCTGCCGATCACGCCTTCAATGACAGCCCGAGACACAAGCGGGCGTGCGCCGTCATGGATCAGCACCAGATCGGGAGTGTGTGCCGAAAGCGCTGTCAGGCCGTTGTGAACCGAGATCTGCCGGCTTTCGCCACCGGTTTCCGGCGGGAGCAAGTGGCTTTTCCGCGTGGATTGGCATCGCTCGGCTGCGTGTTCGTAGAGCGGCAGGTCGTCGGGCGAAATCACCACAAGTACATGGGAAATCCGGGGATGACTGAGAAATGCATCCAGTGTATGGCTCAACACCGGGCGCCCGGCGAGCCTGTGATATTGTTTCGGCGCCTCCCGGTCTGTAGCGCCAAACCGCCTGCCGCGGCCGGCGGCCACGATCAAGGCAGCAATCTGCGTGGTCATTCGGTCCTCGTTCATCCTGCGGGTGATGAGCTGTTGCCAAGGCTGTCTTCAAGCATGTTGTTGAGGCGGAAGCAATTTCCACTTGCTGCAAAGATGTGAATGTCTATTATATGGGCAATAATTGAAGTGCACACGATATGAGCAATACCGCCTTGCGCCTGCAATCTTATAGTCCGCCACCTCTCCGCATTGGTCCGCATGAACTGTCTTGTGCAGCTGTTCTGGCGCCGATGTCGGGTGTCAGCGACTTGCCGTTCCGCCGGATTGCCGCGCGGTGTGGCGCCGGAATGGTCGTCAGCGAAATGGTGGCAAGCGAATCCTTCGTCAAGGGTGATGCTGAAACACAAATGCGCGCCGAAGCCCAGGACAGTGGTTTGCATGTGGTGCAACTGGCAGGCCGCGAGGCACGCTGGATGGATGAGGCTGCCCGGGTAATTGCGGGTCTGGGTGCCGATGTGATCGACATCAACATGGGGTGCCCGGCCAAGAAAGTCACCAGCGGTTATTCGGGATCGGCACTGATGCGGGATCTCGATCATGCCTTGACCCTGATCGAGGCGACGGTCGAGGCGGTCGACATTCCGGTGACCCTGAAAATGCGCCTTGGATGGGATGAGCGTTCGATCAACGCGCCTGAGCTTGCGCGCCGCGCAGAGGCTGCTGGCGTTCGGCTGATAACTGTTCACGGACGGACCCGCTGTCAGTTTTACAAAGGAACGGCGGACTGGGATGCGATCCGGGCGGTCAAGGAAGAGATTTCTGTGCCGCTGATTGCCAATGGCGACTGTGTTTCCTTCGAGGCGGCAAGCGCGATGCTGCGTGCCTCGGGAGCGGATGGTGTCATGATCGGGCGCGGTGCTTACGGACGCCCCTGGCTCCCTGGCCATATCGGACATTACCTGAAAACCGGTGAACACCTGCAGGATCCGAGCGGTCCGGACCTGAGCCGGCTCGTGACAGCGCATTATGAGGACATCTTGAATCACTATGGAAAAGAGGGCGGATTGCGGATCGCCCGGAAGCATTTGGGTTGGTATCTGGATCTGACCGAAAGCCATTGCGAGGTGCCGGGTAGTGTCCGGCGGGCATTAATGACCTCCCACGAGCCCACAGAGGTTTTGCGGCTTGCCGCTGACTGGTTTGCGGCACCGGCTGCGCGGAGTGCTGCATGATCAAGCAGCATGACAATGCGCAACGGCAAGCAACCCTGATCAATGGCGGGGCCGCAATCCTTGATGCCCTGCCGCATCCGGTTGTGCTGGTCGGCCCGGATGGTGTGATCGAAACGGCGAACATGGCCGCTGAAATCTTCATGCGGTCAAGTGTGGCGGTCCTGCGCCGTTACCCGGTCAGCGAATTCGTTCCCTTTGGCAGCCCGCTGCTGACCCTGATCGATCAGGTGCGCGAGCGCGGTGCGGCGATCAATGAATACAAGGTCGATATCGGATCGCCCCGGATCGGATCGCACAAGGTTGTCGACATCAACGCGGCCCCGGTTGCCGACCGGCCCGGCGCCGTCGTGCTGATGTTCCAGGAACGGACCATGGCGGAAAAGATCGACCGCCAGCTGACCTCGCGCGGAGCCGCGCGCACGGTCACGGGACTGGCTGCCATGCTGGCGCATGAGATCAAGAACCCCTTGTCCGGGATCCGCGGTGCAGCCCAGCTTCTGGAGCAATCCGTTCCCGACGAAGACCGGGCGCTAACCCGCTTGATCACCGACGAGACTGACCGGATCGTCAAGCTGGTCGACCGGATGGAAGTGTTTTCCGATGAACGTCCGATTGCCCGCGAGCCGGTCAACATTCATGTGGTTCTGGATCATGTGAAACGTCTTGCAGACAGCGGGTTTGCACGTGATGTCAGGATCGTGGAGGACTATGATCCGTCCCTGCCGCCGGTCCATGCCAACAAGGACCAGTTGATTCAGGTGTTTTTGAACCTGATCAAGAATGCCTGCGAGGCGATCGGCAGCCAGTCCGATGGCGAAATCCGGATTACGACCGCATTCCGCCCGGGGGTTCGCCTGTCTGTGCCGGGAACTGACAATCGGGTCAGTCTGCCGCTTGAGTTCTGTGTGGAGGACAATGGCCCCGGCGTGCCGGAGGACCTGATGCCGCATCTTTTCGAACCGTTCATCACCACAAAGACCAATGGCTCGGGCCTTGGGCTTGCGCTGGTTGCCAAGATCATCGGCGGTCACGGCGGGGTGATCGAGTGTGACAGTCAGCCGAGGCAGACCGTTTTCCGCATTTTGATGCCCGCCTTCACCGAGGCCGGTGCACCGGCCCTTGGACTTTCCGACAAAGACAGGATTTCTTGACCATGCCAACAGGCACGATCCTAGTTGCCGACGATGACGCCGCGATCCGGACGGTACTCAATCAGGCGCTGTCGCGCGCAGGTTACACGGTGCGCATGACGTCGAATGCCACAACACTTTGGCGGTGGGTCAGTGCCGGTGACGGCGATCTGGTGATCACGGATGTGGTGATGCCGGATGAAAATATTTTCGACGTTTTGCCGCGCATGAAAAAGCAGCGGCCGGATCTGCCGATCATCGTGATGAGTGCGCAAAACACCTTCATGACGGCGATCAAGGCCTCCGAGAAGGGGGCTTACGAGTATCTGCCCAAGCCGTTTGACTTGAAGGAGCTGACCGGGATTGTCGGCAGGGCCCTGGAAGAGCCGAAGAAGCGTCCGGTCCTCGGTCAGGATGACGACATGCATGAGGGCATGCCGCTTGTCGGACGGTCCCCGGCCATGCAGGAAATCTATCGCGTGCTCGCCCGTCTGATGCAAACGGATCTGACCGTGATGATCAACGGTGAATCGGGCACCGGCAAGGAGCTGGTTGCCCGCGCGCTTCATGACTATGGCAAACGCCGGAATGGCCCTTTCGTTGCCATCAACATGGCCGCTATACCGCGCGATTTGATCGAGGCCGAGCTCTTTGGTCACGAGAAGGGGGCCTTTACCGGCGCTCAGGTGCGCAGCTCCGGCCGGTTCGAGCAGGCCGATGGCGGGACGCTGTTTCTGGACGAGATTGGCGACATGCCGATGGAGGCGCAGACCCGGCTTTTGCGCGTGCTTCAGCAAGGCGAATACACAACTGTTGGCGGTCGTATCCCGATCAAGACCGATGTCCGGATTGTGGCGGCGACCAACAAGGATCTGCGCCATCTGATCAATCAGGGCCTGTTCCGCGAAGACCTTTATTTCCGTCTGAACGTTGTGCCGATCCGGTTGCCGCCGCTGCGCGAACGTATCGAGGACATTCCCGATCTTGTGCGGCATTTCTTTTCGCTGGCCGAAAAGGAAGGACTGGCGGCCAAGCAGATAGATCAGGGAGCGCTCAATCTCCTGCGCCGCTACCGCTGGCCCGGCAATATCCGGGAACTTGAAAACCTGATCCGCAGGCTGGCTGCACTCTATCCGCAGGATGTGATCACCGAGGGCTTGCTTGAGCATGAGTTGAGTCACCCGACCGCCACGCCGCTGGAAGAGGAAACCAATGAGGCAGCCAATCTGGGCGGCTCAGTAGAACGTTATCTCACCGGCTATTTCGACAATTTCGGAGACGCATTGCCGCCGCCGGGGCTTTATCACAGGATTCTGCGCGAGGTGGAATATCCGTTGATCAGCGCTGCCCTTGCCGCGACCCGTGGCAACCAGATCAAGGCTGCGGAGCTTCTTGGGGTCAATCGCAACACGCTGCGCAAGAAGATTCGCGATCTGGATATCCAGGTGCTGCGGCCCATGCGATGACTAAGTATCTTAGAAAGCGCAAATAAGTATCTGAACTAAATAGCCTTATTTGCGCAGATGACTTGATTTCCATGCGCTGTGTACGTCGGATGGAATGCGCTGATACCAGCCTGCCTATTCACTATGAGTTGCCTGGCGCTGGGCGTTTTCGTCTCTGTAATACGCGATAAATCAATGGATTAATGAAGTTTCTTTAGAATTTTATGAATGTTGTGCCAGCAGGCGGGTCTTTGGCATGGCGGTATGGCGTGGCGGGTTCGCTTGTCGGTATGCCTTGCGGACCGAACACTCTGTGATCGATCATTGGAGATATGCTATCATCATCATGAGGCCTTCCAATGGGGTGGCCAGTTCAAAGACTGGAGCAGTTGGACGCGATCAGGGTTGGTGAAGCAGGCACAAACCCAGGCTGTCAGCATGGAAGACTATCTTGTTAAGCGATTGATGCTGTGGCCTTTTTTGCAATCGCAGCGTTGAAAATGAACAATATGAGACTGTTCCGGTGAACACTTTCGGGTAATACGGTTACGGAAACGCTTGAAAAATCGCCGCGAGCATCAACTTAAGGGTCAGGTACTGTTGTTGCAATGCGGTATGAAAAGTCGGATAATGCTGCAATGCGATAGCAGGCATGTATATAAACAACGACCGGTGCGGATAGGACAATGAACCTTCCGATATTCAAGAGTGATATGGATGCAGCTGAGTTCGATCAGCTTATGGCGCAAGCGCGCAAGGCCAGCGAACTGTTGAAGGCGCTCTCCCACGAGGTGCGGCTTGTGATCCTGTGCCTTTTGTCCGAAGGCGAAAAATCGGTTTCTGAACTCGAAGACATTCTGACAATGCCGCAAGCGGCGGTGTCGCAGCAGCTCGCGCGCTTGCGCCTTGAAGGGCTCGTGCAGTCCCGGCGCGATGGACGCATGATCTACTATAGCCTGATGAACCAGGAAGTCAGTTCGATCATCGGCACACTTTACGAGCTGTTTTGCAAGGATGTGCGGGTGCCCAGGCCCAATGGAGACTGATCCTTCATAGTCATGTCAAGGGCCCACGGCAATGTCCCTAAGCCCTTAGCGACTGCGGGTCTGCTTGACAGCTTGAAGGGCGCGCGACCGCAGGATTGCACGAAAGGTAATGGCCTTCTCAGCTGGATGGAGGGGTCGTCTCGCTTGTATTCGTTTGTGGTAGGGGCGTGCAGTCACGCAATCCGATCAGGGTGTTGGTAATGACCGTCCCTGCCTGCTGCAAGGCTGCTTCTGTGACGTCGGGGCCTGCCATGGTCAACCCTTGGGCGGCGACTTTCAGGTCCGTGATGTTCCGGTTCAGGGCCGCCAGATCCTGACGAAGCACGTTGTTGTCGGCGATGCCGGGGTTTTCAAGCGCAGAAGAAAGCTGGTCGAGTTTTTGGTCGATCGACATCAGCCGCGCCCTGAAGTCCTCCGGTGACACTTGCAACCGTGACATTGCCGCATCGGTAACACTGGAGGCGAGTTGCGCCCCGGCCGTTTCGACCCGGTTCAGCATCATCAGGACCAGCACAATGGCAACGATGACAAGAATGGATGTGGCATTGATGAGCGCAAGGATGAATTGACCGGGAAGGCGCGCAATCCGCCGGCCGAGGGATGGGGTCTCTGATGTCATGAGGCTCTCCATGATGATAGGAGTGGTGCCGGGGAAAAACTCCCTTGATAGTGCGGCCAGAATCCGGGATAGGCAATGAGTGTTCACAATCCATGAGCGAAATTTGGGCTATAGAAGCGCGATGTTCATTGCCTGCTTGGTGCAGGGCGTTCTACTGAGCTTTGGATGCATTTTGAACCTGTAGCAGGGCCTCAAAAACGGATTGTTTGGCCGCGGGAGACAGGCATTTCACATTGACCGTCGCGTTGTAGCTGGCAAGATCGGTTGGTGTCACCGTTTCATCGGCCATCAACTTGATGATCTTGTCGCCAAGGGAAATCAGCTGAGGTCTGACCACTGTTTTGAGATCGGGAGCATCCTGCAGGACCGGGTCCCCTTTTCCCCAACGGGCAATCCAGCAGTTTTGAATGTTCTTGGCTGCGTTCATTTGAGCCTGGAAAAAGGCTTCAACAGGGCTTGCCGGTAAGCCCTCCTTTACGGCTTGCCGGGTTGCGGCTTTCAGGACCACGGCTTCACGCGCAGGATCGTCTACCGGGTCATTGTGTTTAAGTTTGAATGCCGCGACGGGCTCCATGTATTCCAGACGCTCATTGATCGCTTCAAATAGCGCTTCCGGAGAACCGAACGCCTTCCCCGGCAAGACCAGGGTGAGTGCGCCCAGGATAACCAGAGCCTTCACAGTCTTAGGTCTCATGCTCGTCCGCCCCCCCTTTGCAGTGATGAAAAAGCTAGGTTCATTTCAGTTTCAACAATGTGTTGAACAATTTGTCCTTTGTTTCTTCGGACAGGCAGTCAACCTGGATGGTTTCCTTGAATGCCTTCTCATGTTCGGAAGTGATGGTTTCTTCAGCGAGGCTCTCGATGATAGTCGTCCGCAAGCCTGTCAGAGCAGGGAGGACGACTTCATTTATGTCCTTGTATTGAACGGGTGCTGATTCATCTTCGGTCCATTGGGTTATCAAGCAATACTGGATTTCGTTGGTGGCCGCATACCGGGCTTCGAAAAAATCATGGGCACGCTCATAATGGAGACCGTTATCGGCGGCTGCATTGGCGTCATTGACCAGCTGGCGCTGGGTATAAAGTCTTGCTTGTCTTCCCGAATACTCGACAGGGCTGCCCGTGTCCCTTTTCCAGGCGGCTACGGCCTGCATATAGCTGAACTGTTCATTGAGAGCATCAAACAGCGTCTGCGGACTGGCTTCGGCAGTTGCTGTCAGCAGAAGAAATGAAACTGCCTGTGCCATGACGTTTTTCATGCAGCCTCCCGGACAATGCGCGTGGAACGCAGCTGGCTGTCATCATAGCGTCCGGTGCTTTCGAGCGAACAGCTGTGATTATTAACAGGATCGTGGCCTGATTGCGGTTGAAGCGAAATCTGTCAGGCTGAAACTGCGTTATCCGGCTTGCGGGACCACACGGTTCGGCAGGTGATAGCTGGAAATCTAGCGTGCCTCTTCCGTGACCAGATAAGGACTGTCGAACCAGAATTCCTCCAGATTGTTGCCAGTGCCGATCCGGTCGACAACGGCGAAGAGGCCTGGATCGCTTAAAGGCGTGAGGACCCCGTGCCAGGTGTTGCGGTGAAAATTGATGCCCTGTCCGGGATGTGTCCGGAATGCGCGCGGGCGTCCCGGCCTGCCGTCATCATCGGGGCAAACGATCACGAGAAACGGTTCCAGCGACATTGGCAGAAACGCTTGGCTGCCGAGTGGATGCCGCTCCACCATTTCCAGCTTGTAAGGCAGGGTCCGCTTTTCCGACTTGAAAAGGGAGACCCCGGCTGAGCCATCGCCAGTGAAATCGAGGGCTGCCAGATCGTGATAGCGGCCGCACTTGCCCTGATTGATGACCTTGTCCGGTGCACCGGCGGCTTCAAGCACATCGCCGAAGGGGGCGAAGGCGCCGGTGGTCAGGGGCTCGATCCGGATTGTCTCGGGCATGGCCATCACCGCAGCTTCATGTGGCGGTTGACATCCTTGTAAAGCAAATACCGGAATTTTCCCGGACCGCCCGCGTAGCACGCCTGAGGGCAAAAGGCGCGCAGCCACATATAGTCGCCAGCCTCCACTTCGACCCAGTCCTGATTGAGCCGGTAGACCGCCTTGCCCTCAAGAACATAGAGCCCGTGTTCCATGACATGGGTTTCGGCGAAGGGGATCACGGCGCCCGGTTCGAATGTGACGATGTTGACATGCATGTCGTGACGAAGGTCGGACGGATCGACAAAACGAGTGGTTGCCCATTTGCCTTCCGTGCCGGGCATTTCGTTTGGGGTCATATCCTTTTCATTGGTGACAAAGGCTTGCGGGGCGTCGAGCCCGGCGACCTTGTCATAGGCCTTGCGGACCCAGTGGAAGCGCACTGGCTGTTGGCTTTCATTATGCGCGCGCCAATCGAGTGCGGGCGGCAAGTAGGCATATCCGCCCGGTTCCATGACATGGACATCGCCCGCAATGGTCAGGGTCAGCGTTCCCTCGACCACGAACAGGACCGCTTCGGCTTCCGGATCTGTTTCCGGGGTCTCGCTGCCGCCACCGGGCTGGACTTCCATGATGTACTGCGAAAAGGTTTCAGCAAATCCGGAGAGCGGGCGTGACAGGACCCAAAGCCGCGTTCCGGTCCAGAACGGCAGGAAGCTGGTGACGATGTCGCGCATGGTACCCTTCGGGATCACCGCATAGGCGTCGGTGAAGACAGCCCGGTCGGTGAGCAGTTGGGTTTGGGGCGGATGGCCCCCGGTTGGCGCGAAATAGGGCGAAGACGTCATGCAGGTTCCAGACTTGGAGGTTGGCTTCAGCGTCGCCTGAGGTCAGGCAGCCGGACTATTGCGCAGATTATGCAAGCCGGCTCGCCGCGCCAAGTTCGCTTTGCATTCGGAGCGGCACCAAACTGAATACTATGTGGATTGAGGATTGAATGCGTCGGTCGGGGCAAGTGCCTTGACCCGGCCCTCCGGAATGGTAATGTTATGTTCCTTATATGTTCTACTTGCGCTCTAAAGGGTCAGGAATGCCAAAAGTCGCTCTTTTGCTCACCGATGGGTTCGCCGACTGGGAATACGCCCTGATTGCAGGAACGGGCGGGCCGTTCTACGGCCTTGAGGTGGGCTTTTTTGCCCCTGCGGCGGGCAATCTTCGATCTCAGGGCGGATTGCAGGTTCAGGTGCCTAGTGGTTTTGACGAGGTGCAGGTCTGGCAGCCGGACGTGGTTGTCGTTGTTGGGGGAATGATCTGGGAGAGTGGCAATGCCCTGGATATCAGCGAAATGCTGGCGGCCCTCAAACGCTTGGGCGTGGCAGTGGCAGGTATCTGCGGCGGGACACTGGCACTCGCGCGTGCCGGGCTGCTTGAAGACGTTCGCCATACCTCAAACGATCAGGGCTTTCTGATCAAGAACGCTGCCGGTTATGGCGGGTCCGCGCATTTCGAAGACACACCTTCTGCAGTTTCGGATCGCGCCGTGATCACGGCTCCCGGGACAGCGCCCGTCAGTTTTGCTGCTGAAGTCTTCCGGGCCGCAGGGGTGGAACCTGCAGCGGTCACGCAGTTCACCACAATGCTCGCGGCCGAGCATGGTTCAGGCGTCTGAATTGGCCAACCCAAAAGAGCGGACCGTAAAAAGGCATAAATGACAGATCTGGCACAGTACAAGGCAAGGTCGGGAACTTTCATTCCGGTCTGGACACTTGAGATCCAGACCCTGCCCGAAGACACGGATCGCATTCTGGACGCGGTTATGGCGGTCCACCCGCTCGGCTATGGCCGGTATCAACGCAATGCCAGTATTTCGGCATCAGGGCGCGAGACGTCTCAGCCAACGGCGAAGTCGACCACGGATACGCATGTGGCTGATTTCAAGCCCGGTAGCACGGAGACTTACCCAATGGTCGAGCTGAAAATCTCCATTGAGCGGGACATGGTTGTTTTGGAACAGGTGATGGATGCCATCCTCTATGTTCACCATTATGAAGAGCCGGTGATATTTCTAAGAGAGGATTGGGTGAGTCGTGCGGCTTATGACCCCGAAAGCCGAAACCCGAACCGGTGGTGGAACAACGGGCGTGGTTTGCCTGCGCGAACCGATTGAACCGGTGAAGCGACGGTTCGCGGGTCCCGGGAGTGAACCCGACAACGAAACCTGATCCCCGAAACTGATGCGGCTGCCAAAAAAGAAAACCCCGCCCGTGCAGTTGGGCGGGGTTGGCGATCCGGCAGACCGGTTTACACGGTCGCGGTCCGTGTCCTGCGCAGCTCTGCTCGGCTCGCCTCGACCTTGTCCAGCACCGTGTCGCAGGCGGTCGATCTTTTTTCGTTCAAGAAACCGCTCATGCGGGCCTCGAGATCCTTGAGCCGCATTTGACGCCGGTCGTTGACGGACATGGCGTTGGTAGTAGGGGGAAACATAAACGGCCAGAATACGGGGCGCATGGCGTGTTCCTTTCAGGTCGGCAGCAGGTCTGCGCGTTGTTTACGGTCGAGGACGTGTTCCAGTCTGGCAATTTCGTCGCGGATCCGCAGTTTAAACTTTTTTAATGTCCGGATGTGCATTGCGTCGGGTGCCGGACGCTTTTCCTCCCGCCGGATCTGTGTTTCCAGCGTTTCGTGCTGGCTGCGCAGAGCTTTCAAACGGGTGTACATCAGCGTTTTCTCCTAACATTCTTTCGTGACACTTCGAATATGGTTTGAAATGGATCATAGTTGAAATACATTGATTGTATTGAATTGATCGTTTTTATCTATCGGAGACTCTCTGCAAATGGGCTACCGGCCGTCCGCCCGGCAACTGGAGTATTTTCTTGCGCTCGCAGAGATCTGCCACTTCGGCCGGGCCGCCGAGCGCTGCAACGTGTCCCAGCCGACCTTGTCGGCGCAATTCAAGCTCCTTGAGGAGCAGCTCGGCGTTGCTCTTCTGGACCGCGGGGGCGGTGACATCTGTTTGACACCCGCAGGGGAAGCGTTGCTGCCGCTGGCGCATCAGGTTCTTGAAGCACTTGATGAAATTGTCGCTGCTGCTAGTGCCCGGATCGGCAATTTGGGCGGGCTGGTACGTCTCGGTGTCGCGCCTACCTTCGGACCCTATTTCATGCCGCACATCCTGCCGCGCCTCAAGTCGGCCTTTCCGGGACTGGAGCTTTATATACGCGAAGAGAGACCGGTTCAGCTTCTGCCCGACCTGTTGTCGGGTGCTTTGGATTGTGTCTTGTGCCCGGCCCCTTTTGCCTCCGATCAGGTCGAAAGCGAAGTGATTTGCACCGAAGAGCTGCTGCTTGCCCTGCCTTCGGATCATCCGCTTGGAGGGGTCTCTACCGTTCCGCTGGAAGCGTTGCGCGGAGAAAGGCTGCTGACCCTTGGCCGGGGGCACAGGCTTTACGAAGACGGACAGGCCCTGGCGCAGGCGGCCGGAGCACTGTTCCGGGAAGATTACGAAGGTACCAGCCTGGATGCGCTTCGCCAGATGGTGTCGATCGACATGGGGCTTGCGCTGTTTCCGGCCGGATATATTGCCTCGGAGTTTGGCAAGGAAACAGGCGTGCTCCTGAAAGCCATCAGGGATTTCCCGATGCGGCGGCAGATTGTTCTTGGATGGCGCAAGGCGAGTGCCCGCTCACCGCACTACCGGACAATCCTGGCATTGAGCCGCACTACGGCCCGCGACATGCAAGTGCGGGGAATCGTTTCGGAGAATTAATCATCCCCATGGAGCTTTATGTGGCTATCATGATCACACGAAGGGACATGGCCAATCGGATTGGCCGGGCAGGGGAGGAGGAGAGACATGCCGCAGATATCCGCCGGATCCGACATTCAGACGGTGATCACCACGTTCGACCTGACGCCCGGGACCTGTTGGGACCTGCTTGAGGAGTTGAAGGATGCCTACGAAAGTTTCATCCGCCATCAACCAGGCTTCATCGGGGCCGGTTTGCATGTTAACGACGCGCAAACCCGGATCGCAAACTACTCACAGTGGCGCCGGCGCGAGGATTTCCTCGCGATGCTGCGTTCGCAGGAAATGCGCATCCGAACCAAGCGCATGAGCACCTTGTGCAAGAGTTTCGAGCCGGTGATGTACGACGTGGCGGAGAGTTTTGATTAGGGAATGCAACAGCATATCAGGAGTTTGACTGGGGCGGATCTGGACGCTCTTTTTGAAGCGGTCTGTCTGGCGTTTTCGGATTACGTGATCCCGTTCGGGATTGCACGCAGCCAGTTCGATTTCATGATGCGGCAACGTGGATTGTGGCTAGAGGGGTCACTGGCAGCGTTTGACGAGGAGCGTGTGACCGGCTTCTGGCTGAACGCCATGCCGTGCCGCCAGCGTCAACACCGGGCCTATACGATTATGACCGGCACAATACCTCCCGAACGCGGAAAGGGCGTCATGGGCCGTTTGCTGGAAAAGGGGCGTGAAAGGCTGCAGGAGCAGGGCGCGTCCGGTCTGCAGCTTGAAGTGATTTGCGGAAACCGGACTGCGGAACGGTTCTACGACCGCAACGGCTTCCGCAAGCAAAGGCAGGTAGTCTGCTACAAGATGCCGGCGCTGCAGGTATCAGCGCATGCGTTCGATATCCGGCCAATCACCTTCGACGATGTCCGTGCGGCAGGAGATTTCGGTGATATTGCGCCAACCGCTCAAAACGATGATGTCAGCCTTGAAAATGTCGGTGATTCGTGTCTTTTGCTCGGGGCCTATCGTGATGGCGCACTTGTTGGCTGGATAATTGCCGTAAAGCCGTCTGCCACGATTGCCCAGCTGGCAGTCGACGAGAGCAGCCGGCGGCAGGGGATTGGACGGACGCTTGTCGCCGAAGCTTTTCGTGCCACAGGGGCGGAGGCCTTGTCGCTGCTGAATGTTGATGAAGGCGCGGCCGGATTCCATGCGTTCTTGCATGCCCTGGGGGGCGGGGAAACGGTCCGGCAAAACGAACTGATCCTGACGTTCTGACCTTGAAAAGGCTATTTCAGCCGTTCAGGAACGCGAGTGCCTTCCTGTTGAACAGGTCCGGATTTTCGTACATCAGAAAATGGCTGCCGCCCATTGCGGCCGGGATCACCTCGAGTTGGGCATTTGGCATCGATTTGGCGACATACGCCTGTGACTCCAGCGGATGAATGCTCGCTTCCCCGGCGAATATAAGAGATGTCTGATGAATGTTCGGCAGGAGCGGCCGCCAGTCCTGAAGGACGTTGTTCTCGATCAGACGCGCCGCATATTCCCTCGGCAGTTTCAGGTTCTCTGTAGCGAGTGCGGTCCGGTCCGCGATGTTTATCCGCTCCGAGAACATTCCGCCCACTATTGCAAGATGGTCGTCAACAGTGCGGGTGTTGCGCACAGCTTCCAGAAGCCCGCTCATGGCCTCAAGGGACGGAATGACCGCACCGGCTTGTGCCGCTTCCGTGTCCGGCCAGTCCGGTCTTGCCAGCAAGGCGGCGGGTTCATCGATCAAAACCAGCCGGCGGGGCGGGCGCTCCGGCCCGAACATGTCGAGATATGCCCATGTCATCGACACCGACAGGGAGTGGGCGACCAGGTCGAAGTCATGCAGCCCAAGGTACACGATGACGTCAAACAGGTCCTTTGCAAGGCGCTGGATCCTGTAGCCATCCCCGGGTTTGGCAGATTCGCCATGTCCGCGGTTGTCGAGGGCAACAATGCGGTGGCTTTGCGCAAAGGCCTCGAACTGGCCGGTAAACAGGGTCGCTGCCTGGGACCAGCCGCCAAGCATCAACAGATCCCTCCCGCGTCCGCCGGTGAGAAAAGAGAGCGAGACACCATCGCGTGTGGTTGTGATTTTCCGCTCCATCGTTCTGACCTACCCCTGTCCAGGCTCGAAATGCTGTCTTTCCAGTCGACGCTGCCAGTTCCGGCCACCTCTGAGTTTGCCCTGACTTTATCCGAGGAAAGCGGATGGAGTGTGCATGAAAAATGTGAAGGGCGATCTCGAGTGAGCCGATCATACCGCATACGTCCCCGGCGGTGGAGGCGAATAGAAAATGTGGCACTCGAGCGATGCCTCCCTGACGTTTTACGCCACTTATACGGAAGGTCTGTTTCGATAGGACCATTTTTCGTGCGGTTTGGTCTGCGTAGTATCAGGAATACGCAGCGTCAGGTGCAATTAAGGCACACTTCTTCATTCTGGTTCCGGTCGGAATGCTCAATATTTACAGATGTTTGCAAGGAAGATTATAAACAAATTGGAAATATATGCGGCCAAAAAATGGCCTTCGTTCGGAATGAAATATTGAATATGAATAAGACGTGTGTGCTGATGCGGAACCTTCCGCTGTGGGTGGGAATGTCGGCGATCCTGTTTACGGTGTCTGCCTGCAATGGCGGCGGCTCGACGGGGACGTCCGATGTCGATGACACGAGTTCGACAGAAACGGCCGAAGTGATCGAGGTCGGGTCTTGTGATGATGGAACCGGTGCCTCCGGAACCTTCGACTCCTCCTGTGTCACTTCTTTCGACGAAAGCGTTGCTGAGAGCATCTCCCGGACGGCTGAGTTTCAGGCTCAAACCAGAACCGTGAGCAGTGAATGGACCGGGTTGGGGGATGATATCGAGAGCAACGCCTATTCCGATATCAACCTTCAATACGCCCGATCCGTGGGCCTGACCGGCGCGGGGCAGACGATTTCAATTGTCGATGAGGGCTTCTTGTTGTCCCACGACGAGTTGGATGGAAAAAACATTACTCTTTATGGCGGCAACAATGCAGCCGATCATGGCACCTATGTCGCGACCATTGCCGCCGGTGAAGAAGATGGCAGCGGGACCATGGGCGTTGCATCGGGAGCCGATTTGCACCTCACAGCCTGGGATGACGGAACTGGTTCTGATGCCCCTCTGTCATATCTGGCAGCGGCCACGCTTGATGCAGCGGCAATCGGCGCTGTTGTCCAGAACAACTCCTGGACGTACGTTTACAAATCGAATGATCCGAACTCGGACGATGTGACAATTACTTTGTCTCATTTCAACGAGGCTGCCGCCGTCAATCCGACTTTGTCGTCGGAGGAGATACTAGGCAACAGCGTCACTGGCAGTGCCAGTGACTGGGCAGATTATATTTCCTCTCTTGAAACGTTTGCAATGCAGGGTGTGATCGTTTTTGCGCAGTCGAACAACGAGAGCGATACCAGTGCATCGGTCATGGCGGCCTTGCCCGAAATTTTCCCAGAACTCGAAGGCAGCTGGGCGGTCGCGGTGAACGGGGTGCCCGAATATGATTCAAGCGGAAATATTTCCGAGGTTCATCGCGTTTCGGCAGGCTGCCTTGAGACCGCTGCTTATTGTTTAACCGCCAATGGGTTCACCTATGGCGGAACGGCATCTACCGACAGCTCATATTCGTTCGAAGCCGGAACATCATTTGCCGCGCCTCAGATTTCCGGCTCGGTTGCGCTTCTGGCCGAAGCCTTCCCGTCTCTGCCTGCATCCGACCTTCTGGACCGGTTGTTTGCGTCTGCCAACAATACCTTTTTTACATCGACCGATGAAGTCGATTTCGGCAATGGTGTAACGCATGGATACAATGAAGAATTCGGGCACGGGTTTCTCGATCTGAAAGCAGCCCTGCTTCCCATCGGGTCTGTTGGGGTGCCGACTTCGAACAATGCCTATGATGGTGTCACATCTCTTGCCTCGGTCAGCATCACGTCGGGAAGCGCGCATGGCAATGCGCTGAGCAACGCGCTCTCCGGCAAAACCATGGCAGTCTATGATTCCCTCGGTGCCGATTTTGAAATTGATGCCGATGCGATCATCGGCAGCTCGTCAGATGATCTTGGAGAGCGGCTTGCGTCGTTCCGCTCCGTTGGTGCCGCCGACCGGGCATCCGCCATGTCCTATTCTTTCATGGACAATGGCCTTGCCGTTGACACCGGTGGTTTCCGGTTCATGTCAGGACCCGCCGGGGAAATTGGCGGGGATCTCGGGTTCATGCAGTCGGGCAAGGGGCTGTTTTCCGGGGATTCGTCCATCATGTCCCACAGTGCAGGTACCATGGCCTTTGCCACCGTTCGCAAGCGCGGCGGGCGCGGGTTCAGTGCCATGACCTTCGTCGAGCGGGATGACGCGGATGAAATCGCCTCCGCGGGCTTCGGGTTTTCCGCAGCACGCAGCATGACGCCGCGTTTGACAACTGTTCTCGGCTTTACGGCCAATGGCGAAAACGGCACGGCGCTGGGCATGAGCGCCGAAGACCTTGACGATGACACGCTCTCGGCAACAAGTTCTGCCCTGACCCTGTCCGGGGAATGGGCGCATTCCAGACGCCTGTCGTTCTTTGCCAATGCGGAGTTTGGACTGACAGCGGCAAACGGCGCGGGCTATCTGGAAAGCCTTGAGCCCTCGATGCACACAGCGTTCGGGTCCGGCATCAAGGTTCACGAGATTTTCTCAGACCAGGACCGGCTGACCTTCATGCTTCGCCAACCTCTGCGGGTGGAGCAAGGCAGTGGAACGCTCCGTTTGCCCTCCGGCCGGACGCAGGACGGGACCATTACATACGCAAGCTACGATGTCGGACTGGTTCCGGAGGCCAGACAAATTGACATGGGGCTGCGCTACGATTTCGGCCACCGCGACGCCACATCCTTTGGCCTCGGGGGTGTTGTGTCGTTTAACGAAGGGCACGCATCCGGCGAAACGGGCGCATCTGCACTCTTTTCCTTTAGGCATCTGTTTTAGTCTCCGGCCCCGTTTAGCGGCTTTCGCATAAGTTCCGGAGGTAAGGCGGAAACAGGTTTTGATCGGGCGCGTTCGTTGCTAGGGTTACGTTGCGTCTTTTGAGGAACTTCTCCAACCTGTGCCGAACGCAAGTGAGAAATGTCATGACGGTCCTTTGTCTAACGATCGATTTCATCAATGACATCTGTCATCCCGACGGAAAGATCGCAGCAGCGGCGGCGAATATCGAAGCCGGTAACGTCCTCGAGCATTGCAACCGCGTCCTGACATGGGCGCGGACACAAGGGAACCCGGTGGCCCATATCAAGGTCGGGTTTGACCGGGACTATCTGTTTTGCTCCGGGACATCACCGATTTTCAGGGCGGCCCGGGAGAAGGGGGCCCTGGTGCTTGGTTCCTGGGGCACGGAATTCTGCGATGGCCTTGAGGTGCGCGGATCAGAGCCGGTGATCATCAAACACCGTATCAGCGGCTTTTACGGAACGGAATTGATGCCGCTTGTTTCTGCATTGGGTGCACGCGAAGTTCTGCTGATGGGTGTGTCATCCGAAAATGCAGTTGAGTTGACTGCCCGCGAGGCGCATGACCGGGATCTGGCCGTCACTGTTGTGCGGGATGCTTGTTCTTCGCCAAGTCTCGCACAGCATGAGGCCACCATGACGTTCCTGAGCCGGATCGCCCGGGTGGTGGCCAGCTCGGAGCTGACCGGATGACGGGGCAGGCGCCGATCTCCAATCGGGCGTTTGCAATCGCGATCGGGTTGATGGTCGCCTCGGCAGTTTGTGTTGCAGCAGTTGGTCTGTTTGGCAAGGAAATGACCCAATCGCTAGACCTGACCGCTGCAGTTTTCCTTCGATTTTTCGCCCCGTTTCTGGTGTTGGCGGGGCTGATGATTGTGTACCGCCAGCCACTCAAATGGGCAAGCTGGAGACATCATGCCTTTCGTGCCGGTTTCGCGTTCGGGGCACAATTGTGCTTTTTCTACACGCTCGGCAAGGGCTCGCTCCTGATTGCGACCTTGTTGTTCACCACGTCGGGTTTGTTCTTGCCATTTGTAACCAGGCTCGCGTTCGGAACTGAAATCAAGCCCCGCACTCTGCTGGCGGTGATCATAAGCTTTGCAGGCGTTGCGGTCATTCTGGACCCAACGTCTCAACTGCAGCCTTTCGTCCTTGTCGGGCTTTTGGCCGGCCTCTTTAATGCGGGCTCGCAAGCAGTTCAGCACCGTCAATCAAAAATGGATGCTGCCCTTCCGGTGACTTTCGCAATGTTCGGGATCGGAAGCGTGCTTAGTGCGCTGCTGGTCTCAGTCGCAGGCGACTGGGCCGTGTTTGGAAGCGTTATGGGCACCGGCGGGCATGCGATTGTGATTCTTGTCCTGACGGCCGCTGCCTTTGCCGTCTTCACGATAGGGAACCAGTGGTTGAGGTCTATCGCATTCAGCTATGTCAACAAGCCTGCCAGCCTGACACCGTTTTACTATTCCTCGATCGTTTTTGCTGCGGCGCTGGACTGGATTGTCTATGGTCAGGCCCCCGCCTTGCACGCCTATATCGGCCTCGTGTTCGTTATTGCCGGTACGGTCATCATGTCACGCCGCAGTCAGCCCGCACCGGGTGCTTGAGCAACGCTGTGAGGTGTTGCGGGCAACATGCATCGGACAGTCCTGAAACGTCTTGCGTTTTTTCAATAACTTGGATGAGACTGCCGGCGTTGCGCAGTAGTGACGCCCGGCACAGACCGGGAATGAGTGAACGGGACAAGAGTGTTTCATGCGAGGACACAAGAATGCCGGGATTTGCCCGCACTCCGCGAAGGGGCAAACAGTTCCCGTAATCGATACCTGATTGGAAGTCCCGGTTTCAGATCATGCCGCAAACACAGACAGACAGTACCTTCAAGACCGGACAGCCGGAATTGCCGCCCGTATTGGCAGGCCCGATCCTTCGGAAGGTCACACCGGATCGGGTCGTGATTTGGCTCGCGAGCCGTTCAGCCGCCAAGGTCCGGCTGGAGCTGTTTCCGGACCATTTGCCACCTCTTTCTTTCGTTTTTGCGCCTGGCACGCCGGAATTGCCGATCCTGTCGGCCGGTGTCCATTTGCACTACCTTCTGGTTGACCTTCAGCTCAAAGATCCGCTGCCGGAGGATACCTGGATTTCCTACCGGTTGAGCTTGCAGCTGGATGATGATCCGGAGAAAACTTGGCAAGACCATACGGTCTGGGCGCCGGACCTGTGTTATCCTGAAAATGACTTGCCACGTTTCAAGGTGCCGACACGGGTCGATGCTCTTCTGCACGGATCTTGCCGCAAGCCGCACAGCCAGGAGCGGGATGGTTTGACCGCAGCCGATCGGCATTTGGCAAAATGTCTGTCCGGCGATGTTGATCACGAATCAGATAAACATGTTTGGCCGTCTCTCTTGGTGCTCAGCGGCGATCAGGTCTATGTCGACGATGTAGCCGGGCCAATGTTGCAGTCAATCAGCTTGCTGGTTGAAAGGCTTGGGCTTCCGGACGAGGCGCTTGAAGGTGTGGAACAGGGCTTTCCCGCATCTGGAAACGCGCTGGGCAAGGCTGGCGGGCTGCTCTACAAGCGCGAAACGCTGTTGCCCAAAATCGACCAGAATGCCTCGGTTTTTGATGTCCTGTTTGGCGGTACATCCAAACCGGTCTTTACATCCCAGCATGCACGCAACCATCTGATTACGCTGGCCGAAATGCTGGCAATGTATCTTCTGGTCTGGTCGCCGGCTGCCTGGAGCAGCCTGCCCGACCCCTCTGTTCCGGACGGATTGACTGAAAAAGACGCTAAGATGTACGCGCAAGAAACCGGGGCAATCAGGCAGTTCCGGGAGGATCTGCCCGCCTGCCGAAGGGTGTTGGCCCATTTGCCGACAGCCATGATGTTCGACGATCATGATGTGACGGATGACTGGAACCTGTCGCTTGCCTGGGAGGAGGCCGCCTATGGCCACCCTTTGTCCCGGCGTGTTATCGGCAATGCACTGGTTGCTTACGGGATCAATCAGGGATGGGGCAACCGGCCGGAAATTCTGGCGGAAGGTTTGTCAGCGCCTTTGAGAGGCAGTCTTGAAGCGCCCGGAAGCGCGAAACACGACGCGGCCATAGGCGAGTTCCTTTCCTTCGAACACTGGGACTTCGAATGGCCGACCAGCCCGCCGTTGATCGTGCTCGATACACGCACCCGGCGGTGGCGGTCCGAGCGCAACACCCACTATCCCTCCGGTCTTCTTGACTGGGAGGCTGTCACCGATTTGCAGGGGCATTTGCGTGGCAAGAGTTCCGTCTTGCTGGTGTCAGCAGCGCCGATTTTCGGGGTCAAGCTGATCGAAGCCGTGCAACGTCTGTTCACGGTTCTGGGCAAACCGCTGATGGTGGACGCTGAATACTGGATGGCCCATCCTGGAACCGCAAGTGCGATCCTGAATGTGTTCCGGCATCGCAGTACACCGGAACACTTCGTGATCCTGTCCGGAGATGTGCATTATTCGTTCGTTTATGATGTCGAATTGCGCCGTCATCGGGACGGCGCCGGTTCCGATCCGAAGATCTGGCAGATTTGCAGCAGCGGGATCAAGAACACCTGGCCGGAGAAGCTGATCTCTGCCCTTGACCACGGCAATCGCTGGGCATTCTCGCCACGCTCCCCCCTGAACTGGTTCACCAAGCGCCGGGGCATGCGGGTGATCCCGCGCAAGCCGGTCGGAACACCCCATGGACGGCGCATTCTCAATGCGTCCGGGATCGGATTGGTGATGCTTGATGAAAGCGGTGCGCCCACGGACATCCGGCAACTTGCGGCAAGCGGAGAAGTCGTGCCATTCGAACGCCGGGAACTGGAAGCCCGGCTGGACTGACATTGAGCGTCTTGGGTCAAGCCCGGCTCGCTCCTTGTGTTGCCGTGGCTGGCTGGCAACAGGACTTGCATCATTAAAAGTGTCAGTGGATAGGTACTTGGTGAGCGTCCGGCCAACCCGACCTGCCGGTCATTGCCTCGCGGG
>NZ_SMMF01000452.1:0-1073 GCF_009711355.1 Roseibium sp. RKSG952 | reverse complement strand
CCGTACACACAAAAGACGCTTGGTTCTTGCAACTCCTGCGATCCGCGCTTCTACATGCGGTATTTATCTGTTTGTGCCCTCATTACAGTTTTGTCAAGTAGAGGAGCGCGCTCTCCTCCCCAAGCTGAAGGACGGGGACTCCAGTGAACAGTTCAGACAAAATAGTTCGCCGCCTCAAGCGGAGAGTTATCCAGAAGCCGGAGACGATCGGCGATCAGATCCTTGATGCCGAATTGCCTAGAGAGCTTCCGCAGCTCCTTCCGATCGACGTCGGTCATCGTCCCGTAAAATCGCATGAACGCATCGAGTTCGGTCTCCGCATCTACAAGGACGTGACCACCGCGAACCGTGCCGTGACCTGCGTACCGCACCAGATCGACGAGGGTTCTCGCTTTGGAGGTGATATTCACTTCCACTCCCTGGATCAAATACGTCTCGACACCGACAGTGAGAGCGTCGTTGTTGCGCATGCGATGGGTTACGATCGAGAGACCATTCAAGGTCTCAGACTTGATCGGGCTGTTCGACGCCGGAAGCGCCACACTCACGTGACCCGTCATGTTCTGCGTCATTCCGTGAAACGCCGCTGCGGTATCGAGAACGAAGACCGCGTTCGGGCGCAACTTAGTGATGGTCGCAAGTTGATCCCAGTGATCATTCTCATCGCCCAGCGCCTCGGAGGGCAGAGCATAAATACCCCGCGCCGGATTCTCCACAAGCTGCGCGGCCAGTAGGCGGCGCATGACGAAGCTCGGCACGCCGATCTCGGACGACCTCATCGGCCGCCCAGCACGAGCCAAGCGTTGCATCGCCTTCAGCCCCTTCGGGGACCTGACGTTTCCGGTATTGTAGATGCGATTTTTCACGCGCGTTAACTCCTTACATGTTTAATATATAGCAAAAGGCTATTCTGTCAAGATTCGCAATAAATGACGTTCGTAAGCAATTTTCGTGCGTGATTTATTGCAATTATACGCGCATGAAAATTTTTAACGTGCACCAAATATTGCACATCGGAAGGAATGAGTTCTCTCGTTCACGTTTGACCCAGAAGCGCGGCAAACCCCTTCCTT
>NZ_SMMF01000521.1:0-1554 GCF_009711355.1 Roseibium sp. RKSG952 | reverse complement strand
GCTTCCTTGCGATTTTGGCATAAGGGATTGGTTGTCAAGGGCGCTCAAGCGCCGCAAAAGCGGTTTTGCAACCCTTGACAACCAATCCCTTATGACGAACCCAACCTTACTGTTGTTTGCGTTTTAACTTACCCCCGATGGCGAGAAGCAGAACATAGCGAACCGTCATGCCATCTGGATGCAATTGATTGGCTCTCGAACACCAACGAGATTGTCATCCCGGCCAAGCAAGCGCGGAGCCGGGATCGGAGAGCCACGGAATGTGCAGGTGCCAATGGCTCTCCGATCCCGCATGAAACCGTTGGTTTTTGCGGGATGGCGAGGGTCGGCGAACCGCTGCAATTGGTGATGGCAGATGAATAACCCGGCCTGATTGCCGAAGGCTCTAGGCGGACGGGAAAAAACAGGTTACGACCAGTTTCATGAATGGATCAGAAATCTATCACCGGCTGGTCGGCCTGATTGAGGAACGTGTGCTCAAGCCGGGGGACCGGTTGCGCGAAGCCGATCTTGCCGAGACCTTTGGGGTCAGCCGGACCCCGATCCGCGAGGGGCTGAAGCGTCTCGAGGCGCAAGGTCTGGCGGTCCACGAGCCGAACCGGGGTATGGTCATCCCGACGCTCGATCACGGTCAGATCAGCGAAGTCTATTTCATGCGCGAGGTGCTTGAAGGCACGGCGGCCGGGCTTGCGGCGAAACACGCATCAAAGCCGGAAGTCGAGATCCTGAAGGATCTGGTCGAAGCCGACCGGAAGCGGATCGCCGACAAGGACAGCCTTGTGCGCTCGAACCGGGAGTTTCACCGGCGGCTTTATCTGGCATCTCACAACCGCTATCTGGTTGACCAGATCGACCATCTGCGCCTGTCGCTGATCCTGATGGCGGGCACGACGCTTGATACGCCCGAACGCCGGGAAACGGCGGTCGGAGAACACGCAGCCATTGTCAGCGCGATTGCGGCCGGTGACAGCGAGGCTGCGGAAAAAGCTGCGCGCCTCCATATATCCCACGCCCACAAGACCCGGCTTCAGCAAAACTGACGGCGGTTACAGCGCTCCGTTTGCGATGGCCAGATTGAGATTGGCCAGTGCAGCAAGCGTCAGAACGATGAATGTCAGAACCATGCCGCTGATGCGAACCGGAAGAGGTTCGGGTTGCTGACTGACGCCATAGGCATGCAGGCAGCGGCCGACAAGCAGCGCCAGCCCGAGGCCATGCAGAAGCCATCCGACAGCCCCGAGCAGCTCAGCCATGGCGATGAGCAGGATGGCGAGCGGAACATATTCGGCAAAATTGGCGTGGACCCGCATTCGGCGCAGGAGCAATCTGTCATCGTTATGGCCGATTGCAATGCGGGTGGATTGACGGCGCCGGATCACCCGGACGCTCAGCGCGAGATAAATGAAAGTCAGCAGGGCGGCATAAAACGGCGTGATGGCAAATGACATGGCTCATTCCGGATATCGGGAAAGACAGGCCACAGCATAGGCCGCTTGTCCCGATCCGTGAATGCTACCAGAGTTTGAGTTATACCAAGTCTCAGATGAAGTGACT
>NZ_SMMF01000725.1:0-5783 GCF_009711355.1 Roseibium sp. RKSG952 | reverse complement strand
AGCTACTGTCGGAAGCCGTGGATGCGCCGAGACCTTATTGATATTGAATTCGCCCTTCAGGAAGTGGAGATCGAAGCCAACAAGCTAACCAAGGTGCTCGCCACGTAGAGAAAATCTACACGGGATACGAGAATGTCACGCAAAAGATCGCGGCAACGGTCGACCAAAACCGTGTTCAAAAAACACAAGATTGGCACGTGGCCCTCATCCGGCGAATGACAAATCCGTACGAAGGAATTCGGCCTGCTTTCCTGGAGCTGGAAACAGCCCAGGTACTTCAAAAACTCGGGGCCTTCAGGCACCGGGGGCGCAACACGTATGGATCTAATCTGAACGTGGAAAAACCATCGAAAACGCCGCTCTTGTAGACGATCTGCGTGATCTTTTCCGGCAGGACCTCAACCGTCTTTCCGCCCACTTGGAAAATACAGACGAAAACGATGGCGGGGACGGATCCGGCGGAGGAGCCTCCGGCGGGCCGCCGATGTAAAATCAAGAGGCGATAGGTTTCCGGGAGTTTGACCGCATTTCAGCCCACCAGGGCTTCGGCGGAGGCTGGAGGTCCGGGTCGGATTTGAACCGACGTCGACGTGGATTTGCAATCCACCGCGTAACCGCTCCGCCACCGGACCTTTTGGAGACGGAGCGGAAGCAATCCGGCCCGTGAGATTTTAATCCCAGCGCATGACCACTTCGCCGCCCCATCAATCCTTGTTTTGGTGCCCCCGGCAGGACTCGAACCTGCGACATTCGGTTTAGAAAACCGACGCTCTACTCCAACTGAGCTACGGAGGCTTATTTCTTTAAAACCCCGATGCCGGGATTTCAAGTATGTGGTCAGGCAGCTATCTGCCCAACCACATACTTCATTCTGGTGCCGTCGAGAGGCCTCGAACCCCTGACATCCTGGATACAAAGCAGGCGCTCTACCAACTGAGCTACGACGGCGAATTCCCGAACCCCTTGGGGCGAAACTCTGGTGCCGAATGAGGGGTTCGAACCCCCGACCTTCGCTTTACGAAAGCGCTGCTCTACCCCTGAGCTAATCCGGCTGGATTGGTGGCACGAGAGGAGGGATTCGAACCCCCGACACCCGGTTTTGGAGACCGGTGCTCTACCGCTGAGCTACACTCGCATAACCAATAAAAAAGGCCTGAACCGTGCGGTCCAAGCCTTCGAGGGTGCGATTATGTCTAGAGACGTTACCTCATGTGACATCGCCCACCGGGAAGGCCGTTCCCGCAGGTTCTTGTCCAGCATGTCCACGTTCTCACGAACATAATTCAATTATCCTCATAGGTGTCGAGGCACCGTGCCTACGACAATTCAAACCATGCCGCGGTCGCTTAATAATGTCAACATAGAAAACGCAAACAAATTATTTTTCTTGTTTTGGTGGTGTTTAATGATTTCCGGCGAGGATCTTTCGAAGCGGTGGCTGCTCTCCGCCCTAAAGGACAGGGAGCAGTCACCCATCAAGGTTTGAAGGCGCCGTCGTCCGCGTCATCCCTCGGAAACAAGATCGGAACGGATTCGGCATCCTTATGAATGAAGATCGGTTCGTCGTCGATCCAGACATGGATTTCGACATCGTTTCGATCCGTCACTGATTTCTTGGACTCCATGTCGCAGTAGATGACACCCTTGATGCCGTCTGGCAAGGGGCCGACGGGGGTCCGTTCGGATCTCGCGGTAACAATCC
This sequence comes from Roseibium sp. RKSG952, assembly GCF_009711355.1. NCBI lineage: Bacteria > Pseudomonadati > Pseudomonadota > Alphaproteobacteria > Hyphomicrobiales > Stappiaceae > Roseibium > Roseibium sp. RKSG952. The sequence goes on along the minus strand of NZ_SMMF01000725.1, from coordinate 4,081 downwards.
AGACGCTGTGTCCGGCCGCGATAAACAGGCGTATGAATGTCCGCCATGCGTCTGGATCCCTCGTGTACGTCCCGTCCCAGTCGAGTGCTATGTTCATGTCGCTTAACGTCTTCCTCGCTCTGAAGGATGTGGATTTTTAGCGAAGCGGTTTCAACACAAGCCGCGCCCCCTCAAGGGGTGGGCACGTCCGCCGGAAAGTCTTCGAGCGCGATTTCCGGATCGACGTATCGAATGCTCACTCCACCCTCGGTGAGTATCTTGTGGGCGGTAACGAACTTCTCACCCCAACGTTCATCGCTGAAGTCCGGCTCATGGCAGACAAGTTCAACGATGCCGCTCTGGACGACAGCTCTGGCGCAATCTGTACAAGGAAACCAGGGGAGGTGCATTTTCGAACCCTTGAGTGCCTTCCCCTTTCTTGCGGCATCGAAGATCGCATTGCGCTCCGCGTGCTCGATCCAGTCGTATTTCTCGGGCCGCTCGTGTCGTACGTCCAAGGTGGAATCGACTCCGAGAGGAAAGGAGTTGCAGCCGCCTCCGATCACCTTATCGTCGGCATCGGTGATCACGCAGCCGACCTGCGTCGAGCGATCATCGCTGTTCTTCGCCAGCTGCATGGCGCTCTGCATGAAAAGACGGTCCATTTGGCTTTGATTCGTCATCTCGGGGCTCCGTTCTCATTTCGTCACCAGAGGTTGATTTCCCGCTCGGAAGGCCCGGGCTGGATCTAGTTCGACGGCGTGCGTTATGTGCCAGCCACCGTCTGCGCGAGGAACGAACTCCTCAAGAATAAATGGGACGATGATCTGCGCCCAATCAGAGAGGAGGCTCCATCCAGAACCGTTTCCAATCGCGTTGATATCAAAAATCCTGATGTTCCGCCGATTGCGGGCGTTAACGCCTACCCAGTGGGTGTGTCCGTAGCGGGCTTGAATAGGCACACAAGGTTTCGTCCACGGTCCTTCCCACTGAATGCGAGCGAGCCCATAGGTAGGCCAGTTGCCCTGACCCAAATCTCCACCTCTATAGGAGAACCTCATCCCAATGTTTTGAAGCACCTCCCACATCAGTGTGGGATTGGTGTAGCGCTTTTCTTCATAGTTACCCATGTGTGGGCGTAGAGCGGCCAAAGTGATGGGGCAAACGGCGGCAATTGCAGCCGGACCGCAATTCGCGCCCCATTCGTCCCATGCAGTCTTGATTTCCTCTGGCGTTACTGGCAATTCACGCCTCCATTTGAATCTGAGTTCCAACCTCGGATGACGAAGAGCCATAATATTTGCATCTCGTTCCTCATTTAACGTCTACCCTGCCCTAAAGGAAGGGGTTAAGAGCGCGGCTCGCGTAGCTCATGCGCGAGCCGCAGCCTCCATCTGATTGATCGAGGGATTCGGTTTCTTCACAGATTCTCTCCTGGAAGTATCTACCACTCGTTCGCATGCCGCATCCTCCGTTCGGTTGACCGTCGCCATTCGTGACGGCGCGCGTGAATGCATATGTTCGCGGAGCCTTCCCGGCCTTCTGTCCCGGTTGCCTTTTCGAATCATTCAGCGGTCTCGTTCCACCGATCCGCTAGGCAGCTCCAAATCTCGCTGCCTTCTTCCTTCAGGTGCTTGAAGGCGGCGCGCGTAGTTCCGGAATCTTTCGGAGAAGACAAACGCAAGGCCAGAGCTCGTAGGGGCCTGCGGGGTGGTGCCGTTTTCCTGCGAGAGGCAGTCGATCAAGCCGCTTCACCTTCGATGGCTCCGTGAACGACGGCATCGTCGACGATGAGGACGGCGCGTCGGTAACCGTAGGTATCGATCTTGGCATCGCCGGCCAGATCGACGTAGAAGTCCTCGGATCCCGCGAGTGCGTCGCCTAGGGGGGTTCCTATGGCGTTCCAGATCATCGCCTCGGTATCCCCAATGGGGCCATTGACGACAATGTTGATATGCTTCTCCTTACGCACGATCACGCGCTTTACCCAACCGCCGACGACGGCGATGCGAGGCTTCTTGTTGCCCATTCCGTAGGGCCGGAGCGGCTCGAGTTTGTCGATGAGTGCTGCCTTTAGTTCGCCGGGCGCGAGTTTCAGATCGTAGGTGACCGGAGGATGGGCGAAAGTCTTGGCTCGCTCGTTCATGAAGTCCCTAAGGTCGTCGAGGCGTGACGCATCGATCGTCAATCCGGCGGCCGGAGCATGACCGCCTCCCTTGATCAGGATGCCGGCCTCGCGAGCGGCGATAACCGCAGCGCCGATGTTGAAGCCGTCGAGACCGCGACACGAGCCGTGACCACCGTGACCGATAATAATGGTGCTCTTGTCGACCGCGTCCTTCATCTTGGAAGCAACAAGACCGACGACGCCAGGATGCCACTCCTCGTTCATGAGGACCAGTATCCTGTCGTCGGAACGCTCCTCCGCCTCTTTCATCGCCTGATCGAGGGCTTTCTTCTGCATGTCCTTGCGCTGGGCGTTCAGCTCGAACAAGCGCGCGGCGAGGTCAAAGGCATCGTCATGGTTCTCAAGGGACAGAAGCCTCGCCCCGAGGCGCGTGTCGTCGATCCGGCCGGCTGCATTGATACACGGACCAAAGATGAATCCGCAGGACACCTCGTCGTAGTCGAAGTGATCGTTGACCTTGGCGAGCTGCGCGATGCCTGTGACATCCTTCATGCGGCGCAATCCCGCCCGCACGTACGCCCGATTGAGACCGACGAGTGGAACGAGGTCGGCGACCGTACCCAAGGCGACGATCCCGATCCAGTTCATGAGGTTGGGGGCCGGACGGGACGCGTTAAAAAACCCGCGGCTCCGCATTTCGCGGTTAACGCCGACGAGGAACAGGAAGATGAGTCCCGCCGTACAGAGGTAGTCGTAAGCCCTGTCCTCGTCTTTGCGTTTCGGATTGACAAGGATGCCGGGAGGAGACTTTGAATCCGGTTCGTGGTGATCGAGAATCACGATCTGGAAACCGAGTTCGGAGGCGACGCCGAGCGGCTCGTGAGCTGTCGTACCGCTGTCCAGAACAAGTAGAAATTCTGTGCCCTCGCGCTTCAGGGTGCGCATGGCCTCGGAGTTCGGACCGTAGCCCTCCTTCATGCGATCAGGGATGTAGTAGAGGGGTTCGATGCCGACGAACTGTAGCCAGCGGATCCCGAGAGCGGTGGAGGTCGCGCCGTCGACATCGTAGTCGCCGTAGATAGCGATCTTCTTGCCCGCCTCGACGGCATCGCAGAAGGCAGAGACCGCGCGGTCCATATCCTTCAGTCTAGAGGGATCGGGCATCGTGTCCTTGACGGAGGCGTTGAGAAAGGTCTCGGCATCAAAGCCCCGCATCTCCGCGATGCCGACTGCTGGATCGCCATCCGGAACACCCTCGCGCCCGAACGCCCACTCGCGACCCTTTATGGATTTAATTCTAGCGAATTCACTCATCAGAACCTCCGTACAGAGGGCTATATGCCGGATAGGAGGCTTTCTGTCAACAAAATAAGGATTAACCCGCCCGAATTCATGACCTCTGTCCGGGCTCGCTATCCAGCATTGATTTAATCCTTGAAGATGGCCGAATGCCGAGACACCATCGAGTGAATTACACAAGGATTCACTATGCGTCAATCAAAGGTTCAGCACTTCGTCAGCCTTTCGGGCGGCAAGGACAGCACGGCCTGCTACGCCCTCGCAACGGGATGTCTCGGTGGTGACGGCTTTCGCGCTATTTTCTGTGACACGGGCCACGAGCATCCTGCGACGTATGAATACGTGGAAAGGATTCACGAGAAGATCGGCGGCCCAAAGGCTGAGATCGTGAAGGCCGACTTCTCCAAGCGCATCGAGAAGAAGAGAAGGACGGTCAAGGAGAAATGGGAAGAGGACGGCGTGCCGACTGCTATGGTCGAGAGGGCGCTCCAGGTGCTGAGGCCGACTGGGAACCCGTTCCTGGATCTCGCCATGCTGAATGGCCGATTTCCGTCAACCATGACGCGATTCTGTACTGAAGAACTCAAAGTTATGCCGATCACGCTCCAGGTAATCCAGAAGCGCGGCAAACCCCTTCCTTCAAGGGGGGTCAAGAGCGCACCTCGCGCAGCGAGG
>NZ_SMMF01000311.1:0-561 GCF_009711355.1 Roseibium sp. RKSG952 | reverse complement strand
CAAACTTCGTTAGCGCTCACCGACGCTTTCATCTATTCCTTCCAAATTCCACGAGAATCTACCTTAACGGGGTGAGCGCTCGGTGTCTCCGCGCTTTACTCATGAGTTGCCTCAAAGGTGTCCACTATCACAAAGGTGGGCACCTTCTATCTGAGCAAACTTAGAACCGGCAGGTCGGGTTCACCAAGCGCTCACCTTGATCGTTGAATTTGGTAAGTTAGTGCCGCGGGCCGGAACGGAAAGCAACGCCATGCTTTCGCGTCTGGCGTGTTCCTGTCCCCGGCCCGCATTGGTTGGCTGGAAACCAGCGCTATTCCTTTTCCCGCGCTTCGCAGGGCGGACAAAACTGCCTCTGTCTGGCGCGGCTTTAATGCTGACTTATCCCGATTGCTCGAAAACTCTTTTTCCCTGTCGTTTGGTTTCCGAACTGTATGCAACCACTGATTAATAGGGGGAGGGGTCTTGGATCTCAGAAGAGCGAAAGAATCGTGAACGGATTGCGGTTCATAATAAATTATGAATGAAAAGTAAAAAAATGTGAGCGTCCGGCGAACCCGACCT
>NZ_SMMF01000765.1:0-8159 GCF_009711355.1 Roseibium sp. RKSG952 | reverse complement strand
GAACCGCAGCGTTCCCACGGCGCAAAATAATGAAGAGCGTAAAGAACAAGTCGACGCCCCCCGAACGCCCCGCCGTTTAATCTTCCATGATTGGGTCGAGAGAAAGACTGGAGTGGTGTGTGAGCCTCTCCGCTCGGCCCTGAATGAGCAAAAATAACAAATACGACCGAGTGAAATAAACATATTTCTCACTCGGTTGTATTTACGTGCGTTTTTTTGTGCGGAGCGAGTGGCAAAACACCAGCATACATCTCCACGCCCTGCCCTTTCGCCGTAGCAACGACGAGCGTAGAGGAAATCTGAGGGTGGATAGTTGCGTAGGGGTCGGTGTGTCCGGCTATGCCTGCCTTAATTCCGGTCGAAGAGAGATCCGATTGCTCGGGTTTGGGCCTCCCAGTCCGCATCCATGAAGCGTTGCGTCGTTTCGAGTGAACGGTGCCCGCAAATTTGCTGAACGTCTCGGGCGTTGCCTACGGGGTCGTCGCGGACAGCTCTGGAGACCATCGTCATGAACGATCTTCGAATATCCCTTATGCCGTTGATCCGGATGGATGCCTTGTCGCAGAGTTTATAGACCACGTAGCTGATCGACGTCGGACGCATCGGGCTGAGAGGACCTTCATTGGGGTCTTTTACGGCACCTCCCCCATCAATCGCCCTTTCCGATACAATGACCGGGTCCATTAAGTGCCCAGGTGTGTTGTGGAGATGATCTAGCAGCGCTCCCCTGAGGTGGCCCGTCGAGGAAAGGGGGATTTTGCGAGCAATGAGATTGCTGCCTTTTTTCCCGCTCAGATCTATATGGCTTCCTACCGTCGAACCGTCCGTTTCGACCGCATAACGCTTGAGCCAGGATATCTCTAAGGGTGTCAGCCCGGCTTCGAAAGCCAGCAGGACGATCACTTTGTTTCTTCTCGGATAGCGAGTTTCATTGCACGCCACTAGAAGACGAAAAATGTGAGCATCGGTGACTATTGAGGTTTCGCCGTTCATGTTCGCCTCCGCAATCGGGGCGAACAATAGCGGAACGAAAAGCCCAAGAGCAATGTTAACGTAGCGTGAGTTCGTCTTTCTCCCTATGAAAGAGCAGGTCCTCCGCTTCCTGTTGCTCCATATCGAAGACCTTCAGGAAGACGGAAGGCGGGAATCCGGCCCGTGCGAATGAGCCGTACTCGCGGCGCTTGGTCTTCTCGTCCAGGTTCGAAGTCCGAAACGGGCCGATCCGTTTTCTTTGGGCGTGACGGATCGCCTGGTGAAGATCGTCGACATCGCTAACGGACTTCACCGCAAGGTCTTTGTTGACGCCTTTAATCACCAGCTCCTGGGTGATCCGGGATCGAGATTTTCCCTTTCCCTTGCCGCTCCTGGTTTTCATTTCGGCGAATGAGGCGTCGTTGATGAGACCATTTTCCACCAGAAAGGAAATGGCACCGGAGATCGCATCGGTCGGATCGACGTCCTCGGGTATTTGTCCCTGCATCTTCCTCGTCCTTACCTTTCGTTCCAGAACGCTGCGCAAATTCGCTTCGCTTGTTGCGAACCGTTCTACGTACTGGAAGGCTGCGTTTCGTGCCCAGGTTTCAAGTTTCGTGGACATGTTTCCCTCGTTGATAGATTAACGTCTTCCCCGCTCCAAAGGACGGGGTTTCTAGCGCACAGTTCAGATAATTCTAGCGCCGCCGGTGCTCGACAACTGCATCAAGCAAGTGGGATGCATCTTTTTTTGGCATCAGGGATAGGGGCCGATGCGCGGCTTTGCTCATTTTTTTGGTTCTCCGGGCGTAGTTTTGCGCGTCGCAAGATGGCCTGCGCCTCCTTTTTACTCGCCTCGCATGCACGCCCGGGGCCGAGAATTGGTTAGGCAAACAAGAAGGAGTTGGGCATGGGTGTTTCTTGTGGCAAAACGACGAAGATCACATACGAAAGCGTGGTCACGTGCAGAGAGGCTTGCGTTTCGGTCATTGAATGCAACCCTCATCATATCGCGTTTCTTCCGGCGCGGTTCGTCGACGATGTCGTCGCGCGAATGGCCCTGCGGCTGGGGGCGCGGCTCGATGAAATCCCGGAGCACCTTTCGGCAAAAATGCCTCCCGAACCCGAGGAGCCGATGCACCCCCACGCTCCAGGACCGTTCCATCCTGCTTGAGGGACTCGACAAAACTTGGGACATGTCCTAATTCTGATCCGACCGAGTCAATCCAGGTATTTAGGGATTCGAACGCGTAACAGAAGGAATACGGATATGTCACTGACTGATCGTATCAAATCGGATGCGATGGCTGCCAGAAAGGCGGGAGACGACAAGGTCGCGAAGTCGCTGCTGGTAACCCTGAGCGCCGCCGTCGCCAAGATAGGCAAGGACGACGGCCAAAGGGAGACCACTGACAGCGAGGCTGTGGCCGAAATCAAAACGTTCATGAAAAACTCGCAGAAGACGCTCGAGGCCCTGCCGGATGAGAGCGATCCCCGCGGCGACGTCGCCCGCCGCGAACTCGAAATACTCGCTGCCTATCTTCCAGCCGCCGTCTCGAACGATGCTCTGAGGTCGGAAATCCAAACGATCCTGTCAGGGTTCGGCAAGGCTCCCTATCCCAAGTCCGCGATGGGGACGGTCATGAAGGGGCTGCGCGATAAGTTCGGTGATGCGTTCGACGGAAAGACCATGACTCCGGTCGTTAAGGAGATGATCGGCTGATGGCGACGTTCTTCACGGCCGATCTGCATGTCGGACACAGACAGATAATCAGGCATTGCAGCCGGCCGTTCCAGGACATCGATGAAATGCACGAGGCGCTCATCAGACGCTGGAACGATCGTGTGCGGAGTAAATCCGACGATGTCTACGTCGTTGGAGACTTCGGTTGGTCCGGAAAATACAGCGGGCTTGAGCGGATATTCGCGGCTCTCAACGGTCGCAAGCATCTGGTCAAAGGAAATCACGACGGACGACAAGTCCTGCAACTCCCGTGGTCCTCGAAGCCGGTGGACAGGAAGACGCTCGGAGTAGAGGGAAAGACGGTCTATCTGGATCACTATTCCTTGCGTGCCTGGCCGAAGAGGCATTTCGGGGCGTATCACCTTTACGGGCATTCTCACGGCAACTTGCCAGGAATTGGCCGTTCTATCGATGTCGGCGTGGACGTTTGGGACTTCAGGCCCATCACGCTCAACGAGGCGATCGAGGGAATGAAGCGGGACAATCCCGATTTCGAGGACGAAAGTTTCGTAAAAACCTCGTGATCCGCGGGGACCGTCAAGTGTTTTCACCGAATTTCCACTGAAAAAGCGGCTTTCGGGTATTTTCGGGCGTTTTGGCGTTGCGGATTCCGTATTCCCGTGTAATTCAGAAATTTGTTCAACACGATTAGGGATTCGAAATGAAATACACAGACATCGTCGATCAAGTCTCTACTGCGACCGGCTCCTCCAAGGCAGATGCCAAAATCGCGACGGACGCGGTTTTCGCCTCCATCAAGGCGGCTATTTCCTCCGGTGAGGAAGTTCCGGTGAAGGACTTCGGCACGTTCAAGCCAAAAGAGACCGCCGCGCGCGAAGGCCGGAACCCGGCTACGGGCGAAAAGATCCAGATCGCCGCCTCGAAGGGCGTCGGCTTCAAGATTGCCAAAGGCTTCAAGGATGCCTTGAACGCATAAGTTCAAGAGTTCCGTTGAAGCAAACGATTTCGTGAGCGCTCGTGTCGAGAGATTGACACGGGCGCTTTTGCGTTCACCATGGGATTCAGTGTTCTTTTTCTGGTGAATCCCATGAACCTCACAAAATTCATTTACGGCGAAGATGCCACCCGTCCCTCCATCCTGAGTGCACGATCCGTTTGGCTCGCTGCGACGGCCATTGTCTTCGGGGCGTTTGCCACGAGTACCCTGCTGTTTGCCGAGGAAAACACTACGAAGGTTGAAACCACCGCACCTCCAGCGGTTTCCACAGCTCCCACGGACGCGGAAATAGAGGCTATCGTGAGGCGCGTCATCGAGGACGACCCAGGTTTCGTCCTGTCGGCTATCCAGAAACACATGCAGGCGGAGCAGGCTCGCGATCAGGCGAACAAGGACAAGCTTGTTTTCGAAAATCACGATGCCATCGTCGAAACTTCGAAGCTGCCATTCATCGGCCCGGCCGACGGCATCGAGATTATTGAGTTCATGGACGTAAATTGCGTTTACTGCAAGCGCATCTATCCCGTCATCAAAGAATTCGCGGCCGAAAATCCGGACGTGAAGATCGTGCATCGCGAAATTCCAATCCTGGGCCCAAACAGCCGTCTCTCCGCCTCCGTTTCGGAGATACTCTGGGCGGAATACCCCGGTCTCTACGGGGAATATCACGACCGCATCATGACCCAGCGTTCGTCCTCGACGCCCGGAAGCGTCGGAGCGGTGCTCGACGTTATCGTCGGTGATGAAAAGGCTCAGGATATTCTACGCCGCGCCAGTGCCACAGACGATGCCGGGTTCGTCGCCGGAAACCTTGATATCGCCCGGAATTCCGGGATCACCGGAACCCCATACATCTACGTTCCTGGCGTGAAACTACCGATCCGCGGTGCCGTGCCGGATCTGCGGGAACGCCTCCAGGCGGCAATCGACGTTCTGCGGGAACAGCGCGCATCCGGAGATTGATCCATTGAAGGTCGACAAGATCGGGATATCCGGATTCAAAAGCTTCGCCGATCCGGTGCAACTTGAGATCAAGAAGGGCATGACGGGGATTGTCGGACCGAACGGGTGTGGCAAGTCGAACGTCATGGATGGATTTCGATGGGCCATGGGCGAGGCATCGCCTAAAAAGATTCGTGCCGGCGGGATGGACGATGTCATCTTTGGCGGGACGGACGCAAGGCCTCCGAAGTCGACCTGCGAAGTCCGCATATTCCTGAACAACGAGGCCAGGACGGCCCCTGTTGAATTCAACGATACCGATAGTCTAGAGGTGGGGCGTCGTCTCCAGAGGGGTGACGGAAGCACTTATCGGGTCAACGGCAAGACGGCTCGCGCTCGCGACGTTCAAACCTTGTTTAAGGATGCCGGACTGGGTGCAGCGGCATCCGCTATCGTATCGCAGGGGAAAGTCGGCGCGATCATCAACGCCAAGCCTTCCGAGAGACGGAGTCTCCTCGAGGAGGCGGCGGGCGTTACGGGGCTGTCGGCACGGCGGCGTGAGGCGGAGATAAAGCTCAAGGCGACGGAACAGAATCTTGAGCGCGCGGAGGATATGGGCAAGGGTCTCTCGGACCAGTTGACCTCGCTCAAGCGACAGGCCCGACAGGCGGCTAGATACAAGACGATAGATACCCAAATCAGGTCGGCGGAAGCAATCGCGTTCCTGGTCCGGTGGAAGGCCTCAGATGAGCGTTTGAGGTTCACGCAGAACCGTCACAAAGAGAACGAGGAGCGCGCAGCAGGGGCGATTTTGGCTCTTAAGAAGACTGAGGAGGCTTTGGCCGAAACGGAGCTTCAGGCCGAGCCGATCATGTCGGGAAAAAGAGAGGCGGAAACCGCACTCGCACTCGCGGAAGCGGCTGTCGATACCTTCGACAAAGAAATAGCTGCCGCGCAAAAGGCGCTAGAAGCTGCGAAAAGAAACGTGTCTCGGACGAAGGTGGATTTGGAGAGAACGCGCCAGGAGAACGCCGACACGGCGGAAGAGGCTTCCGGTCTCAAGGACGAGATCGAAATGCTCGAGGAGGACGAACTTTATGGGGCGAAGGCCATCTCCGAAGCTACTGAAGAACATGAAAGGGCGCACAGGGAGGCGCTTGAGGCGGCCGATACCCTTCGGGCTCTGGAAGCGGGCGCGGCCGCTTTGAGGGAGAGGCAGCAGGCGTTGCGGCGCCGTCATGACGACTTGAAGGCGCGCCTGATGCAGAACGAGGTTCGTCGAGACCAGATGGCCGAGAGGATCGCCTCCTTGAAGGAGCGCATCGCGGGGATGACAGATGGTTCGGATGCCATTCTCGAAATGAGGGAACGCATCGAGGAAACGTCCGTGAGAGCCTTGGAGTTGGCGGACCTTCTTCCGGAGAAGGAACAAGACGTTTCCCGGACAAATGCCGTCTTGTCTGAAAAAAGCGCGCAAGCGGCGGCTCTCCGTGCGGAGTTGGAGATCCTTGTGGGCTTGAATTCCGATGCCGGTGAAGGTTTTGCGAAGACACTCATTGTTCATGAGGGGTACGAAAGAGCCTTGGCTGCGGCGCTCGGAGAGGGGTTGAATGCAGGCACGGACGAAGCGTCGGGAAGACACTGGAACGGAACCCGCCTCGATGTCAAGGGACCGGAATGGCTACCTCCTCTCTCGAGATACGTGTCGGGATCGGAACTCGTCCTGCCAGCGTTGAAGGCGGTCGGAGTAGCGAAGGACGATCATCAGGCGACCAAACATGTCCGTCAGCTTAAGCAGGGCATGTCGATCGTCACGATGGACGGGAGGCTCTACCGCTGGGACGGATATTGCTCCGACAAGGAGGGTGCGGCGGAACAGGATCTCAAGCGTTCGGCAAGAATAAGGGCTCTCGGAGAGGAGCTGCCCCGAATCGAGGTCGCGGTGGGCACGGCCCAGAAAGCGCGGGATGAGGCGGCCAAGACCCTCTCCGACACTAAGGAGGTATACGGATCCTTGCGAGAGGAGGAAATGCGGCTTCGACGTCAAATCGCCGAGATGGAGAAGGCAAACGCAAAGGCCATGACTGAAAAATCGGAAGCTCTTTCTTCGTTGAAGGCTGCGGAGGACATCCTGCCGTCAATTATCGAGGAACTGGATGTCGTCCGCGCGGATCTAGAGTCCGCCGTCGTCGATATGACGGAGGCGATGGATGCGGGGACCGACGTGGCGGCGCTGACCGAAGCCAAGGAAAAGCATGCGGAGAGGGTCGCACTGGAAAGTGCGGCGAGGTCTCGACTGGATTTGGTGAACCGGGAGAGCGACCTTCGGAAGACGAAGCTCGTAGATGTTCGCCGCCGGATCGCCAAGGCGGACGAGAAAGCGAGAACTGCGGCGGCCTTGATTGCGGAGCTGAACGAAAGATTGCAGGAATACGCAGAGGAAGTTGCGGCTTGCGAGGAGTCCGAAGCGCTCGCGCCGGATGCCGGACAGCGTCTGGTAGATCGTCTTCAGGAGGCTCGCGAAGAATTCGCCGCCACTTCGGAGAGCGCGTCAGCGATCGAGAAGGAGATAGTGGACGGACGAGACGAGGTTCGCAAGAGGACGGAAGAGGTTAGCGTCGTTCGGGAGGACCGCGCGGCGATCTTGGCCGAGCTGAAGGCAGGGACCGAGGCCCTGGAGGAATTGAACCGCGAAATAAGGGAGCGTCTCAATTGTGAGACCGCCGAATTGCCAGGGATCGCGGGCGTGGATGTCGATGCCGAATTGCCGGAGGTGGAAGCTTGCGACGCGCGCGTGGCGCGTCTGGTTAGGGAGCGGGACAATATTGGCACCGTCAATCTCCTGGCGGAGGAGCAGGCTTCGGAGATCGAGGAGAAGCTCGGCGGAGCGAAACAGGCCGTCACCGAGCTGCGGGAGGCGGTTTCGCTGATCAGGAAGCTGATCGGAGACTTGGATACCGAAGCGAGAGCGCGCCTCATTGAATCCTTCGCGCTGATGGACGGAAACTTCAAGGAGTTATTCACCCGGGTTTTCGAAGGCGGAGAGGCGCATCTGAAGTTGTCCGGATCGGAGGACATCCTGGAGGCAGGCCTGGAGATCTACGCCAGTCCGCCGGGCAAGAAGATGCAGACGATGTCCCTGATGTCGGGGGGAGAGCAGGCCATGGCCGCTATCGCGCTCATCTTCGCCGCCTTCCTGATCCGTCCGGCTCCGGTCTGCGTTCTGGACGAGGTCGACGCGCCACTCGACGATGCCAACGTCGATCGCCTGTGCCGGCTGGTAAAGGAGATGGCTCTGGACGACAGCACGCGCTTTCTCGTCGTCACGCATCACCCGCTGACAATGGCGAACTGCGACAGGCTGTACGGCGTGACGATGGCGGAACGCGGCGTAAGCCGAATAGCCTCCATCGACGTCAACGAGGCGGTCGAGTTCGGTCACCGACAAGTTAACGCCTTCCCTGCCTCAAGGGATAGGGATTTTTAGCGAAGCGCATGCCTTTAGGCTGTGTAACGAGATTCGCGTTGCTGACAGGCTTTTGC